>JBIOVQ010000030.1:0-6559 GCA_044867805.1 Burkholderiales bacterium | reverse complement strand
AGGTGGCCGGGCGGGTCGCCGCGATCCATTTCAGCGAAGGGCAGGCGGTGGCCGCGGGAGCGCGGCTGCTTTCGCTCGATGCGGCGGAGGTCCAGGCGCAGGTCGCGGGCAGCAAGGCCGACGAGCGCCTGAACGCGCAGCGTGCCGAGCGCGCGGAGGAGCTCTACAAGAAGGCCTTCATCAGCCAGCAGGCGCTGGACGACGCGCGCGAGGCGTACAAGAAGGCTACCGCAAAGCGGCAGGAAGACGAAGCGCGGCTCGCCAAGACCGAGATCCGCGCGCCCTTCGCGGGCATCATCGGGCTGCGGCAGGTGAGCGCCGGCGCCTATCTGCAATCGGGAGCGGAAGTCGCGCGGCTCGACAAGATCAGCGAAATGAAGCTCGATTTCCGCGTGCCGGAGGTCTATCTCGGCCAGATGAGCAAGGACCAGCCGATTACGGTGCGGGTCGACGCCTTTCCGAACGACAGATTCAGCGGGCGCGTATACGCCGTCGAGACGACCGTGGACGAGAGAACGCGCACCGCACTGCTGCGCGCACGCGTGCCCAATCTCGGGGAGAAGCTGCGGCCGGGCATGTTCGCCCGCGTCGCGCTCGAGCTGGGGTCCAACGACAAGGCGATCCTGATCCCGGAGCAGGCGGTCGTGCCGCGCGGCAACCAGAATTTCGTGTTTCGCGTGGTCGATGGAAAGACGAAGCTCACCGAAATCGAGCTCGGCAACCGCACGCCCGGCGAAGTCGAAGTCCGCAAGGGCCTTTCGTCCGGCGAGCTGGTGGTGACCGACGGTCAGCTCAAGCTCCAGGATGGAGTATCGGTGACGGTGCTGCCGGAAAAGCCGCTCGTCGCGAAGGACGCGAAAGAGGCGAAGGAAAAGCAGAATTGAGCCGCCAGGGCACCAAGGAAAACTGCAATGAACCCGTCAATTGACCGCGGTTAGCCCGCGTCGGGATACAGCTATGGTCAAGGTGCTGGAATTACAGGAGCGCCCACAGTCCCTCGGCGAGGAGATCGCGAACAGTGTCAGCCACGGCCTCGGTCTGCTGGCGGCGCTGGGCGCCTTCCCGGTTCTTGTCGTGGTCGCTCACCAGCGTGGAGACGCAACCGGAATCGTAGGCGCGAGCGTGTTCGCGACCACCATGGTGCTGCTGTATCTCACATCCACGCTGTTTCACGCATTGCCGGAGTGCCGCGCGAAGCGCGTGTTCCAGATTCTCGATCATTCGGCGATCTACTTCCTGATCGCTGGAACCTACACACCGTTTACCCTCGGTGTGCTCCGCGGTGACTGGGGCTGGACTCTTTTCGGGCTCGTGTGGGGCATCGCCGTCGTCGGTACGGTGCTGAAGGCTCTCGGCGGAGTTCGGTACACGGCCCTCTCGACGTGGGTATATCTTGCAATGGGTTGGCTGATCCTGATCGCCGCCGATACGGTGTTGACTCTTGTGCCAAGGTGGGGGCTTTTCTGGCTGGTGGCAGGGGGTATCGCTTATACGGCAGGTGCCGTGTTCTTCATGGCGGAACGCATCAAGTACTTTCACTTCGTGTGGCACATGTTCGTCATCGCTGGCACCGCGTGTCACTTTTTCGCCGTTCTTTGGTACGCGGCCTAGCCTGGGGCCGCAGGCGACAACCGGAGGCGGCGGCTGACTGATGTTCCTGCCTGAGCTTTCGATAAGACGGCCCGTGCTCGCGACGGTGATGAGCCTCGCGATCGTGCTGCTGGGCCTCATATCGTTCCTGCGCCTGTCAGTGCGCGAGTACCCGAAGATCGACACGCCGGTGGCGTCGGTGCGCACCGTGTACACCGGCGCGAGCGCCCAGGTGATCGAATCGCAGGTGACGCAGCCGCTCGAGGACTCGCTCTCCGGCATCGAGGGCATACGCACGGTCAAGTCGGTCTCGCGCGAGGAGGTGTCGCAGATCACCGTCGAGTTCATCCCGGAGCGCGACATCGACGCGGCGGCGAACGACGTGCGCGACCGGGTGGCGCGGGTCCGCGGCCTGCTGCCGGACGAAGTGGACGAGCCCGTTGTCTCCAAGATCGAGGCCGACGCCCAGGCCATCCTGTGGATCGCGTTCTACAGCGACCGCCACGACGCGCTCTTCATCACCGACTACGCCGACCGCTACGTCGCCGACTCGCTCAAGTCGCTGCCGGGGGTGGCGAGCGTCATCATCGGCGGCGCGCGCCGCTACGCCATGCGCATCTGGCTGGACCGCGACCGCCTGGCGGGCTTCGGCCTCACGCCGCTGGACGTCGAGAACGCGCTGCGGCGCCAGAATATCGAGGTGCCCTCCGGCCGCATCGAGAGCCGCAAGCGCGAGTTCACGGTGCTGACCGAGACCGACATGAGGACGCCCGAGCAGTTCAACAGCCTCATCATCACCGAGGCGCGCGGCTACCCGGTGCGGCTGCGGGACATCGGGCGCGCGGAGATGGGCGCCCAGGACGAGCGCAGCGTGGTGCGCGTGAACGGCAACCCCGCGATGGGGCTCGGCATCGTCAAGCAGTCCACCGCCAATACGCTGGCGGTGGCGCAGGCGGTGAAGGCCCAGCTGCCGCGCATCCAGGCGTCGCTGCCCGAGGGCATGAAGACGTTCATCGCCTTCGATTCCTCGCTCTTCATCGAGGCCTCGATCAAGGCGGTCTACCGGGCGATTTTCGACGCCATGGCGCTGGTGACGCTGGTGATCTTTCTCTTCCTGCGCTCGTTCCGCTCGACGCTGATCCCGTTCGTCACCATCCCGGTCTCGCTGATCGGCGCTTGCTTCTTCCTGTGGATATTCGGCTTCACGATCAACATCCTGACGCTGCTCGGCATCGTGCTCGCCATCGGCCTGGTGGTGGATGACGCGATCGTGGTGCTGGAGAACATCCACCGCCACATCGAGGAAGGCATGCCGCCGTTCAAGGCGGCCATCCTCGGCAGCCGCGAGATCGCGTTCGCGGTGGTGGCGATGACCATCACGCTGGCGGCGGTGTTCGTGCCGCTGGTGTTCTCCACCGGCAACACGGGCAAGCTCTTCACCGAGTTCGCGCTGACGGTCGCCATGGCGGTGCTGGTGTCGGGCTTCGTCTCGCTCACGCTGACGCCGATGATGTGCTCGAAGCTCCTGAAGCACCACGCGCGGCACGGCGCGATCTACAACGCCACGGAGCGCTTCTTCACGGCGATGAACGCCGCCTATCGCCGGTCGCTGGCGTGGGCGCTGCGCCACCGCAGGACCGTGGTGGCCGGCTACGCGGCGATCCTGGTCGCGATGGTCGGCCTGGGCGCTGCGCTCAGGTCCGAGCTCGCGCCGCTGGAGGACCGCGGCTTCATCCTCGGCATCATGCTCGCCCCCGAAGGCTCGACGATGGAGTACACCGACAGCTACGCGCGGATCTGGGAAGCCATCTACAAAGACGTGCCCGAGATCTCGAGCTACTTCGTCGTGGTGGCGCCGGGGCTGGAGCGGCCCAATCCCGTCAACTTCGGGCTCTCCTTCGTGCGGTTGAAGCCGTGGGAGGAGCGCAGACGCAGCCAGGTCGAGATATCCCGGGAAGTGGGGATGAAGATGTTCGGCATGATGCCCGGCGTGCTGGCGTTTCCCAACAACCCGCCCTCGCTCGGGCAGAGCTTCCGCAGCCAGCCGGTGCAATTCGTGATTTTCGGCAATTCGTACGAGGAGCTCGACAAGAAAGTCGAGCGGCTCCTGGCGCGGGCGCGCCAGGAGCCGGGGCTCGCCAACCTGGACTCCGACCTGAAGCTCAACAAGCCGCAACTTGCGGTCGATGTCGACCGTGACAAGGTCGCCGCCGTGGGGGCGGAGGTGGAAGCGATCGGGCGCACCCTCGAAACCATGCTGGGGGGCCGCCAGGTGACGCGCTTCAAGCGCGAGGGCAAGCAGTACGACGTGATCGTGCGGCTGGAGGACAAGGACCGCGTGCAGCCGACGGACCTGACCTCGATCTACGTGCGCGCGAGGGATGGGCAGCTGGTGCAGCTGTCGAATCTCGTCCGCCTCAGGGAGACGGTGGCGCCCAAGGAGCTCAATCACTTCAACCGGCTGCGGGCGGCCATCGTCACGGGCAGCCTGGCGCCGGGCTATACACTCGACCAGGCGTTGAGCTTCCTGGAGCGGGCGGCGCGCGAGGAATTCGGGCCGACGGCGCAAACCGCGCTCGACGGGGAGTCGCGCGAGTACCGCGAATCCGGGGCGCAGCTCTATCTCATCTTCGTGCTGGCGCTTGCTTTCATCTACCTCGTGCTCTCCGCGCAGTTCGAGAGCTTCGTCTCGCCCTTCGTCATCATGCTCACCGTGCCGCTCGCGATGACGGGCGCGCTCGCCGGCCTGCTGTTGCTCGCGTTTACCTTCGGCGCGGGAGGCACGCTCAACGTCTACAGCAAGGTCGGCCTCATCATGCTGGTGGGGCTCATCACCAAGCACGGCATCCTGATCGTGGAATTCGCCAACCAGCTCATGGAGCGCGGCAAGGAGCGGTTCGAGGCCGTCGCCGAGGCCGCGGCGCTGCGGCTGCGCCCGATCCTGATGACCACCGGCGCGATGGTGCTCGGCGCGCTGCCGCTGGCGGCGGCGATCGGGCCCGGCGCGGAAGCGCGCCGTCCCATCGGCTGGGTGATCGTCGGCGGGCTGCTCCTGGGCACCCTGCTTACGCTCTACGTGATTCCTGCCGCCTACACGCTGCTCGTGCGCGAGCGGCGGCGCCCGGAGGAGGAAGCCGGTGGCGGGGCGCCGTTGCACACGCCGGCCAGCAAGGCCTGACGGCCGAAGGATGAGGGATGAAGGATGAGGGATGACCGTCGCGCATCGCGCGACAACCGCATGTCCCGACCTCTCGTTACCTTCGGCCGGAATGTTCCGGCTGGACGACAGTGAAAAGCCGGGTCATCTCGGCCATCACGCGGTAGCGTGGGGTCATCCTTCATCCTTCCGCCTTCATCCTTTGGGCGGTTGATACGCTGCCCACCGTCCCCATCTTCGGGAGATGAACTCTCCAATCCCGCGCTGGCGCACCGTTTCTGTGCTGGACGAGGCCGGTCAAGCATCCAATCCCACGCATACGCTAGGGTCTTCCGCCGATGAGGCCCTGCTCGATGCCTACTCGCGCGCCGTCACGGGTGTCGCCGAGACCGTCGGCCCGGCCGTGGTGCGCCTGGACGTCAAGCGGCGCCTGCGCGGCCGCGACGCCCAGGGCAACGAGGTAGCGCAGGACGTGGGCGGCAGCGGCTCGGGCTTCGTGTTCACGCCCGACGGGCTGATCGCGACCAACAGCCACGTCGTGTCGGGTGCCGTCGAAATCGGGGCAACGTTCAGCGACGGCCAGACGCTCCAGGCGAGCCTGATCGGCGACGATCCCGACACCGACCTCGCGGTCATACGCGTGGCCGGGCACAAGCTGCCGGCGGTCCCGCTCGGCGAGTCGCGCGCGCTCCGGGTAGGGCAGCTCGCGATCGCGATCGGCAATCCGTACGGTTTCCAGTCAACGGTGACCGCCGGCGTGGTGTCGGCGCTCGGGCGCTCGCTGCGCTCGCAGAATGGCCGCCTGATGGACGACGTGATCCAGACCGACGCCGCGCTGAACCCCGGCAACTCCGGCGGGCCGCTCGTGAACTCGCGCGGGGAGGTGGTGGGCGTGAACACGGCGATGATCCTGCCTGCGCAGGGCATCTGCTTCGCCACGGCCATCGATACCGCGAAAGTGACCATCGCGCATCTGCTCAAGCACGGCCGCGTCCGGCGCGCGCGGCTGGGCATCGCGGGCCAGAACATCGTGCTGCCGCGGCGCATGGTGCGGCACTACAATCTCGAGCGCGACGGCGCGGTGCAGGCGGCCTCGGTCGAGCGCGGCGGTCCGGCAAGTCGGGCCGGAATCGAGCAGGGCGACATCATCGTCGGCTTCGCCCGCCAGCCGGTCGCCGGCTTCGACGACCTGCACCGTCTGCTGACCGAGGAGAAGCTCGGCGAAAGCGTGCCGGTCGTGGTGCTGCGCCGGGGCCAGCGGCTGACGCTCGACATCCATCCCGAGGAGTCACGCTAGAATGGAACCCACCATGAAAAAAGTCGTCAGCATTCACCGCGGCCCGCCGGCCCACTGGGTCGGCGATGGCTTCCACGTCCACAGCCTGTTCTCGTACGATAAACAGCCGCGGACGCTCAGCCCGTTCCTGCTCCTCGACTACGGGCCACCGGAGCGGTTCGCGCCCTCCGAGCAGCGCCGCGGCGTGGGCCAGCATCCCCATCGCGGGTTCGAGACCGTGACCATCGCCTACCAGGGCGCGGTGGAGCACCGCGACTCCGCCGGCAACCACGGCGTGATCGGTCCTGGCGACGTGCAGTGGATGACCGCCGCCTCGGGCATCGTGCACGAGGAGTGGCACGAGCGCGAGTTCACGCGACGCGGCGGCACCATGGAAATGGCGCAGCTCTGGGTCAACCTGCCCGCGAAGGACAAGATGGCCGTGCCGGGATACCAGGACATCCGCAGTGCCCAGATCCCCGTCGTGGACCTGGGCGCGGGGTCGCGCGTGCGCGTCATTGCCGGGGAGTTCCGCG
>JBIOVQ010000029.1:0-11323 GCA_044867805.1 Burkholderiales bacterium | reverse complement strand
GCTCCGCCCTCCGCGTGCCGTCCTGGCCGCAACCCGAGAGGGACGGGGCGATCTGGGCGCATATTGTTGTCGGTCGCCCTTGCAATATCGACATATTGCTGCGGGCGATCCTCCTAAATCTGCATCCCACATCGCCTCCGTCGCACACGTGCCTATATATGAAATAGGTTCTACAGCCCAACTAGGACGATAGCCATGCCAACGTTCGTTTACATGACTAAATGCGACGGTTGCGGACACTGTGTCGATATCTGCCCGTCCGACATCATGCACATCGACAAGACCTACCGGCGCGCCTACAACATCGAGCCGAACATGTGCTGGGAGTGCTACTCCTGCGTGAAGGCCTGTCCGCAGAATGCCATCGATGTCCGCGGCTATGCCGACTTCGCCCCGCTGGGCCACAGTGTCCGGGTGCTTCGTGAAGAAACCAAGGCGACGATTTCGTGGAAACTCAAATTCCGCGACGGCCGCGAGAAGAACTTCGTGTCCCCGATCCGCACGACGCCCTGGGGCTCGATCAAGGGACCGGCCGAATACGACACGCCTCGCCCCGAGGATTTCGCGAAACAGGAGCTCGCACACGAGCCGGAAGCGCTCAAGGTCAGCGGGGGATTGCCCGCGCTGCGGCCGGAGCAGCTCAAGCGGGGAGTCGCCTGATGGGCTTGTTTGGAGTCAGGAAAACCGTATTCGTCGACGCGGACATCCTCGTCATCGGCGGGGGCATGGCCGGTTGCGGGGCGACCTACGAGTCGAGGTACTGGGGACGCGACCTGAAGATCGTCTGCGTCGAGAAAGCGAACATCGAGCGCAGCGGCGCCGTTGCCCAGGGCCTCTACGCCATCAACTGCTACATGGGCATGCAGTGGGGCGAGAACCAGCCCGAGGACCACGTGCGCTACGCGCGCAACGACCTCATGGGCCTGGTGCGCGAGGACCTGGGCTACGACATTGCGCGGCACGTGGACGGCACGGTACACAAGTTCGAGGAATGGGGCCTGCCGATGATGAAGGACCCCAAGACCGGACGCTACCAGCGCGAAGGCAAGTGGCAGATCATGATCCACGGCGAAAGCTACAAGCCGATCGTCGCCGAGGCCGCGCGCAAGGCCGCGACCGAGGTCTACAACCGGATCATGGTCACCCACTTGTTGATGGACAACAAGGCCAAGCGGGTGTCCGGCGCCGTCGGCTTCAACGTCCGCACGGGCGACTTCCACGTGTTTCGCGCGAAGGCCGTCATCGTCGCAGCGGGCGGTGCGTCGCACATCTTCAAGCCGCGCGCCGTCGGCGAGGGCATGGGGCGGACCTGGTATGCGCCCTGGAGCAGCGGGTCGTGCTACGCGCTTCCGATCCAGGTCGGCGCCAAGATGACACAGATGGAGAACCGCATCGTCCTGACCCGCTTCAAGGACGGCTACGGGCCGGTCGGCGCCTACTTTCTCCATCTGAAGACGTACACGCAGAACGGCCTGGGCGAGGAGTACGAGAAGCGGTGGTACGAGGACACCAAGGCACTGGTGGGCGAGTACGTCGACCACCACCCGGTGCCCACGTGCCTGCGCAACCACGCCCTCCTCAAGGAGCTGGCCGCCGGCCGCGGTCCCATCCGCATGGTGACCAAGGAGGCCTTCCAGGACCCCCACAAGGAGACCGTCGGCTGGGAGAACTTCCTCGGCATGACGATCGGGCAAGCGGTCGTCTGGGCGTCGCAGAACATCGACCCCAAGCACATCAATCCCGAGCTGACCACGTCCGAGCCCTATGTCATGGGGTCGCACGCCACCTGCTCCGGCGCGTGGGCGAGCGGACCGGAAGACTACGCCCCCGCGGAGTATCAATGGGGATACAACCGCATGATGACGGTCGACGGGCTCTTCGGGGCCGGCGACACCATCGGCGGCACCGCCCACAAGTTCTCGTCAGGGTCCTTCACGGAAGGCCGGATCGCCGCGAAGGCGGCGGTCAAATACGTGATGGAAAAGGGCAGGGACCAGCCGCAGGTGAGCGAGAAGGAAGTTCGCGACTTACAGAAAACCATCTACCAGCCCTTGGAGAGCTACCGGGTCGGCCGCAACGAGATCGTCGCCGGGACCGTATCGCCGAGCTACCTTCTGCCGATCCACGGTCTTCAGCGTCTGGAGAAGATCATGGACGAATACGTCGGCGGCATCGGCACCAACTACATGACGAACGGCGTTTTACTTGGCCGCGGCCTCGAGCTGCTGGCCATGCTGCAGGAAGACATGAGCCGCATCGGCGCCGAAGACCTTCACCAGCTTCAGCGCGCGTGGGAGCTGCACCACCGGCTCCTGGCCTCGCTGGCCGTGACCCATCACACGCTGTTTCGCGAAGAAACGCGGTGGCCGGGGTATTACTATCGGGGCGATCACATGAAGCTGGATGATGAGAACTGGCATTGCCTCACCTTGTCCCGCTACGACCGAAATACGGGCGAGTGGAAAATGGAGAAGGCGCCGGTCTACCACATCATCGACTGACGCGGCGGCTGGGCACTGCTTCACCGGTTCGCAGCACGACCCGGCGGCGAGCGGAAGATGTCGGAGCTCCTGGCGCACCGCGTGGTGCCGGGCTTCGAGGCTGCTGCGGATTTAACGGCGCGACAGGCCCTCTCAAGGGCCGCCTTGCAGCCATGCTGCGGCACGGCCCATTTTTGTGCTTGAATATGGCATGGCCGACCGGCGTCTACAGGTATTCCACGCGGTGGCGAAGCATCTCTCCTTCACCAAGGCCGCCGAGACGCTGTTCATGACCCAGCCGGCGGTCACCTTCCAGGTGAAGCAGCTCGAAGAGTACCTGAACATGCGCCTCTTCGACCGCGCGCAAGGGCGGATCTCGCTCACGCCCGCGGGCCAGCTTGCGCTCGAGTACGCCGAGCGCATCCTCGCGCTGTCCGCCGAGCTCGACACGCGATTGAAGGAGATGAGCGGCCAGGCGGCGGGACCGCTGCTCATCGGCGCGAGCATGACGATCGGCGAATACGTTCTGCCACAGCTCATCGGCGAGTTCAAGGCGCGCTTCCCGGCCGTGGTGCCGACCCTGTTCGTCGGCAATTCCGAAGCGGTCCAGGACCGCGTCGCCGAGCGCACGCTGGACCTGGGCTTCATCGAGGGCGACTCCCACCTCTCCTCGCTGCAGAGCGAAGTCTGCTGTGAGGACGAGCTGCAGGTCGTGTGCGCGCCTTCCCACCCGCTGGCGAAGGAAGCGGGCGCCCCGCCCGCGTCCCTGACGCAGCATCCCTACATCAGCCGCGAGGCCGGCTCGGGCACCCGCGCGGTCATCGACCGCTACCTGCAGCAGGCCGGCGTCTCCGAATCGATGAACGTCGTCGTCGAGCTCGGCAGCCCCGAGGCGATCAAGGGCCTGGTCGCGACTGGCCTGGGTTTCGCCATCATGTCGCGCGTCATCGTCGCCAAGGAGCTGCAGCTCGGGCAGCTCGTGCAAGTGCCGCTCCGGCCGCCGCTGATCCGCAACTTCGCAGTGGTATATCCGAAGGAGCGCTTCCACTCGAGGCTGGTGGCGGCTTTCCTGCAGTTTGCCAAGGAGCAACTCGCGACCGTGCGGCGCCTCGCCGCGTAGCATCACTTCAGTTCGATCTTCTCGCTGTCCTTCAACTCGGCGTAGTACGCCCGCAGGATCCCGAGCACTTCCGGCCGGGAGAATTCCGGCGGCACCGCGCTTCCTTCCGAAAGCCATTTGCGCAGCTGGGTGCCCGACACTTGCAGCCGCTCCTTGTCACCGTGGGGGCAGGTGCGTCCCGAGGCCATCCCGCCGCAGCTGTAGCACCAGAACGCCACGTCGATTTTCAGCGGCCGGGTCACGAGAGCGTCCGGCGGGATGTCGTCGAAGATGCGGTGCGCGTCGAATGGCCCGTAGTAGGCTCCGACTCCGGCATGGTCGCGGCCCACGATCAGGTGTGAGCAGCCGTAGTTCTGCCGGAAGAGGGCGTGCAGCAGCGCTTCGCGGGGACCGGCGTAGCGCATGTCCAGAGGGTAGCCTGCCTGCACGACGGTGCCGGGGCGGAAGTACTTTTCGATCAGCACTGCGATCACGCGCGTGCGCACCTCGGCCGGGATGTCGCCGGGCTTGAGGTTACCGAGCAAGGAGTGCACGAGCACGCCGTCGCAGACCTCTATCGCAACCTTTGCCAGGTACTCGTGCGAGCGGTGCATCGGATTGCGGGTCTGGAATGCGGCGATGGTCATCCATCCGCGGGCCTCGAACGCCGCGCGTGTTTCCGCCGGTGTCATGTAGAGCGCCCCATAGCGCTCCGGGAAGCCGCCCTGCGAGAGCAGCTTCACGGGACCGGCAAGATTGACTTCGCCCTGCTCCATGACCATCTTCACGCCCGGGTGCTCGAGATCGGTGGTGCGGAATACCGATCGGCATTCGCGGTCCTTCTCGATGGCGTACTTCTCGCGCACCTCCATCGTCGCGAGTATCTCCCCCGCCGCGCCGTCGGTCAGCGTGATTACACTGTTCACCTTGATCCGGTCCGCCGCCTGCCGGCTCGAGGACAGCGTAATGGGTATGGGCCAGAACAGGCCCGACGCGGTCCTCATTTCATCGCAAACGCGCACCCAGTCCGCACGGGACATGAACCCGTCGAGAGGCGTGAAGCCGCCGATGCCGAGCATGATGAGGTCGCCCTTCTCGCGGGACGAGACGGGGAATTGCGGCAGGGACTGCGCGCGTTTGCGCTCCTCGGCCAGCGCGGCGCCGGTCATCAGCAAGGGCCGGAGTTTTCCGCCGCCGTGGGGCGGAACCAGGGGGGACATAGGGGTAGCGGGCAGGCGGCCGGTTCTCTTTTGAAGCCAAGAGGTTAGCACACGCCAGCGCGGCAAAAAACGCGCCCTTTGTGCTATCATGCGCCGACTCACAATTTTCCCGCTCTGAAAACGCCGGCACAAGAACCACATCGGAGGAACCGGCAACAGCGTTCATCCGCGGGTTCTTGGAGGATGAGGTTGGTCCTACGCACGGCGCACTGGCGAATCGCTCAGGCCCTGTTGATGGGAGTATCGCTGACTGCCCAGTCGGCGGAGGGCGTTGGGTGGGATCCGTTCAATACCGAGCGCTACGTGCCCAGGGCGCCCGGCGCGATGTGGCAGCCGCCGAGCGCGCTGCCGCAGGTGCCGGAGCCGCCTGTCGCGCGCCTGCAGGACGATCGCCCGCTGTCGCTCCCCGAGCTGACGGAGCTGGCGCTGCAGAATAATCCCCGCACGCGGCAGGCTTGGTACGCCGCGCGTGCCGAGGCCGCCGGCATAGGAATCGAGAAGGCGGATGACCTGCCGCAGATCTCGGGCGAGCTCATGTGGCAGCGCAGCGAGTCGGGCGGCCAGACGGGTAACCAAAACCCGTGGCTGACGCGCTACGGCCCGGCGCTCACGCTGACCTGGCTGCTGTACGACTTTGGAGCAGGGGACAGCCGGGTCGAGGCCGCCGAGTACCGGGCCCTTGCGGCGGCCCTGTCGCAAAACCGGGTGCTCCAGGACGTCGTGTTCCAGGTGGAGCAGGCGTACTACCGCTACCTGGGCTTCGAGGCGCTGGTGAGGTCGAACGAGCTGTTCCTGAAGAGCGTGAACACGTCGCTTGACGCTACGCAGCGCCGGCGCGAAGGGGGACTCGCGACTGCGGCCGACGTCTATCGCGCTGAAACGCAAGTGGCGCAGGCTCAGCTCAACCTGACGCGCAGCCGGGGAGAGCTGGAAAAGGCACGCGGGGGGCTCTCGTCGGTTGTCGGGCTGCCCGTGAACGCCACGCTGCGGGTCCAGTCTTTCGAGGGCGAGCCCCGCATCCGCGAGATCACCGAATCCTTGAACGACATACTGAACCGCGCCAAGCTCAACCGCCCGGACCTCATCGCCGCGGAAGCTGAGGCGCGCGCGGCCCGCGCGCAGGTCGACGCCACCTCCAGGAGCTATTGGCCGACCTTGCAGCTGAACGCAGCCACAGGGCGGACATTCTATGGCGACGACCGCCCTTTTACGGACACCAACAGCGCGCTGGTTACGTTGCGTGTCCCGATTTTCACCGGCTTCAACCATACCTATAGCGTGCGCCAGGCGGAGGCAAGAGCGTCGCAGGCCGAGGCCAGCCGCGACGCGCTGTCGAGGCAGGCGGAACTGGAGGTGTGGCAATCGTATTACGACGTGCAGACGGCGGCCGGCGGCGTGAGCACGACCGCCGTGCAGCTGCGGGCGGCGCAGCAGACGGCGGAAGCGACGCTCGCGCGCTACCGCGGCGGGTTTGGCTCGCTGCTCGACCTGATTACCGCGCAGGTCGAGGAATCGAACGCCCGGGTACTGAGAATCCAGTCGTTTCTGGACTGGTTTACGGCGGTAGGGCGGCTAAACTTCGCAATCGGGGCCAGCGATCAAAACTCGAACACGGTGCTGACGAGATGAAGCGACTCGCAATGGCAATAGTGTTTGTCACCCTCGCAGCGGGCAGCTACGGCGCCTGGTGGTGGTGGCAGCAGGGCGCCGTCGCCGCGTCCGACCCCAAGGGCGGCAAGGGCGGGAAAGGCCGCGGCGGAGCGCTCGCCGTGAAGGCGACCGCCGCCGTGATCAAGCCGATGCCGGTCGTGATCGAGGCGGTCGGCACGGTCGAGCCCGAGCACAGCGTGCAGGTGCGGGCGCAGGTGTCGGGGGTCCTGCAATCGGTGCTGTTCAAGGAAGGCGACAAGGTGCGGGCCGGCCAATTGCTTTTCGAGATCGACCCGCGGACGTACCAGGCTTCCCACAACCAGGCGCAGGCGCAGCTCGCGCGCGACCAGGCGCAGCTTGAGAACGCGCGCGTGCAGCAGGAGCGGCTCGCACCCCTGCTCAAGCGCGAATTCATCACCCAACAGGAATTCGACGTTGCGGTGACGTCGACCAAGTCCCTCGAAGCGACCGTCGCGGCGGACCGCGCGCTGCTGGAGCAGGCGCGCATCCAGCTCGAGTTCTCGCGTATCCGTGCGCCGATCACGGGGCGCACCGGGGCGTTGGCGGTCAAATCGGGAAACCTCGTGCCGGCGGGAGGCGGCGGGGCGCCGCTGGTGACCATCAACAGCACGGACCCCATTTTGGCCACGTTCAGCATACCGGAGCGACAACTCGAGGAAATTCGGCGCTACGAGAATGGGAAGGACATGCGGATCGAGATCCTCCCTGACCGAAATGCGCCGGCGGTGGCGGAGGGAAAGCTGGTGTTCATCGACAACACGGTTACACCGCAGACCGGGACGGTCGTGCTCAAGACGCGCGCGGCGAACAAATCCGAAATCCTGTGGCCCGGGCAGTTCGTCAACGTGCGCATCGTTCTCAGGATCGAGCCCGACGCCGTGGTCGTCCCGGAAGCCGCGGTGCAGCCAGGGCAGGACGGGAGTTTTGTGTACCTGATCGATGGGGAAAGCCGGGCGCAGGTGCGGCCCGTGAAAATCGCCCGCCAGATCGGCAGCGAGGTCGTCATCGCATCCGGGGTACGGGGAGGCGACCAGGTGATCACCGAGATTCCGCAGGCATTGCAGGAAGGCGCCCGGGTGCGGGTCGCGGGCACCAGGGGCGTCGCAGACGCGGAGAAAGGCGACCGCAAGGGCAAGAAGGGCAAAGGCAAGGGTGACGGGGCCGGGAGCGCCGGCTCCAAGGGCTAGAGCCATGAACCTCTCGCGAATCTTCATCGATCGGCCGGTCGCAACGACCGTGCTGGTCGCAGCCATTATCTTCTTCGGCCTTTTCGCGTTCCGGGTGCTGCCGGTGAACGAGCTGCCCAGCGTCGATTTCCCGACCATCCGGGTCGACGCGGAGCTGCGCGGGGCAAACGCTGAGATCATGGCATCGACCGTTGCCACGCCGCTGGAGCGGCAGTTCAGCCAGATCCCCGGCGTTGACAGCATGAATTCGGTCAGCAGCACGGGCAGGACGCGCATCACCCTGCAATTCAGCCTGGAGCGTGACATCGATTCGGCGGCCCAGGACGTGCAGACCGCCATCTCGCAGGCGATGCGGCGCCTTCCGGACGGCGTGGATCCGCCGACGCTGCGCAAGGTCAATCCGGCGGATTTCACCATCATTTTCCTGGCAGTCAGCGCCAAGACCATGCCGCTGCAGCAACTGCACGAATTTGCCGAGACGAACATCGCGCAGCGGCTGTCGAGCATCAACGGGGTGGCGCAGGTCATCGTTTTCGGGGCGCAGAAGTACGCGGTGCGGGTCTATGTCAATCCCGAGGCGCTTTCGAAACGCGGGCTCGGCCTGGACCGGATCGTCAGCGCCATACAGAACGCGAACAGCAATCTTCCCTCCGGCGTGCTGCAGGGCAGCGCCCGCAGTTTTACCGTCAAGTCATCCGGCAAGCTCGAGCGCGCGAGCGGATTCAACGACCTGATCGTCGCCTACCAGGACGGGATGCCGGTCCGGCTGTCGGATATCGGGTGGGCGGAAGACGGGATCGAGAATGCACGGGTCAAAAGCTGGCTCAATGGGGAGCGCAACATCGGCCTCGGCGTTTTTCGCCAGCCCGGAGCCAATACGGTCGAAGTCGTGAGACGCGTGCGGGACCTGCTGCCGGAAATCGAGCGCGAGGCCCCGCCGGGGGTGAAGGTCGCCGTGGTCAACGACCGGTCGGAGTTCATCCGGGATTCGATCCATGAAGTGGAGTTCCACCTCATGCTCTCGGTGATCCTGGTGGTGCTCGTGATCCTGGCGTTTCTGCGCAACGCGCGCTCCACGATCATTACGGCCCTGATCCTGCCGACGTCGGTGATCGGCACCTTCGCGGCGATGTATCTGCTCGGGTTCAGCCTCAACAACCTGTCCCTGATGGCCATCATTCTGGCAGTCGGGTTCGTGGTGGACGACGCGATCGTGGTGCTCGAGAACATCACTCGTCACATGGAGATGGGCAAGGATCGTCTGCGCGCCGCGCTCGATGGATCCAGGGAAATCGCGTTCACCGTGCTCTCGATGACGGTTTCGCTGTCGGCCGTATTCATCCCCATCCTCTTCATGGAAGGGCTGCTGGGACGGCTGTTCCGGGAGTTTGCCGTGACGATCGGCGTGGCGGTGCTGATTTCCGGGGCGGTTGCGTTGTCGATGACGCCGATGATGTGCAGCCTGATGCTCAAGCCGACGCACGGACATGGCCGCGTCTACCAGTTTTTCGAGAGACTGTTCGACTCGTCGCGCGATTTTTACGGGACCAGCCTGCGCTGGACCATGCGGCACAGGGGCCTGATGCTCATCGCATCGGTCGTTTTCCTCGCCTTGACGGTAGTCCTGTACCGCATGGTCCCGCAAGGCTTCATCCCGCGGCAGGACACCGGCGTGATATTCGGAAACACGCGGGCACCAGAGGGCATCCCGTTTGCCGAGCTCGAGCGGCGGCAGCGCGTCGCCGCGGAGATCGTCCAGAAGCACCCCGATGTCGAGGCCGTGATGTCCACCGCCGGGCAGGGTACCGGGGGCACGACCGGCGACAATCTCGGCAGGTTGATCGTGCGCCTGAAGCCGCGCCAAGAGCGCAAGCTGTCCGCCGACCAGGTGATCCAGGAATTGCGCCGGCCGTTCGCGGGAGGGGCACTGGGGCTGCGGGTGTTCATGAACAATCCGCCGGCGATCAACATCGGGGGCCTGGCGGGAAATGCCGACTACCAGATGGTCGTGCAGGGCTCCAATCTGAAAACGCTCTACGCCGAGGCGCAGGAGTTCGAGACCCGGCTGCGTGAATCGGATTTCCTGCGGGAAGTAAGCACCAGCCTGGAGCTGCGCAATCCCGAGATCCAGATCAACATACTCCGCGACCGCGCGGCAGTACTGGGCGTGTCGCCGCAACAGATCGAGACGGCGCTCTATAACGCCTATGGCGGCCGTCAGATCAGCACCCTGTACGGCGCCACTGACCAGTATCTCGTGCTGCTGGAACTGGATCCCCGGTTCCAGCGCGATATCAATGCGCTTCGGTCGCTCTACGTTCAGTCCAGCACCGGCCGCATGGTGCCGATTCACGCCGTGGCCGAAGTGAGCATGGGTGTCGGCCCGGTATCGGTGAACCACTACGGTCAACTCACTGCCGTGGTGGTTTCGTTCAACCTCGCGCCGGGCGTTTCGATTGGCGACGCCGTTTCGCGCCTCGAGGGCCTGGCTGCGGAGACGCTCCCGGCCGGGGTTTCCGCAAAGATGGCGGGCAGCGCGAAGGCGTTTCAGGACGCGTTCCGGACCCTGCCGATACTGCTGCTGATCACGATCCTCGTGATCTACATGGTGCTGGCAATCCTCTATGAGCACTACGTCCATCCGATCACCATACTCACTGCGCTGCCGTTCGCGGGGTTCGGGGCATTGCTGGTGCTGTTCCTGTTCAATATGGAACTCAATATCTTCAGCTTCGTGGGGATCATCCTGCTCGTGGGACTGGTGAAGAAGAACGGGATCATGATGGTGGATTTCGCGCTGCAGCTGCAGAGGGAAAAGGCGCTTCCGGCGCAAGAAGCCATCGTCGAAGCCTGCCTGATCCGGTTCCGGCCGATCATGATGACCACCCTGGCCGCCATCTGCGCGGCCCTGCCCCTTGCCTTCGGCACGGGCACCGGGTCGGAGGTGCGTCAGCCGCTCGGGATCGCCGTCGTGGGCGGCCTGTTGTTCTCGCAGATGCTGACGTTGTACGTCACGCCTACCTTCTACGTCAGCATGGACGGGCTCAGCGATTACTTCCGGCGCCGTCGCGCGGTAGCGGCGGTGGGACGCTAGACGCGGGATTTCTCCCCGCAAATCACGCTGATGCGGCGCTTTTTCGGCTCGCCTGCCGGATGGTGCAAGCGATTGAAAAACTTCCCCAAATTGGTTGACTCGCTTGCGCCAGACCCGCTATAATTCCCGGTCTACCTGGCGCGGGGTGGAGCAGTCTGGCAGCTCGTCGGGCTCATAACCCGAAGGTCAGAGGTTCAAATCCTCTCCCCGCTACCATCGGATGCGGGCGGAATTCCTCCCGCACTCCTCTAAGTCAGGCCGCGGTGGTTTGCGGTACCTCTTAGAAACGAAGCGCTCTTTAACAATTTACAGCCGATAAGTGTGGGCACTTGATGTCTGGGGGCCCGCGGCGCGGATATTTTGCGTTCGCGGTATCTCAACGTACAGAAGTGCTCGCACGACGCAAACATACGTCAAGCGAGTTAATACTTTGCAGTGATTAAACTGAAGAGTTTGATCCTGGCTCAGATTGAACGCTGGCGGCATGCCTTACACATGCAAGTCGAGCGGCAGCGCGGGGGCAACCCTGGCGGCGAGCGGCGAACGGGTGAGTAATACATCGGAACGTGTCC
>JBIOVQ010000028.1:0-15543 GCA_044867805.1 Burkholderiales bacterium | reverse complement strand
TCTTCCGCAATTTCGGCATGCCCAAGCCGGAGGGCTACCGCAAGGCCCTGCGGCTGATGAAGCTCGCCGAGAAGTTCGGCGTGCCGGTATTCACGTTCGTGGACACGCCGGGCGCCTATCCCGGCGTCGGGGCCGAGGAGCGGGGCCAGTCGGAGGCGATCGGCCGCAACCTCTACGTCATGACCGAGCTGCGGGTGCCGATCCTGTGTACCATCATCGGCGAAGGCGGCTCCGGCGGCGCCCTGGCCATCGCGGTAGGGGACGTCGTTCACATGCTCCAGTACTCGACCTACTCCGTGATCTCGCCCGAGGGCTGTGCCTCCATCCTGTGGAAGAGCGCCGACTACGCGGCGGAAGCCGCGGAGACGCTCGGCATTACCGCCACGCGGCTGAAGGCGCTGGGGCTGGTGGACAGGATCGTGAACGAGCCCCTCGGCGGCGCGCACCGCGACCCCGAGTCGACGATGCAGAGTCTCAAGAAGACGCTGCAGGACAGCTGGCGGCAGCTCAAGGAGACGTCGATCGACACATTGCTCGAAAGCCGCTTCGGCAAGCTCATCGGCCATGGCAAGTTCAAGGAAGTCGAGCAGAAGTGACCCTCCCCTCAAGTCCCCCCCCTTAAGAAAGGGGGGGGAAGCAGCAGCAGGGGGGGTCGCGGCCCGCGTAGCAGCCCAACTCAAGAGCATCGTCAGGCCTGCGGACCGGCTGCTCGTCGGCTTCTCCGGCGGCGTGGACTCGGTCGTGCTGCTCGACAGCCTGGCGCGGCTGCGGCGCCCGCTGCGATTCCGCCTGACGGCGTTGCACGTCAATCACCAATTGAGCCCCAACGCCGGCCGCTGGTCGGCGTTCTGCAGGACTTTCTGCCGCGAGCGCGACGTCCCGTTCAAGAGCGTCAAGGTGCGCGTGGCGCGCGGCGACAGCACGGAAGCCGCCGCGCGCGCCGCGCGCTATGCGGCCTACGCGCGCGAACCGGCGGACTACGTCGTCCTCGCGCAGCACCAGGACGACCAGGCGGAAACGGTGCTCCTGCAACTGCTGCGCGGCGCGGGCGTGAAAGGACTGGCGGCGATGCCAGCGCTTCGCAGCCGTCAGCCGTCAGCCGCCAGCCGTCAGCGGTCACCTTCTATCTTGAGGCCGCTGCTCGACACGACGCGGGAGGAAATCCTCGCCTACGCCCGCAAGCGCGGGCTCAAGTGGGTCGAGGACGAGTCCAACACGGACACTTACTTTCTGCGCAATTTCCTGAGACACGAGGTATTGCCGGTCATTGCACGGCGTTTCCCCGGATACCGCGGGACGCTGGCGCGCTCCGCGCAGCACCTGGCCGAGGCGTCGCGCGTGCTCGACGAGGTCGCGGTGGCCGACGCCGCGGGGCAGATGGAGGACGGCACGCTGGCGGTCGAAGCGCTGCGCCGGTTGCCTGCCGCGCGCGCCAAAAATCTCCTCCGCTATTTCCTGTCGCGCTGCGGCGCGAGCATGCCGGGCAGGGAGCGGCTCGACGAAGCGCTGCGGCAGGCGCTCACCGCGAAGGAGGACGCGCGCGTGCTGGTCGGCATCGGCGATTTCGAATTGCGGAGGTTCGAGGGCCGGCTGCACGCGGTCCCGAAGCTGGCGGCGCCGCGGGGCCATGCGCGGCGCTGGCGCGGAGAAAAGAAGGTGCGGCTGCCTGACCTGGGCGGCGTGCTGGCAATGGATCGGGGGCGAGGCGGCGGTATCAGCATGGCGCGGCTGCGGGGACGGCCGGTGACGATCCGCGCGCGGCGCGGCGGAGAGCGCCTGCGACCCGATGCACGGCGCCCGCGGCGGAGCCTCAAGAACCTGCTGCAGGAAGCGCGGGTGCCGCCGTGGCAGCGCGAGCGGTTGCCCTTGATCTTCTGCGGCAACGAACTGGTGTGGGCGGCGAGAATCGGCGTCGACTGCGCCTTCCAGGCCGCCGCCGGGGAGACGGCGATCGTGCCCGCATGGACCCAGCGCGGTTGACACCCGCTGCGGATGGTGCTGATATGCGGGGGGCTGCGCTGCGCACGCCGGCGGGCCTGCCAAAATGAGGAGAAGCGCATGAAATCAGCAGCACCCGGAGTTGGCCGTTCCGCCTGGATCGGCGTCCTGGCGAGCGTCGCGGCAGCGGCGATCTTCACTATCCCGACGATCGAGTCTGCCGGCGCGCAGGAGCGCAAATCGCTGCGCTGGACCACCACGCAGCCCGGATCGTACGGTTACACGATCGCCGCCTCGATGGCGAAGATCGTCGAGCAGGCGCTCGGCGGAGAGTACACGGTCACGGTCCACCCGTACGCGTCACCCACCGCGGCCATGAAGGCGGTCATGGATGGCAACGGCGAGGTGGCCTACACGGCCGACATCGGCATGACCCAGTTCCAGCAGCGCGTCGGCGGGTTCAAGGACTACAAGCCCAAGGTTCCGGAGATCGTCCACACCTGGTACTCCTACCCGATGGAATCCATGATGGCGGTCGCCGCCAAGGACGCCGGCAAGTTCAAGTGCTGGAAGGACCTCAGCGGCAAGCCGGTGTTCTACACCCAGGCCGGATTCATGAACTGGCTCAACTGGCAGCGCATCCACAAGGCGCTTGGCACCGAATTCAAGCACGTGCAGATCGACCTCAAGTCGAATGCCGACGCGCTCGAAGCTGGAACCATCGTGGGCTCGGCCACCTACACGACCTCCGGCAAGTCGCTGGCGCCCTATTGGAAGGAAACCGAGATCCGCATGGACATCCGGGTCGTCAATCCCTGCCCGGACGAAGTCGCCAAGCTCAAGGCGGCCGGCTTGGCGGTCGCCGAGGTCGATCCCAAGGGCGCGTTTGCCAAGGACGTCGGTCCGAAGACGCTGCAAGGCGTGCCGATTCTGTTCGGCTACAACGCAAGGACCGACATGTCGGCCGATCTCGTCTACAAGATGATCAAGGCCTTCTACGACAAGCGGGACGAGCTGGTGAAGATCGAGGCGGGCTTCTCGGTCATGGCGAAGGACTTTGTCGGCATGCAGGTACAGGGCATCAACGCCAATCCCGAAGTGCCGGTGCACCCGGGCCTGGCCCGGTTCCTGAAGGAGCACAAGGCCTGGAACGACAAGTGGAAGGTCGCGGCCGGCAAGTAAGCGCATAGGCGCTGCATCCGTTGTTTTGCCAAGAGGGGGAGCAACGGTGCTGATCAACCGGCTGAGGAGCCAGCTTACTCTCCGCAACCTGACGTTCGTATTTGCCCTGTTCTTCACGGTCTCGCTGGTCCGGTATTTCTATACCGGCCTCGGCGGGGCCGTGGAGCTGACGGTCCGCCTGATGCCGTTGGCGCTGATCCTGCAGATCCTGTTCATGCACGAGCAGGATTACCTCTATAAATGGCTGCCCCCTAAGGTCAATCACGCCATCGTGGCGATCTATATCGGGATCGCCATTTACGCATACTGGTACTTCGTCGGAGAGTACGAGCGGCTCGCGATCTACGCCCAGGGCAGTTATACGCAGCACGACTACATCGTCGGGCTGCTCGTGTTCCTGCTGGTGATGGAATTGTCGCGTCTCGCCCATCCGGTTCTGTTCTGGACCAACGTCGTGATGGTCGTCTATACGCTCTACGGCCACGTTTTCCCCCGCTCCCTTGATTTCTTCTGGCATCCGGGGACGACCTTCGAGCGGGTGGTCACTTCGAGCACCGTCGAGTTCTCCACCGGCATCTACGGCATCTATGGCCAGCTCGCGCTGACCCTGATTGCCGCCTTTCTGCTCATTGCGGGCGTCGCGAACGGCTTCAACGCGCAGCACGCGATGATCAATGTCGTGCGGCTGTTCACGCGCTCCCGGCGCCTGATGCCGCAGACCGCGGTGCTGGGGTCGAGCGCGATCGGGCTCATCAGCGGCAGCGGCTCGGCCAACGCCGCCGTGGTCGGGACCATCACCATTCCCCTGATGATCCGCTACGGCGTGCCGCCGGCCTTTGCCGCCGCAGTCGAGACCTCGGCGTCGATGGGAGGGCTGATTCTGCCGCCGATGATGGGTGCCGCCGCTTTCCTGATGGCGGAATTCCTCGGCGTGCCCTACTGGGACGTGGTGCTGCGCGGTTTCGGCTTCGGCTTCATCTACTATTTCTCCATCGGCGTGGCGATTTACCTCCTGTCCGTGCGCCTGATGCCGCGCGGCGGCGTCGAAAAGCCACAGGTGCCTCTCTACGAGAGGGTGTCGACCGGCATTTTCTTCGGCTCCGTGGCCCTTCTCATCGTTCTGCTCGGCTTCCTCGGCAAGGGCGAATTGCGCGCCGCGGTCGACACCGCGACCGTGATGTTCGTGGTGCTGGTTGCCGTCTTTCTCTGGTTCAAGTACCGGCGCAGGGATCCCTTCCTCGCGGGCGAGTCGCTGCTCGGCAGCGTCCGGCGCGCGATCGAGACGCATGCCGAGATGGCGTCCTACCTGACGCTGCTGCTCGCGACGCTCGGCATCATGATCGGCCTGTTCACGGTCACCGGCTTCATCAACCGGATGGGCGCGATGCTGCTCGAGCTGGGCTCCTGGAACATCATCGCGATGATCCTGATGGCCTGGGTTTTCGGCTGGCTGCTCGGCACCGGCCTGCCGCCGACCGCCACCTACATCATCGGCGCGGTGATCATCGTGCCGCCGATGACCGTGCTCGGCATCAATCCCTGGGTCGCTCATTCCTTCGTGTTCCTGCTGTCGGTCTGGGGCGAGCTCTCGCCGCCGACATCGCTCACCGCCGCCGTGTCGGCGCGCATTGCGAACACTTCGTTCATGCGAACCATGTGGGAGGCGCTGAAAATCTGCCTGCCGATCACGCTCATGACGTTTGCGATCTTCACCCGCCCGGAACTCGTCGTGAAGCCCGGCTGGGCGCAGATCGGCGGCGTCCTGCTGGTGACGGCCGGCACCTGCGGCATCGCCTTCGCGATGTTCGGACGGTGCTTCGGGAATCGGGGCGGCGATGTCCTGGCGCGCCTGCTGGTGGCGGTGGTCTCGTTCATCACGTTGTTCCATCCGAACATCCAGTTGGCGTGGGCGACCGGCGCCATCACCTTAGCCGCCCTGATCTGGGGCATCGCGCGTCACAACGTGATAGCTGAGCCGAAAGACGCGCCGGAGCCCCAGGAGGGCGCGTCGGCGCGGCCGGAGGACATCGCGGGCGTGGTTGCCGAGGCGCGGCGCGACATCGGCTGACGCATGCCGTAAACCTCCGCGGCCCGCACTTCAAGGTGCACGGCGAGCGCCGCCAGGTGGTGACACGGCGTCGTGCGACGAAGCTGCCCTGCGTCCCCAATGGAATCCTTCCACATAACCGGCTGTTTGCCTTCGTAGCGCGCTTGACGGTGGATGGCTGTTCCTATAGGTTGATCCAAAGCTGTACTTCAGACCGGTCCATCGAGCCGGCTGGCCGGAGATCAGGGATATTGCAGTCATATTAGGAGGAGGTTATGGACCGTACCCAGATTCGTCGAATCGGCGCAGGGGCTGCTGCCGCGATTTGCTTCGCTTCCCTTGCCGCCAGCGTGGCGATTCCTCAGCCGGCCCACGCGCAGGAACAGCCGAAGAAGGTCGTGCTGCGCTTCGCGGCCGACTTCCCGCCGCCGCCGCACCCCGCCGGTCTCGCCATGCGCTACTTCGCCGACCGCCTGCCGCAGGTCATCCCGGGCAGCGAGGCGCGCGTCTATTACGCCGGAGCGCTCTACACCATACCCGAGGCCTTCGAGGCGATGCGCCAGGGCAATCTCGAGATGACCTGGATGCAGATCGGCAAGGCGGCGCCGGTCGACCCGTACATGATGACGGTGGTCGGGCCGGGCGTGCTGACCACGGTCGGCGCGGTGGACAGTCTCGACAAGACGAAGACCTTCCAGATGCTGGTGGACCGGCTCGCAAAGAGAAACGCCATCAAGGTGTTCGGCGTCGGGCACATGAGCTTCGGCATGGGCGTCGGCGGCAAACGGCGCTACGCGAAGCCCGAAGACTTTACCGGCAAAAAGTTTCGCAGCATGGGGCCGGTCGAGAACGCCGTGCTGGAGGCGTGGAAGGCGAACCCGGTCGTGATGGGGTTCGGGGAAGTACCCAATGCGATGGAATCGGGAGTCATCGACGGGCTGATGACCAGCCTCGGCGGCTGGAACAGCATGCGCGAGCAGGCGCCGTACTACACGATGGGCGGCGCCGGCGCCTTCGTCGGCGACTACTACATGGTGAGCGCGAGCCGGCGCTGGTGGGACCGCCTGACTCCGGCGACGCAGGCCGCCCTGGAGAAGCTCATCGCCGAGACCATCCAGGTGCAGAAGGAGTACAACTGGTGCTTCGACAAGATCGCCTACGACAAGTACGGCACCAAGGACCCGTCCAGGCCGGGCATCTACTGGATGAACCCGAAGGAAGTCGCCGCCCTGGTCACGGCGTTCGGAGATTCGGCGCAGCGCTACGTGAAGAGCAAGACGCCGGCGGAGGCGGATGCCTGGGTTGACTCGTTCGTGAAGGAAGGCCGCGCGCTGTCGCAGCAGAACCCGGCCGGCTCGTCCTGGATCGAGAAAGTGGACTGCTCCAAGCACGCCTCGAAGATCGTGATCAAGTAGGAATTCGTCGGACTCAGATCCGACGAATTCCTGGGCCATGAATAAAGAGTCGATCAGGAGCCCGCGTCACAGGTGCTCGCACCGGCCTTGTCCATTGCTTACCGGTCGCGCTGAGTCTTTCCACCGCGCGGGCTCCTAGAGCGTGGAAAAGGCCTACGCCGTCTGGCGCGCGTTCCAGGATCGGATCGTGGCGCCCGCCGCGGCGCTGCTCCTGCTCGGCTGTACGCTGCTGGCGCTGCTCGAGATCTTCCGCCGCTACGTACTGGGCTTTTCTTACGAGTGGCAGCAGGACGCCGTCACCTTCTTCATCCTGAGCGGCGTCTACCTCTACTTCAGCGTCGCGCAGCGCCACGACGAGCACCTGAACGTGGCGGTGCTGACCGAGACGCTGAATTCGATGGGGCCGCGCTGGCAGCGCGCGGCCGACGCCATCAAGCTCATCGCCCTCGTGATCTCCTTCCTGTTCATGCTCGCTGTGGTCTGGTGGGGCATACCCGAAGTACATGACAGCTTCAAGTACGAAAGCCGCACGGAAAGCCTGGCATTCCCGATGTGGCCGTTCCTCGCGGTTCTGCTGTGCGGGTTCGCGTTCATGGCGGTAACGATGTTTTTCCAGATCTGGCGCATGATCCAGAAGCTGCGCGGCCGCAGCGTTTTCGAGGAGGCCGGGGACGCCGGCGCGACGGGACATTAAGGCGTCGATTAATGGCCAGGCCGTTTCGAGCTGACCGAAACGGCCCCCGATGTAGGGGTGCATGAGGGGAGCATCCCCTCTACTCTAGGAAGGGGGAGTTGGTGCAAATCACGGGCATCGTAGCCCTCGTACTGCTCATCCTGAGCGTGCCGATCGGCATCGCCCTGAGCGCGGCGAGCGCGGCCTACATCGCGATCGATCCGCTGCTCACGTCGGAAGTCATCTTCCGCGCGTTCTTCAACTTCATCGGCCGCTATTCGCTGATGGCGATCCCGCTGTTCATCTTCGCGGGCTTCCTCATGGAAAAGACCGGGCTGGTGTCGCAGCTGTTCCGCTTCGCCGACTCGCTCGTCGGCTGGATGCCCGGCGGCTTCGGCGTGGCGACGGTGGTCGCGTGCGTGCTGTTCGGCGCGATCTCGGGCTCGAGCGTGGCGATGGCGGCGGCCATGGCGGTAATCGCCATCCCCGAGATGAAGAAGCGCGGCTATCCCGACTGGCTCTCCGCGGGACTGGTGGCGACCGCCGGCGGCATCGCGATGCTGATACCGCCGAGCATCATCCTGCTGCTCTACGGCCTCGTGACCGAGACGTCCGTGGCGCGGCTGTTCTTCGCGGGTGTCATTCCGGGGCTGATGCTCGCGCTCGGCAACGCCCTGACGGTCGTTCTCATCGCGCTCTACCTCAAGCTGCCGCGCACCAGGTTCGAGGGCCACAAGATCCTGCCCGCGACGCTCGGCGCGCTGCCGGCGCTCGGCATGCCGGTCGTGATCCTCGGCGGGCTCTACGGGGGGTTTTTCACGCCGACGGAGGCTGCGGCCGCTGCCTGTGGCTATGCGCTGCTCTACGGGCTTATCAGTAATGGGCGCGAGTTCCTCAGGCAATTGCTGCCTACCGCCGCGCGCTCACTCAACCTGACGGCGGTCATCCTGTTCCTGGTGGGCAGCGTCGGCGTGTTCCAGTTCCTGGCGGCGAACCTCTACTGGCCGCAGAAGATCACCGAGGCCATCGTCGGCTGGGGTCTCACGCCGATCGGCTTCATCTTCGCCTTCATGGGGGTCCTGCTGATACTCGGCTGCCTGGTGGACGGCGTTGCGATGGTGCTGCTGACCGTCCCGGTGGTGTTTCCCGTCGCGATGGCGCTCAAGATCGACCCGATCCATCTCGGCGTCATGATCACGCTCAACGTGGAAACGGGGGTGGTGACGCCGCCCGTAGGCCTGAATCTCTTCGCGGTGAGCGGCACGTCGAAGATACCGTTGACCCAGGTTCTGAAGGGCACGATCCCGTTCTTTCTCGGCGACCTGGCGGTGCTGCTGCTGGTGATCTTCTTCCCGGGCCTGGCGACCTGGCTGCCCAACCTGCTCATCACTGACGTCTTCAAATAACCCCCTCCCGCGCCCTCCCCCTTAAGAAAGGGGGAGGGAATGAACGCTCTCCCTGGCCCTCCCCCTAGTCTAGGGGGAGGGAGGGGTGGGGGTCAGCCAGGCGCGCTCGACCTGCGGCAGCGCCTGCTCGATGCGCTGCCCGATCTCTTCGTCGGTCAGCGAGCTCAAGGGATGGTTGATCACGACCGCGCCAAGTCCCGCCATGCCGAGCGCGTCGCGCTGCGTCTCGGCCTCGAGCACGAACTCGCTGGTGACGATGACGGCCGTCGGGCGGCCCTTCGCCTCCAGCATCACCGTGTCGTGCATACAGCACGACGTGCACGACCCTCAGTCGCCGATGGCGGTGAGGACGACGTCGTTCTCCGCCGCGATCCGGTCGAGCAGGCCGGGGTCGGCTGCGGACGCAAAGCTCTCCTTGCGGTAGTAGTTCACCGCGCCGAATGCGTGCTTCTGCGCGAGCTTGTCGCGCACGCCGCGCAGCAGCTTGTTGGCGTTCCACTTGGTATTGTCGAGCAGGCCGAGCCGCAGCCCCTGCAGTTTCTTCACGCGGGGCGACATTGCCAGCGGGGCCGCATCCACCACCCCGCGCGGGTCGTAAACGGGAATCGTCGTGGCCATACTTGTCTCCTTCCGATTCAAGCTGTCAGCCCTCAGCTGTCAGCCGTCAGTAGTCTCGGCACGCGAAGTTTGTTCAAAGCTGACCGCTGACAACTGACGCCTGACAGCTAGACTGCGCACACGCCGTCTGCGCAGTCGGTTCCGCCCGCCGGCTGTGCGCCGCCCACGCCGCGCAGGACCGGCGAGGACATGTGGCCCCAGCCGGGTATGAAGGCGGAAAAACGCCCGGCCTCGCCGCCGGCGACGAAGACATGAATGTTGTCCGGGCTGGGCACGATCGGCGTGCGCGCGTCGGGCTCGCGCTTGTACCACACCGGCAGGTTGCGGTTGTAGACCTTGCCGTAGCGCCCGTTGCCGTAGAGGTCACCCCAGCGGTTGCCGGAATGCGCCCACAGGTAATGGCGGATGTCGTGGCGCTTCCATCCGGACCTGGCGACGGTCGCTGCGTGCTCGGGTCCGAGAATCACCGCGCAATGCCCGGCCGACACGGCGTTGTTGTTGCAGATCGTGCTCATCGCGGAGCACACGCTGTCGAGTATGCCTTCGGCGTCGTTCGCGAAGTGATTGGTGATGCTGTGCGGCGGCTCGGCGGCGAGCACGAAGACGGAGGAATCCTCCGCCCGGAAGCCCTTTTCCACGTGGTAGGGAGCGAACGGGCTGGCTTCCTCGTTCTCGGCGATGCAGTAGGTGTACTTACCGGGGTGGCCGAGCGTGCTCTTGTCGAGCAGGCCTGGCCAGCCGCCGCCGACGTTGAGGAGAACCAGCCGCAGGGCACGCCCGATCGTTGCGTTGGCGCGGTTGCCCGAACCGAACACGTTGCAGCCCGCGTTCATGCCGATGGCGCCGCGGATGGGACCGTTCACCACCAGCAGCGGGCTCGCCATGTGGGTCGTGGCCTGCACGCCGTTCAGATTGAAGGGGGCGTCGCACAGCGCGAGCATCGCCGCCTCGACCACCGGCGCGTACTCGGGCCGGCAGCCCGCCATTACCATACTGATGGCCAGCACCTCGCAAGTCAGGCTGCCCCAGCGCGGCGGCACCCGGGCGAGCAACCGCGCGGGCTCGCCGCCCAGCGCGGCCACGGTGGACGCGATTTTCTCCGGCGTGGGCGGCACGACCGGCAGCCCGTCCGAGCAGCCGCGCTCGTAGTACCACTCGATGAGATCGGTGCCTTCGGGCACGGCCGGCGCCTCGACTGGCGCCGGCGTGCGCAGGGACTCGGTTTTTCCCATACGGTCCATTATCGCACCGGGGCTTCCAAGCCGCCGCGGAATTGAGTAGAGTGGGGCTCCCCCGAGGAGGAGACAACATGAAACCACTGCTTGCCGCTACCGCCGCCGTCTTGCTGGCCGCCTGCCAGACTACACCCGACACCCCGCCGATCGCCTCGGCCGGCTTGAGCCCGACCAAGGGCAACAAGACCATCGGCGAGGCGACGTTCGAGCAGGCGGGAGACAAGGTCAAGGTCGTCGTGTTCGTCCAGGGGCTCAAGCCGGGACAGGAGCACGGGCTCCACATCCACGAGAAAGGCGACTGCAGCTCCGGCGACGGCATGAGCGCGGGCGGGCACTTCAATCCCTTCGGCAAGCCGCACGGGCCGCAGGGCAGCGCCAACCGCCACGCCGGGGATCTCCCATCGCTCAAGGCCAACAAGGCCGGGCGCGCGAACGTCCAGGTGGAGCTCGACCAGGTCTCGGTGACGCCGGGCCCCGGCAGCGTCGTGGGCCGCGCGGTCATCGTTCACGCCGATCCCGACGATTTCAAGACCCAGCCGACCGGGAATGCCGGCGCGCGGCTGGCGTGCGGCGTCATCAAGCTCAATTGACGCGGGACCGTGGCGGGTCCTGAAACCCGGAGGAGGGAAGCAATGAAGGGCGCGCTTGCTCTTGCGGGAGGACCGCGGGCGTGAAAGTCGAGTGAGGGAATTGCCATGACCGCGGTCACGCGCGAGCTCACGCGCTTCGTCGCCGGCATCTCGTACGACACGCTGCCCGACGAGGTGCGCGCCCGCGTCAAGGCGCTCGTCCTCGATCTCACCGGGATCATGGTGCGGGCCCGGAATGACGCCGAGTCCACGCCGGCCATGGTTGCGGCGGCCGCCCGGCTCGGACTGAACGGAGGTGCATGCACGGTCGTCGGCGACCCCAACGGCTACGCTCCTCCGGGCGCCGCCATGCTGAACGGCACGCTCGCGCACTCGCTCGATTTCGACGATACGCACGCGTCCGCCTCCCTGCATCCCAGCGCGCCCATCGTGCCCGCGGCCCTGGCCGCCGCCGAGATGACCGGGGCCGACGGCAGGGCATTGATCGCGGCCATCGTTGCCGGCTACGAAGTGCAGATCCGCCTGAGCCTCGCGCTCGACCCGGCGGCGCACTATGACCGGGGCTTTCACCCGACCGCGACCTGCGGCGCGTTCGGCGCGGCCGCCGCCGCCGGACGGCTGCTCGGACTCGACCCGGCAGGCCACGCCCATGCCTTCGGCATCGTGCTCAGCAAGTCCGCGGGCTCGATGCAGTACCTGGTCAACGGCGCGTGGACCAAGCGCTCGCATGTCGGCCACGCGGCAATGTGCGGCTTGATCGCCGCAACGCTCGCGCGCGAGGGCTACCAGGGCGCGGCCGAAGCGCTCGAGGGCAAGTGGGGCTTCCTGCACGCCTATGCCCCCGCGTCCGACCCGAAGAAGGCGGTAGATGAGCTCGGCCGGCGCTGGGAGACGATGAAGATCGCGGTCAAGCCCTATCCCTCCTGCCGCTACGGACATGCCCCGCTCGACGGCATACTCGCGCTCTCGCGCGAACACCGCATCAAGGCGGAGGAAGTGGAGGAGGTCGTCGTCGGCGTGCCCGAGCCGGGCTGGAAGCTCATCGGTGATCCCGAGGCGGCCAAGCAATCGCCGAAGTCGGTCGTGGACGGCCAGTTCTCCATGGCATTTTGCGCCGCGGTGGCGCTGCGCAAAGGCAGTTTCGCCTGGGACGATTACGCGCACCACCTGGGCGACAGCGCCACGCTCGCCTTGTGCAAGCGGGTGAAGACGTGGGTGGATCCCAGGGCCCAGGCCAATTTCCCGGCGGAAATGAGCGGCAGCGTGAAGATCAGGACCGGGCGCGGCACTTTCGAGACCTATGTGCGGGTGCCCAAGGGCGAGCCGGCGAACTTTCTCACCGCGGCCGAGCTGCGCGCGAAATTCGACACGCTGGCGGGACCTTATCTCTCCGCGCGCCGGCGCGACGAGCTGGCCGCAGCGATCCTTGCGCTCGAGCAGGCAAAGGATATCGGCGCGCTGCTGCGCCTCTCGCGCCCCGACCAGGCGGGCACGCGCCGCGTCGCGTAGGCGCGAGCTGCCAGTCGTCAGTCGACAGCCGTCAGTCGTCTCGCAATGACAGTTGAGCACAAGCGGGTCGGGCCGAACCGTTACCGCGAATCCTTCGGCCGCTATCTCGAGGACTTCAAGGTCGGCGACATTTACGAGCACCGGCCGGGACGCACGATCTCGGAGGCGGACAACACCTGGTTCACGCTGCTGTCCATGAACAAGAACCCGCTGCACTTCGACGCCGCCTATGCGGCGAAGACCGAGTTCGGCCGGCCGCTGGTGGACAGCTGCCTGACGTTGTCGATCGTGACCGGCATGAGCGTGAGCGACGTAAGTCAGAAGGCGGTCGCGAACCTGGGCTGGGACAAGGTGCGGCTCACCGCGCCGGTGTTCGCCGGCGACACGATCTACGCGGAGTCCGAGGTCCTTGCGGTGCGCGAGTCGAAATCGCGCCCGACGCAAGGTATCGTCACCGTGCGCACCACCGGGAAGAAGGCGGACGGCACGGCGTTCATGAGCTTCGAGCGCTCGGTCCTCGTGCCCAAGCGCGGCCACGCGGCGGACGACTGAAAGGCATTAGCCGCCGATGAACGCCGATAAATTCCAGAACAAGAATAGACAGGATTAACAGGATTTACAGGATTCAATCAACAACAAAAACCAGATCCTGATCTTAGTTCGTTCTAATCTTGTTAATCCTGTGAATCCTGTCCATTTCTTGTTTTTTTGAGACGAGTTCAATTGAGGGCGCCCAAATGCTGGTGCTGAGCAACGAAGAGATCGCGCGCCTGCTGACCATGCAGGACTGCATGGCGGCGCTCGAGCCGATGTACCGCGACTACACGCACTCGCGCGCGCTGCTCTCTCCGCGCTTCGACAACATCATGCCGGCGCCGCACGACGGCGCCTACTATGCTTTCAAGCACATGGGCGGAGGCTGGCCGGCGCAGGGCGTGCAGGCGCTGCGGATCAACTCGGATATCGTCACGCATCCCCTGGTGGGCGGCAAGCCGCGCCGCGTCAAGCAGCCGATGGCGGACGGCCGCTGGGTCGGGTTGGTGCTGCTGTTCAGCACCGAGAGCGGGAAGCTCCTCGCGATGTTCCCGGATGGCGTCATGCAGCGCATGCGCGTCGGCGCGGCGAGCGGCCTCGCCCTCAAGCACCTCGCCCGCGAGGATGCCTCGACGCTCGCCCTGATCGGCACGGGCTGGCAGGCGGGCGCGCAGCTCATGGCCGCGACCGCGGTTCGCAACTTCCGGGAAGTGCGCGTCTACAGCCCGCGACGGGCCAGCCGCGAGGCCTTCGTTGCGCAATACGGGGATGGCAAGCTGCGCGCGGTCGACTCGGCGGCGGAGTGCGTGGCGGGCGCCGACGTCATACTGGCGGCGACCTCGTCGATGGTGCGGGTGATCGATCCGGCGTGGCTCAGGCCGGGCATGCACGTCGGCTGCATCAAGTCGCAGGAGATCGACGGCGCGGTGCTCGACCGCTGCGATCGCGTGTTCGTGCACAACCGGGAGCAGGCGAAGCAGTACAACAACGTGATGCCGGGCACGCCGAATGTGGACGAGTCGCGCGAAGAGGGGTGGTGGAAGGACCCCGCGCACGGCGGCTACCCGGACCTGGGCGAGCTGCTGGCCGAGCGCGCCCCGGGACGCGAACGCGCGGACCAGATTACCTGCTTCGCGAACAATGTCGGCACCGGCCTCCAGTTCGCCGCCGCCGGCGCGGCTCTCCTGCGCAAGGCGCGCGAGCAGGGCGTCGGGAAGGAGCTTCCGGACGACTGGTTTACCGAGGACGTCCACCCTTGATCGTCAATGCAAGAGCAACCGCAGATAAACGCAGATAAACGCAGATGGTAATCAACGTCAGAATGCATTCGGGGGATAAACCGTATCGGCGTTCATCGGCGTTCATCGGCGGTTGCATTTGATGCGCGCCCAGCTACAGGCGGACGAGCAGGAGACGCTCATCCTGCAGAGCGTCGACCGGTTCGTCGAGCGCGACGTGCGGCCGGTCGCGCACAAGCTGGAGGCCGCCGATACCTATCCCGCGGCAATCGTCGAAAAGCTGAAGGCGCTCGGCCTGTTCGGCGCCACCATCGCGCCGGAGTACGGCGGGCTCGGGCTTTCCGCGGTGACCTACGCAAAGATCGTCGATCGCGTGTCCGCGGCGTGGATGTCGATCGCCGGAGTCTTCAACGCCCACCTCATCATGGCGGGGGCGGTGCAACGCTACGGAACGGGCGAGCAGAGAAAGCGCTGGCTCCCGCGCTTCGCGTCCGGCGAGCTGCGCGGAGCGCTCGCGTTGACCGAGCCCGACTGCGGGACGGATCTGCAGGCGATCCGCACGCGCGCCCGGCGCGAAGGCGACCACTACATCGTGAACGGCGCCAAAACCTGGATCACCAACAGTGTCGAGGGGCAGATCCTGGCCGTGCTGCTGAAGACCGATCCGAAGGCGCAACCGCCGCACAAGGGCATGAGCCTGCTGCTGATCGAGAAAGGCCCGGGCGTCAACGTCGTGCGCAAGCTGGAGAAGCTCGGCTACCGCGGCGTCGACACCGGCGAGCTGGTATTCGAGGACTGCCGCGTGCCGGCAGCCAACCTGGTCGGCACGGAAGAGGGCCGCGGCCTGCAGCAGGTGCTGAACGGGCTGGAGCTGGGCCGCATCAACGTCGCGGCGCGCGGGGCGGGGCTCGCGCGCGCGTGCCTGGAGGAATCGCTGCGCTACGCGCAGACGCGCAGGACTTTCGGCAAGCCGATCGCCGAACATCAGACCATACAGCTGAAGCTCGCCGACATGGCGACGCGGGTCGAAGCCGCGCGCCTGCTGGTGGAGCACGCCGCGCGCACCTACGACGCGGGCGGGCGCTGCGATCTCGAGGCCGGCATGGCCAAGCTCTACGCGAGCGAGGCGGCGCTCGAGAACAGCCTCGAGGCGATGCG
>JBIOVQ010000027.1:0-5120 GCA_044867805.1 Burkholderiales bacterium | reverse complement strand
AAGCGCCGCTGAATAAGAAGAACAAAAACCGGTTTCCTGCAATTCCATCGGACAATTCAAGCAATTTTCGGCCGCGGTCCGCATTGAACTGGCAAGTCTCCTCGAAAATTGCTTCGCATGAAAATCGCCTTCGTCGCCGACCCCCTCGACTCGTTCAAGATCTACAAGGACACCACCTTCGCGATCATGCGCGAGGCGGCCGCGCGCGGCCACTTGCTCTATGCGCTGGAGCAGGAGGACATTGCCTGGCACCGCGGCGTGGTGCAGGGCAACGCGCGGCGGATCCACCTGACCGGCGAGAAACCGGGCTGGTACCGCGCCGAGGCGCCCGTGGCCGCACCGCTCCGCGGCTTCGACGCGGTGCTCATGCGCAAGGACCCGCCGTTCGACATGGAGTATGTCTACAGCACCTATCTCCTGGACCTCGCGGAAGCGCAGGGCGCCCGCGTGTTCAACCGGCCGCGCGCGATACGCGACTGGAACGAGAAGATGGGCGTCGCACGCTTTCCGCAGTTCACTCCGCCCACGGTCGTGACGCGGCGCGATGCGCTGGTCCGGGAATTCCTCGCCGAGCACCGCGACGTGATCCTGAAGCCCCTCGACGGGATGGGCGGGACTTCGGTCTTCCGCGTGCGCGAGGGTGATCCTAACCTCAACGTCATCATCGAGACCCTGACCGATCACGGCGCGCGGACCATCATGGCCCAGCGCTTCATTCCCGAGATCCGCGACGGCGACAAGCGCGTGCTGCTGATCGGCGGCAAGCCCGTGCCGCACGCGCTGGCGCGCATCCCCAAGCCGGGCGAGACGCGTGGCAATCTCGCGGCCGGCGCCACCGGCGTCGCCCGCGAGCTCACCCGGCGCGACCGGGAAATCGCCGAGGCTCTGGGCCCGGCGCTCCAGAAGGAGGGCCTGCTCCTCGTCGGCCTGGACGTGATCGGAGACTGGCTCACCGAGGTCAACGTCACCAGCCCCACCTGCTTCCAGGAAATCACGGAGCAGAGCGGCTTCAACGTCGCCGGCATGTTCCTGGATGCCCTCGAACGCGAGCTCGCCTCCGGCCGCAAGTGAGCCCCGGCACAGTCCCGGGCGGCGCGATAGAGTACAATATTGTCTTTTGGCGACGGGGACTTAGATAGGGGAACGACATGAAGGAGATACTCCCTCATGCTCCCCTGCTTCAGGGGCCGTTTCAGTCATTCTGAAACGGCCTGCTAGATTGCCGACATGATAGGAATCCTGATCATTTCGCACGGCACGCTCGGCGAGAGCCTGATCCATTGCGCGAGCCACGTGCTCAACAAGCGCCCGCCGCGGCTGAAACAGATCGGCATCACCGCCCAGGACGACCCGCACAACCTGCTGCCGCAGGCGAGGAAGCTCGTGAAGGAGCTGGACGAGGGCGACGGCGTGCTGATCCTCTCCGACATGTACGGCGGCTCGCCCGCCAATATCGCCGCCAAGCTGCTCATACCCGGCAAGGTCGAGGGCGTAGCGGGGGTGAATCTGCCCATGCTGATCCGCGTCCTGACGTACCGCGACAAGCCCCTGCAGGTGATCGTCACCAAGGCCGTGAGCGGCGGCTGTGACGGGGTCGTGCGCATTCCTTCCCCGGCGCTCGTCGTTAACAATGCTGCAACGGGAAGTTGAGATCATCAACAAGCTCGGGCTGCACGCCCGGGCGTCGGCCAAGCTGACGCAGGTCGCCGGCCAGTTCAAAGCCAACGTCTGGGTGACCCGCAACGGCCGCCGCGTCAACGCCAAGAGCATCATGGGCGTGATGATGCTGGCCGCCGCCCAGGGGTCCACCCTGGTGGTCGAGACCGAGGGTTCCGACGAGAGCCAGGCGATGGAAGCCGTCATCCGGCTCATCGCCTGCCGCTTCGAGGAAAACGAGTAGCACCGGAAGGATGAAGGCGGAAGGCGGAAGGGTAAGCGGGGGTTTCGAAGGACGCACCTGCGTGCGTCCGAGCCCGCGAACGCCCGGCGCGATGTAGCGGCCGAATGAGCTTCACCATCCACGGCATCGGTGTCTCCGGCGGGGTTGCCATCGGGCACGCGCACCTGATGACTCACGCCGGCCACGAGGTGCCGCGCTACGAGGTGCCGTCGGAGCGGGCGCAGGAGGAGTGCGCGCGCTTCGACGCCGCCGTCGGCCAGGTGCGCTCGGAGTTCGAGGAATTGCGCGAGGGCGTGCCGGCCACCGCGCCGGCGGAAATCGCCGCCTTCATCAACCTGCACCTGATGATCCTCAACGATTCCAATATCTCGGTGGCCCCGCGCCGGATCATCCAGACCGAGCAGTGCAATGCCGAGTGGGCGCTCAAGCTGCAGGCGGACGCGGTCGCGGCCCAGTTCGACGAAATCGAGGACGAGTACCTGCGCGAGCGGCGCGCCGACGTGATCCAGGTCGCCGAGCGCGTGATGAAAGCGCTTTCCGGGCAGCCCGGCCACATGCCGCCCCCGCGCCCCGGCGCCGAGCGGGAGCTGATCCTGGTGGCGCACGACCTCTCCCCCGCCGACGTGGTGCTGTTCAAGCAGCACCAGTTCGCGAGCTTCATCACCGACCTCGGCGGCACGACCTCGCATACCGCGGTGGTCGCCCGCAGCCTCGCCATTCCCTCGATCGTCGCCCTGCACCGCGCGCGGCACATGATCCGCGAGAACGAGCTCCTCATCGTGGACGGCACGCAGGGCGTGGTGATCGTGGACCCGGACAAGCAGGTGCTCGCCGAGTACCAGCTGCGGCAGCACCAGTTCGACCTCGAGCGCCAGAAGCTGAAGCGTCTCAAGGACCGGCGCGCGGTCACGGTCGATGGCGTGGCGGTCGAGCTGCAGGCCAACATCGAGCTGCCGGCGGACGTGGCCGAGGCGCGGGACAACGGGGCGACCGGCATCGGCCTGTTCCGCAGCGAGTTCCTGTTCCTGAACCGCGACGACCTGCCGGACGAGGACGAGCAGTTCGAGGCCTACCGCAAGGTCTCGGTGGAGATGGACGGCTTGCCGGTGACCATCCGCACCTACGACATGGGCGCCGACAAGAACAGCGCTAACCAGGAGGAACGCGTCGTCACCAACCCGGCGCTGGGACTGCGCGCGATCCGGTTGTGCCTGATCGAGCCGGCGCGCTTCCTCACCCAGTTGCGCGCCCTGCTGCGCGCCTCCCACTACGGCAAGATCAACATCCTGATCCCCATGCTCGCCACGGCGTCAGAGATCGACCAGACTCTCGAGCTGATACGGCGCGCGCGGGCGAGCCTCGACGAGGCCGAGGTACCGTACGACCGGAACATCCAGGTGGGCGGCATGATCGAGGTGCCTGCGGCGGCGCTCGCCCTCGGCATGTTCATCCGCAAGCTCGATTTTCTCTCGATCGGCACCAATGACCTGATCCAGTACACGCTCGCGATCGACCGCACCGACGACGCGGTGGCGCATCTCTACGATCCCCTGCACCCGGCGGTGCTGAACCTGCTCTCCGGCATCATCCGCACGGCCGACAAGGCCAAGGTGCCGGTGGCGCTGTGCGGCGAGATGGCGGGCGACACGGCCTTGACGCGGCTGCTGCTCGCTTTCGGCCTGCGCCAGTACTCGATGCACATCGCGCACCTGCTCGACGTGAAGAACGTGATCCTCAACTCCGACTTGTCGCGTCTGAAGCCCCTCGCGCGCAAGATGCTGCGCACCAGCGACCCTGACAAGCTGCGCGCGCTGCTCGAAAAGCTCAACAGCTAGACCCTTGACGCAAAGTCGCGAAGGCGCAAAGAGAATCAAGATCAATATTTCTTGGTGGCTTGGCGGTTCGATTATTGTCTTTCTTTGCGGCTTTGCGGCTTTGCGTCGAAGGTTTGGCGGCGAAGCGAATTTGACAATCCCCCCGGGGGCGGGTAACGTTCTCCCCGCTTCAGGCCGCGCCGATTTGATATTCAGCTTGCGGGCGCGTTACAAATCCGGCTAAAGAGAAAACGTTTCCAGTTTTTTCAGGCCCGGCCAGCGCAAGCTCGCCGGGTTTTTGCGTTTTTGGGGTCCGCGATACGGGAACATGGATACGGGCATCGCAGCGAAGTCAGTCGGCGCCGTCACGCCGCAGTCCGCGCGCTTCACCGAGCCGATCCGCCTGAAGAGCGGGGCGGTGATGGGCGAGTACGAGCTCGTCTACGAGACCTACGGCCGGCTCAACGCCGAGCGCTCGAACGCGGTGCTGGTATGCCACGCGCTGAACGCCGCGCACCACGTCGCGGGCTATTACGCCGACGAGCCGGACAACGTCGGCTGGTGGGACAACATGATCGGCCCGGGCAAGCCGATCGACACCAACCGCGTCTTTGTCGTGGGGGTGAACAACCTGGGCGGCTGTCACGGCTCGACCGGCCCCCAGAGCACCAACCCTGCGACCGGCAAGCCGTGGGGCGCCGACTTCCCGGTGGTGACGGTCGAGGACTGGGTCGCGACCCAGGCGCGCCTCGCGGACCGTCTCGGCATCCGGCGCTTTGCCGCGGTGATCGGCGGCAGCCTCGGCGCGATGCAGGCGCTGCAGTGGGCGGTCAGCCATCCCGACCGCGTGCGCCACTCGGTCGTGATCGCGTGCGCCCCCAACCTGTCGGCGCAGAACATCGCCTTCAACGAGGTCGCGCGCCAGGCTATCGTCACCGACCCGGATTTCCACGACGGGCACTACTACGGCCCGGGGGCGCGTCCGACCCGCGGCCTGCGCGTCGCGCGCATGATCGGCCATATCACGTATCTCTCCGACGACGAGATGGCGAGCAAGTTCGGCCGGCAGTTGAGGAACGGCAAGCTCAACTATTCCTTCGAGCCCGAGTTCGAGATCGAGTCCTACCTGCGCCACCAGGGCAGGAAGTTCTCCGAATATTTCGATGCAAACACCTATTTACGCATCACCAAGGTGCTGGATTACTTCGACCCGGCGCTCGAGCACGGCGGCAGTCTCGCCCGGGCGCTCGCGCCGGCGCAGGCGAAATTCCTCGTGGTGTCGTTCACCACCGACTGGCGCTTCTCGCCCCAGCGCTCGCGCGAGATCGTGAAGGCGCTGCTCGACAACCGGCTCGACGTGAGCTACGCCGAGATCGCCGCGCCGCACGGGCACGACGCCTTCCTGC
>JBIOVQ010000026.1:0-9423 GCA_044867805.1 Burkholderiales bacterium | reverse complement strand
TACGACTTCTCGGCGATCCGGCCGAAGGGCGCGAAAGTGCGCGGCACCGACAGCACGGCGAGCGGGCCGGTGTCCTACATGCGCGTCTTCGACAAGAGCTGCGAGACGGTGGAGTCCGCCGGCTCGCGCCGCGGGGCTCAGATGGGGATCCTGCGCTGCGACCATCCCGACCTCGAGGACTTCATCCACTCCAAGGACCAAGGCGAGCTCCGGAACTTCAACATCAGCGTGGCCGTGACCAACGACTTCATGCGCGCGGTGGAGACCGATGGCGAATGGGAGCTCGTGCACAAGCAGCCGCCTGCGGGAGATTTCGACGGCACGCCGTGCCAGCGTATCGACGGCCTGTGGGTCTATCGCAGGATCCGGGCGCGCGAGCTATGGCGGCAGATCATGGAGTCCACTTACGACCACGCCGAGCCGGGCGTGTTCTTCGTGGATCACACGAACGCGGACAACAATCTGTCCTACTGCGAGACCCTGGCGAGCACCAATCCGTGCGGCGAAGTTCCGTTACCCGCCTATGGCTGCTGCTGCCTGGGCTCGATCAATCTCACGCCGTTCGTGCGCGACCCGTTCGGCGCGAAAGCGCGCTTCGACTTCGACGCTTTCGGCAAGGTGGTGCGGCCCGCGGTACGTATGCTCGACAACGTGCTCGATGCCACCGTGTGGCCGCTCGCGCGGCAGCAGGAAGAGGCGCGCGCCAAGCGCCGCATCGGGCTCGGCTTCACCGGGCTGGGCGACGCGCTGATCATGCTCGGGCTGCGCTACGACAGCGACGAGGCACGCCGCATGGGCGCAAAGATCGCGGAAGCGATGCGGGACGAGGCCTACGCCGCCTCGATCGAGCTCGCACGGGAAAAAGGCGCCTTTCCGCTGCTCGACGCGACGCAGTATCTCGCGGCGCCGCGCTTCGCCTCCCGCCTGCCGGAGAAGCTGCAGAGCGGGATCCGCCGCCATGGCATCCGCAACAGCCATCTGCTTTCGATCGCGCCGACCGGCACCATTTCGCTCGCCTTCGCCGACAACGCTTCGAACGGCATCGAGCCGCCCTATTCCTGGACCTACCAGCGCAAGAAGCGCATGCCCGACGGCTCGATGAAGAGCTACGACGTGGAGGACCATGCGTGGCGGCTCTACCGGCGCCTCGGCGGCGACGTGGACAGGCTGCCCGCCCATTTCGTGACCGCGATGGACATCCCCGCGCTCGATCACATGCGCATGGTTGCGGCAGTCTCGCCCTTCGTGGACGCCGCGATCAGCAAGACCGTGAACGTGCCCGAGGCCTATCCCTACGAGCGCTTCAAGGACCTCTACCTCGAGGCGTGGAAGGCGGGACTGAAGGGCATCACCACCTACCGCCCGAACAAGGTGCTGGGCAGCGTGCTGTCGGTAGCCCCCGCCGCCGACGCGGCGCAGCCCAACGATCTCGACACAACCTCCGACCGCCGCATCCGGCTCGAGGCGCAGCCGCAGCCCGCGCTGTCGAGCCTGCGCTGGCCGGGGCGTCCCCGCCTCGCGGCGGGCAACCCGGCATGGACCTACATGGTGGAGTCGCCGGCGGGCCATTTCGCAATCTTCGTCGGCCACGTCGAGAACGGCGATGCGCACCCCTTCGAGGTGTGGGTCAACGGCGCCGAGCAGCCGCGCGGGCTGGGCGCCGTGGCAAAGACGCTTTCCATGGACATGCGCGCGCAGGACACCTCCTGGCTGCGCACCAAGCTCGACATCCTCGCGCGCACCGCCGGCGACGATGCCTTCGATTGCCCGATGCCCCCGGGCGGCGAGCCGCAACGCGTGCCCAGCGTGGTGGCGGCGTTCGCGCGCATCGTGCGCTACCGGGTGGACCAGCTCGGCGCGCTCGCGCAGCCCGACGGGAAATCCCCGGTGCTCGACGCCCTATTTGCCAGGAAGGAGCCCAAGACCGGCCCCTCCGGCACCATGTCGTGGACCGCGGACGTTCACAACCCGCGCGGCGGCGATGACTTCGTGCTGATCCTGAAGGAGCTGCAGCTGCCGAACGGCCAGCGCCGCCCCTATTCGATCTGGATGGCGGGCGAGTACCCGCGCGCGCTCGACGGCCTGTGCAAGCTGCTCTCGCTCGACATGCGGGTGATCGACCCGGCGTGGATCGGCATGAAACTGAGGAAGCTCCTCGACTACCCGGAGCCGCTGGGCGATTTCATGGCGCGGGTGCCGGGCGAAAACCGCCAATTGAACTTCCCCAGCACGATCGCCTACGTCGCGCGCCTCGTCATCCACCGCTACGCGATGCTCGGCGTGCTGGACGAGCGCGGCTATCCCCTGTCCGAGATGGGCGTGCTGGAGATCCCCGAAGACGACCAGGCGCAGGCGCGGCAGGTGCGCTACCGCGTGCTGCACGGGCGGGTCTGCAAGGAGTGCGGCAACGCGGCGGTAATCCACAAGGACGGCTGCGAGTTCTGCACCGCATGCGGCGCCATCGGCGCCTGCGGCTGAATCCCTGCAGAAGCGTGATTCGTCTCCCACCACCCCAGCGCTAATGCGCCACCCCGCCCGGCCCGCCGCGCTGCATCGCGTCGTGCGTTCGCCGGCTCGAAGGCATGCTTCTCGAAACCCCGGCTCACCCTCGGGCAGGAGGGGATATCGTGATTCGACGCGAATCCGTCGCCGATCGGCGACGCTACCGGTCGCCAGTCCGGTTCAATACAATGATGCCGCTGGCATCATTTCAACGACAGGAGGAACCATGCGTACTCGATCCAGCTTGTCCCGCACGCTGGCCGTGCTGGCGCTTGCGGCAGGCGTCCTGGCGGTCGCGGCGCCCAGGAATTCGTATGCCGATCCGCCGCCATGGGCGCCGGCGCACGGGAAGCGCAAGAAGGGCGACGATTACACCGGCTACCACGGCAAGAAATGGAAGCGCGATTACGGGGTCCTCGAGGGCCGCTGCAACCGCGAGGCGGTCGGCGCCGTGCTCGGCGGGATCGCGGGCGGCGCCATCGGCTCGCAAGTCGGCAAAGGCGAGAACCGGCAGGTGGCGATCGTCCTCGGCACCGTCGCGGGCGCCGTCATCGGCGCCCAGATCGGCCGCGACATGGACGACACCGACCGCGCGTGCGTCGGGCACGCGCTGGAGCTCGCGGGCGACAAGAAGCGCGTCACCTGGAAGGGCGCGGACGGCAGGACGACCTATCGGCTCACGCCGGTGCGCGGCTTCGAGCACAACGGCGCGCAGTGCCGCGAGTTCGATCTCAGGATCACGTCCGGCGAGCGCAAGGAAACGAGCAAAGCCAAAGCCTGTCCGGCCGGCAACGGCAACTGGCGCATCGTCGGCTGACGGCGCTCTGCGCGTGACTCGCGGATCGCGGGCCGCGGGTCGTGCCGGGCTATGACGCCGGCAGGCCGAAGCGCCGCTGCAGCAGGCCCAGGCGGCGCTGCATTTCCGCGCTGCCGTATCCCAGCTCGCGGATGAGCTCGAGACGCTGCCGCGCCGCCATGCCCGTGTAGAAAGAGGAATAGGATCCCGCGCGCTCGAATTCCTCGAGGGTCGCCGCCACCAGCCAGTCGCCCAGCGCCTCCCGCGGCCGCACGGAATCGAAGCGCTGTCCCGGCGCCAGGAAAGGCTCGCCCGGGTCGGCCTTGCCGAGCTGGAGGGATCCGCCCAGCTGCGCGAGCGCTTGCGCGGCAACCTCGCGGGCGCCGTAGTCGCGCGCCAGGCGCGCGAGGCTCGAAAGCCGCAGGTACGCGGGCTCGCCGGCGCACAGCGCCTGGAGGCGGACAAAGCCCGCTTCCAGCGCGGCAAAGCGCTCCGCGGGGGGCCGTGACGCCTCGCGGCTCATGGCATAGAGGGACAGCGCTTCCTCGACTTCGCGGCTCTTCCCGGCGGCGATCGTCCGTTCCCAGCTCGCTGCGAGCCGCTCCGCATAGGGCAGCTTCGCCAGCGCGCTGCGCCAATCCCGCGCGCCGCCGGCCTTGCCCGCTTGCAATCGTGCTCCCGCTTCCACGAGGAAACCTGCGGCCGCGAGCCGCGCGGCGCGATCCGGCTTGCAGCAGAACAGGTTGAGGAGGAATCCGTCCACGGGCGCGCCGGCATCGAACGGAACCAGCAGGTCGAGCCCCGGCACCAGCCGGTAGGAAGCGTAGCCCAGCGCCGCGAAGGCCTCCACGAGCTCGAGGTGGAGGTCTCTATGCGCCTTCACCTCGTATAGCACCAGCGGCGACTCCCGGGCGAAGAAGCGTGCCCCCCCCTTTACGATGCCGGCCTCCTCGCCTTCCGCGTCGATCTTCACGAGCTCGATATCGCGCCAGGCACGGCTTTCCAGGCATTCGTCCAGGGTCAGCACCGGCACGTCTTCGGTCGGGCCCGCCGGCTGCGCCCCGCGCACCAGCGCGTTCATTTCCGGGTGCGGGCCCAGCGACAGCCGCGCCGAGCCGCTGGCGCTGGACAAGGCGCTGCGCTCGAGACTGACGTGGGCAAAGCCGTTGGCGGCGATGCCCGCGGCGAGCAGGCCCGCGGTGCCCGAAGCCGGCTCGAACGCCCATACGCGGCCCGCCGGCCCCACGGCCTGCGCCATCGACAGCGCGTAGACGCCACAGTTCGCGCCGATGTCGATGACCCGCTGCCCGGGACGCAGCAGGCGGCGCAGGAACTTGATCTCGTCCTCGAACCAGTCCTGCTGCTCCTGCAGCACGTACGGCGTGATCAGGTCGAGCGTGTCGGGAACGACGACGCGCACGCCGTCGACCAGAATGACCGTGGTGGTGGGATGCATGGGGTCGGACGCCGCCCGGCGCCCCGTCCGCGCCGGGCCGCCGGATACGCCCGACATCATACGGTACAATTCCGCGCGTGCCGGAAAACCGCCCACACCTGAGCGAAGACCGCGTCGAAAGCAACCCGATCTCGCAGTTCGCGCAGTGGTACGGGCAGGCGCAGGCCGCCGTGAAGCCGCTGCCGCACGCGGCGGCCCTCGCCACCGCGACCGGCGCGGGCCATCCGTCCCTGCGCATGGTGCTGCTGAAGGGCTACGATGCGCGCGGCTTCGTGTTCTACACCAACTACCGCAGCCGCAAGGGCCGCGAGCTCGCGCGCAACGCGCGCGCCACGCTGCTGTTCTACTGGGGGGCGCTCGAGCGGCAGGTGCGCATCGAGGGGCGGGTGACGAAAGTCGCGGCGCGCGAGTCGGACGAGTACTTCGCCACCCGCCCGCGCGGCAGCCAGCTGGCTGCCTGGGCGTCGCAACAGAGCGCGCGGCTCGCCGGCCGCGGCGCGCTCGAGCGCCGCTTCGCGGGCATCTCGCGCAAGTACGCGGAAGCGGTGCCGCGTCCGCCGCACTGGGGCGGCTACCGCCTCGCGCCCGAAGCGATCGAGTTCTGGCAGGGGCGCGAGGACCGCCTGCACGACCGCATCCTCTACCGCCGCACCCGCGGCGGCCGCTGGGCGATCGAGCGGCTGGCGCCTTGAAGTCAGTGGACAGTAATCAGTGGACAGTGGACAGTAAGTCCTCCGGCCCCACCCTGTCGGGTCTCCGCCCGCCGTTCGCCGCATGCTAGCGCTGCTGAGGACGCTGGCTCACTTTGTCATCCCGATCGCGCTGCTCGGCGCGGCCTTTGTGCTGGTCTACTACAGCGCGTCCCTCCCCCCGTCGCTCTCCGGACTGAAGGTCTACGCCCCCTACTTCCTGTTCGTGGTCGGCGCCGCGCTCGCAATCGGCTTCAACCGGGGACGCGCGCTGTTCGCGCTCATCACCCTGGTCATCGCCTACGCGGCGCAGCAATTATGGCTCCAGAAGGGGCTCGTGAGCCTGCCCGCGCGCGCGGTCTATGCAGCCATCACGGTGTTCGTGCCGCTCAACCTCGCGCTGCTCGCCGTCGTGCGCGAGCGCGGTATCCTCAACTATCACGGCGTGCTGCGGCTGACCTTCATCGCGGCGCAGGTCGTGTTGACCGCCTGGGTGGTCTCGGCGAGCCAGACCGAAATAGCCGAGTGGGTGTACCAGAAATTCCTCGATGCCGCGCCGTTCAGCGCCGGGCGCATACCGCAGTTCGCCGCCGCGATGATCGGGCTCGGCGTGCTCGCCGCGATGGCGGCGGCGCTCGCGACGGGCTCGCCGCTGGCCGCGGCATTTGCCGGCGCGATCGTGGCCTTCTCCATCGGCGCCCACGTGCCGAACGCCACCGTCACCTATTCGATCTTCATGGCGGCGGCGGAGCTGATGGTAGCGGTCGCGGTGCTGCAGGACACGTTCCGCATGGCGTTCCGCGACGAGCTCACGGGTCTGCCGAGCCGGCGCGCGCTGAACGAGCGCCTCGCGGGCCTGGGCAGCGATAGCGATTACGCTGTCGCGATGATCGACGTGGATCACTTCAAGGGTTTCAACGATACCTACGGCCACGACACGGGCGACCAGGTGCTGAGGCTGGTCGCCGCCCATATCGACAAGGTCGGCGGCGGCGGGCTGGCCTACCGCTACGGCGGCGAGGAGTTCACGGTGCTTTTCCCCGGCAGGGGCGTGGAGGACGCGCTGCCGTATCTCGAGGCGCTGCGCGAGGAAATCGAGTCCTACCGGATGGCGCTGCGCGGCGAGGACCGGCCGCGCAAGCGCAAGAGTTCCACGCGCCAGCGCGGCGGGTGGCGCGGCAAGGACACGGTTTCGGTGACGGTGAGCATCGGGGTGGCGGAGAGCAACGGCAGCCTTCCGACGCCGCAGGCGGTGATCGAGGCCGCCGACCGCGCGCTCTACCGCGCCAAGGAAAAGGGGCGCAACCGGGTCAGCCAATAACAGCCTGTCGGATCCGGTTCCAACGATGGTGGCGCGAATACTCGGGTCATCGCTTCCGGAAATGGCAGAGCCGACAGGCTGTATCCAGCCCGCATGTCCCCAATGTCCATTCGCCGCGCAAGTCTCCAGAATCCGTCGCGCGCCAACCACTCATGAAGCATGCGGGCTCCTGGTTCGACGCCGCGCTCGCCTGGTACTTCGTGACGGTCTGGGGCTCGGGTTTCATCGCCACCAAGATCGGCCTCCAGTACGCGCCGCCCTTCACCTTTCTCACGCTGCGCTTCCTGTTCGGCCTGGCGTGCCTCGTGCCGATACTGCTCATCATGCGGCCGAGCTTCCCCGAGACGCGCACGGAGCTGGGTCACGTCATCGTCGCCGGGTTGCTGATGCACGCCGTCCATCTCGGCGGCAGCCACTACACCCAGTACCTCGGCATGTCGGCGGGCATCACCGCCCTGATACTCTCGGCGCAACCGCTGATCACCGCGCTCGTCGCCGCGCGCTGGATGGGCGAGCGGCTCACGCGCGGCCAATGGACCGGGGTGGCGATCGGCCTGCTCGGAGTCGCCATGATCGTATGGCACAAGGTCGACGTGCGCGAAGCGACCCTCGGCAGCCTGGTCGCGGTAGCGGCCTCGCTCGCGGCGGTCACCTCGGGCACGCTCTACCAGCGGGCCTACTGCCCGCTGGTCGACTTGCGCAGCGCGGCGTTCATCCAGTTCATCGCGACGATCGCCGCGCTCGGGCCGCTCGCGTGGCTCGTGGAAGGGTTCGCGGTGGAATGGGCGTGGCCGATGCTCGGGTCCATCGCCTTCCTCGTCATCGGCGCTTCGATACTCGCGGTGAGCGCGCTGCATACGCTCATGCGCCGCGGGCAGGCCACGCGTGTCACCAGCCTGCTCTACCTCACGCCCATCTTCGCCGTCGCGCTGGAGCTCGCGCTGTTCGGCGTGATGCCGAGCGCGCTGTCGGTCGCCGGCATCGCCGTCACCTGCTGCGGCGTGGCGCTAGTCGCGTGGCGTTCCTCTTCATCGGCGCGGGCCGGGTCCACGTCGTGAAGAGTCCGCCGGTACAATCGCTAGAGCGCATCTCAAAAACATCAACAACCCAAGCAACCGCCGATGAGCGCCGATAAACGCCGATAAGATCAACCTCAAAACACTTGACGCAAAGGAAGAAGAAAGTCGAAAAGTTTTTCTTTCGATATTTAATGAGGGTTCTCTTTGCGCCTTTGCGGCTTTGCGTCGAGGGGTTTCGTTTTTTGATCTGCGTTCATCTGCGTTCATCTGCGGTTCCATTCGATTTGGGCGCGCCGATTTGAGCATCCGTCTCATCATTCTCATCACGGTCCTCGCGCACCTGTCGTTCGCGGGCTTCCGCGTAAATCTTTGCGCGAGCGGCGCCGCAAAAAGAAAAACGGGGCTGCGTGATCGCAACCCCGTTTTCGGCTAGAGACGCGGTTACTTCAAGTGCTTGTTGACCGCACTGGTCATCTCGAACATCGAGAGTTGCGCCTTTCCGAAAATCGGCCGCAGCTTGTCGTCGGCATTGATATTGCGCCGGTTGTTCTTGTCCTGGAGGCCGTTGCGCTTGATGTAGGCCCACAGCTTCTTCGTGACCTCGGTGCGCGGCATCGGGCTGCTGCCGACCACCGCCGCGAGCGCCGAGCTCGGGCTCATCGCCTTCATGAACGCGGGGTTCGGCTTGCGCTTGCCCTTCTTCGCCTTCTTTGCCATTGAGTTTCTCCCATTGAGTGCGCTGAACCAGCGCGATTGAGTGATAGGTAGCGCCGTCTATAGAGGAATTCGGCGGTTAGAGGATGCCTATGTCCGCGGCAGCTTGCAAGCGCTTTTTTCACCTGTCGCCGGGCGCGGACACTCGCGCCGGCGCGGTCGCGCAACGCCGGTCGTCCCCGGGCACGTCGCACCGGCGCGCGGCTGCCGGCGCCAGCGCATGGCCGCCGCCGCGCCGGTGCGGCGTGAAGTCAATGACTTATCGACCGAAGTTCAAGTCCGGAAGACGCCGCGGCCTCCTCGGTTCAACCGGGAGGAATGGGCGGCGTCGCGTCGGCCGCCAAACGCCGCTCCCGCAAACGGGCCTGCGGCCAACGGGTCGCGGCGTTACTGCTTCAATTTCTCGAGGAAATGCTTGCGGAACTTGGCCACCTTGGGCGCGACCACTGCCTGGCAGTACGGCTGGTACGGATTGCGGGCGTAGTATTCCTGGTGGTAGCGCTCCGCCATGTGGAAGGTCGAGGCGGGCGTGATTTCGGTGACGATCTTTCCGCTCCACAGCCCGGCCGCCGTGAGCCTAGCGATCACTGCCTCCGCCGCGGCTTTCTGCTGCGGCGTGTGGTAGAAAATCGCGGACCGGTACTGGGTTCCCACGTCGTTGCCCTGGCGGTTCGGCGTGGTCGGGTCGTGGATCACGAAGAAGACTTCCAGCAGCTCCTCGAAGGACACGACGGCGGGATCGAAAGTGACGCGCACGACCTCGGCATGGCCGGTCTGTCCCGAGCAGACTTCCTCGTAAGTGGGACTGGCCGAGCGCCCGCCCATGTAGCCCGACTCGACGGAATGCACGCCTTTCATGCCGTCGTACACCGCCTCCAGGCACCAGAAGCAACCGCCGGCGAGCGTGGCCACCTCGTTGCCGGCGG
>JBIOVQ010000025.1:0-12926 GCA_044867805.1 Burkholderiales bacterium | reverse complement strand
TCCTGCTCGGGTTTGCGATAATGGCCAAGAGCGAGCGTTGGATCCAGTAATTGCAGTTCTTGGGCGGTTTTGCGCTCAGCAGCCTGTCGGAACGTCAACTCCGACAGGCTGCTACGAATCCGGATCGAAACCGGCCTCGTAGCGCGGCCCCGTCATGGTGCCGTCAACCGCTTTGCCGATGATACCTTGCGAGAGGTCCTTGATGGCGATGAAGATCACGTCTTCGTCCGGCGTCGCGACCAGCGTGTGGGGAGCGTTGGCGGGGATGTAGATCAGCGTGCCCGCCGGAGCCATTACGCGCTTGCCGTTGACGGACCCCTTCAGCGTGCCCTTCACCACGTAGTTGAACTGCTCGTTCTTGTGGGTGTGCATGCGCGAGCCGCTGCCGCGCGTCTTGTGGATGTAGCCGACCAGCATGCGGCTGCCCTCGACCACCCCGCCGTGCGCGCTCGAGTAGCCGGTGCCCGCCGGCACGTCCGTGACCTGCGCCAGCGCGTACTGGTAGCAGCCGCCACCGCCCGCGCGGATCGCTCCTTCGGTCTTGGTCTTCGCCTTCCTCGCCCGCTTCTTCGCCGCCATGTTCCGCTCCCGGTATTGAAGTCAACCCTTCACTCGACCCTCGACCCTCGCGGCCTCCGATCACCTACCACGAATCCTGCAGTTCATGGCGCCGGCCGCCCGCGCGCCACCGGGGGTCAGATCCCCGGAAACCATCGGGGCGCGTCGACGGGCGGAAGAGGATCGCCGGAGAGCGGAGGAGGGGCCCCGGTGTTTTTCCGGGGATCTGACCTCGCAGGCGATCGTGGGCGGCGATCCTATGCGCCTGACTCGGGTCGCATCCCCAATGAATTGGGGCACCTGCTCCGCGCTTCGCCGGCCCTGCTCCACGTTTGCCGATCCCCTCTTCCGCCCCTCGGCGCGCACTGCTTACCACGCGCGTGCTTCATGGCTCGCCGCCGTCGCGCTCGTCCTGCTCGCGCTGGGTGGATGCTCGTCCACGCGCCATCCCGTTCCGGAGGCCGACAGGAGCGCCCAACGGCCAGGCGGGACGCAAGCCGAACCGCAGCGCGGCGGCGCCAGGGCCGATGAGGATATCGGCGCGAGCGCCGCGCGGACCGCGCTCGCCATGCGCGGGAAGCCCTACCGCTACGGCGGCTACTCGCCGCAGGGCTTCGACTGCAGCGGGCTGGTGCATTACAGCTACGCCCGCGCGGGCGGCTCGGTGCCGCGGAATACGAACGGGCTGTGGACCCGGTCCCGGACCATAGACCGCGGTGAGATCCGCCCGGGCGACCTGCTGTTTTTCCACCAGGACGGCAAGCGCAACTCCCACGTCGCGATGTACGTCGGGGGCAACCGCTTCGTGCACGCCCCTTCGAGCGGCAAGCAGGTCTCCACCGCCAGCCTGTCCGATCCGTACTGGCGCCAGCACTTCTCCGCCGCCAGGCGGCCCTTCCCTTAGCCTAAGTCGAAAGTCGGAAGTCGAACGGCGAAAGTGAAATCGCAAAAAGCGGAAGCATCCTGCTGAACAGCTCTTACTTCCGACTTCCGCCTTCCGACTTTCGCCTTCAGATCACTTGGCGATGCTGATCCCTGTCGCCTTCACCAGCTCCGTGACGCGCTTGCGCTCGGCCGTCCGGAAGTCGTCCAGCTCCTTGCGCCCGCCGGCGATGATCTCGATGCCGAGCGTCTTCAGACGCTCGCCGAACGCGGGCTCACGCGCCGCCTTGACGATCTCCGCGCTCGCTTTGTTGAGCACCGCCACGGGCGTGCCCTTGGGCGCGACGATGCTGTACCAGCCGAAATTCACGTAGCCCGGTACCGTTTCCCCGATCGCCGGCACGTTGGGCAGACCCGGCGCGCGCTTCGCCGTGCCGACCCCGATCGCCCGCAGCCTGCCGGAGCTGACATGGGGCCAGGCGGCGGGATAGACGGCGAACTGCATCTGGATCTCGTTGGCGATCACGTCGATCAAGGCCCCCGCGACACCCTTGTAGGGTACGTGCAGCATGTCGATGCCGGCCATGCGCGTGAAGTGTACGGTGGCGAAATGCTCGCCGCTGCCCGGGCCGCCGGAGCCGTAGCGCAGGTTGCCCGGCGATTTCTTTGCCAGCGCGATCAACTCGGAGACGGAGTTGGCCGGCAGCTGCGGGCTGATCGTCACCACCCACGGCACCAGCCCGACGAGGGAGACCGAATCGAAATCCGTGTCGAGGTTGAACTTGAGACCGGGATAGACCGAGGTTGCGACAAAGAGCTGGGAGGTCAGCATCATCCAGGTGTAGCCGTCGCGCTCCGAGCGCAGCGCATTCTCGGCGCTGAGGATGCCGGCAACTCCGGGACGGGTATCCACGACGACCCGCTGGCCCCACACGCCGTAGAGGTGGTCGGCGATGAGCCGCGCCATGATGTCGGGCCCCGACCCCGACGCGCTGCCGATGATGAGGCGTATCGGCTTGTCCGGATACGCCGTCTGCGCCGCCTGCGCCGCCGGCGCCGTCAACATCGCAATAGCCAGCCACGTGATCAGTCGTGTGTTCATGCCGCCTCCTCCGGAATCGTTTTGAATTGTTCCAGCCCCGGATAGCGCCGGGACTTGCGCGGAATACTGCGTCCCAGATAGGCAGCGCCGTACCTGGGACGCTTCATCTGGGACGCAGTACCTGGGACGCCCTTGCTATTCAACCTTGATCCCCGCCAGCCGGATCACCTTCGCGTACTTGTCGATCTCCCGCCTGAGCAGCGCCGTGAGCTGTTCCGGCGTGCTGGCGACCGGGTCCAGCGCCTCCCGCGGATAGAACGCCTTGATTTCCGCCGTGTCGAGGGCCTTCTTGATCTCCGCGTTCAGCTTGTCCACGATCGGCCGCGGCGTGCCCTTCGCGTAGAACATCGCGTACCAGTTGTCGGCTTCGAAGCCCGGGAAGATCGAGTTCATCGTCGGCAGCTCCGGCAGCGCCGAGGACGGCTTGGGCGTAGTGACGGCCAGCGCCCTGGCCTTGCCGCTCTTCAGGTGCGGCATGATCGAGGGTGCCGTGACGAATCCGTAATCGAGCTCGCCCGAGATGAGCGCGATCACCGCGGGTCCCCCGCCGCGATAGGTGACCACCGTCGAACGGATCCCCACGGTCTGGTTGAACATCTCGGCCGAGAGGTGGGCGGTGGTGCCCGCCGCGTTGCCGCCGGCGTTCATGCCCCCGGGCGTGCGCCTCGCCAGCGCCACGAGTTCCTTCACCGATTTCGCCGGAACGCTCGGATGCACCGCCAGGACCAGCGGCGTCGAGGAGATCCAGCTCACCGGCTGGAGGTCCTTATGGACGTCAAATGCTATGCGCTTGGAGTAGAGCGTAATCGCCGCCGAGATGCTGCCGGAGGTGAATAGTATGGTATAGCCGTCCGGCGGGGAGTCCACGGCGATCTGGGTCGCGATCAAGCCCGACGCGCCGGTGCGGTTGTCGATCACGAAGTTCTGACCCATGCTCTTCTGGAACGCGACCGAGAGCAACCTCGCCTGGATGTCCGTTCCGCCGCCGGGCGGGAACGGCACCAGGATACGCACCGTCTTGTCCGGCCATTGCTGGGCAGCGGCCGGCAGGGGGTTGATGAACCAGACGGCGGCGACGGCCGCCAGCGCGAAGGCTCGCTGCTTCATACAGGTCTCTCCTCTCACAGGGTGGCCGGTCTGGAAAGCCGGCCTGCCGCCATCCTACAGCCTGAAGGCGAAAGGCGGAAGGCGAAAGTAAGGGCAGGCTGTCTATCGGCTTTCTTTCGACTTTCGACTTTCGACTTTCGACTTTAAACTAGGCCTCAGGCCGACGTTGTTCTTTCGAGGAGAAGCCAATGAAAGCCGCCCTGCTCACCGTCCTGGCGGTGCTCGCTGCCGCCGTCCTTCCGAACGCGCTCGCCCAGAAATACCCGACCAAGCCGATACGGCTCATCGCGCCCTTCCCGCCCGGCGGCGGCACGGACATCCTGTCGCGGCTCATCGCGGGACCGGTGTCGGAGTCGCTCGGACAGACGGTCGTGGTGGACAACCGGCCGGGCGCCGGCGGCGCCGTCGGCGCCGAGCTCACGGCGCTCGCCGAGCCCGACGGCTACACGCTGATCATGGTCTCCAGCAGCTATACCGCGGGCGCCGCCTTCCACAAGGTGCCGTACGACCCGGTGAACGGCATCCAGCCGATCCTGCTGGTCGGGACCACCGGCCTGGTCATGATCGTGAATCCCTCGGTGCCGGCGAAGAGCGCGAAAGAATTCATCGACCACGCGAAGGGCCGCCCCGGCAAGGTCAACTATGCCACCGTCGGCGTGGGCAGTGTTACCCACCTCGCCCACGAGCAGCTCAAGCTCCTGGCCGGCATAGACATCGTCCACATCCCCTACAAAGGCGGCGGCCCGGCCCTGACCGCCGTCGTTGCCGGCGAGAGCCAGGTCTCCATGATCAGCATGGTGCCGACCATACCCCACGTCAGGGCCGGCCGGCTGCGCGCCATCGGCGTCACCACGCCCGCGCGCATGGAGCAGATGCCCGACGTGCCCGCCATCGCCGAGACCGTTCGCGGCTTCGAGGTCGTCCACTGGTATGGGATCTGGGGCCCGAAGGGACTGCCCGCGCCCATCGTCGGCCGCTGGAACAAGGAAGCTTCGAAGGTGTTGCTCGCGCCGGAAATGAAGCGCCAGATGCAGGGCGAAGGGCTGACCGCCGGCGGCGGCGGGCCGGACGAGCTCCACAAGATCATCCGCCGCGACGTGGAAAAATGGCGGCGCGTGGTGAAGGAAGCGAAGATCCGCGAATAGGTCGTCACTGACGGCTGACGGCTGACGACATCGTCACTGCGTCACTGCGCAAGGACGACGGCCGCGAGCCCGATAAGCCCGGCCGCCAGGACGGCGGAGAACACGATCAGCACGCGGGTCCGCACGCGCAGGATGGCGATGGCCTCGACCAGCCTGCCGTTCTGCTCGGCCAAATTCGTGACGAGCTCGGATGCGGCGGTCAACTCCTGGCGCAGCTCGGCGATCTGGGCTTCGAGCGCGCGCTGCGCGGCCAGCGGCTCCTGTCCTTCCGCGACGGCAGCCTCCTGCTTCCTCACCGTGGCCCAGAGCCGGCGCGCCCCTTGCACGACCGTCGGCGCAGCGGCCATCAGATCGAGCCAGGGAATGACCTTGAAGGCGGTGATCCAGCCGGGCATGGCGTTTCCCCCATGAAAGGCGTGACGACTGACGACTGACGACTGACGACTGACGACTGACGACTGACGACTGACGACTGACGACTGACGTTAGGTTGGAGCTCGAGAGCTACAGAAGGTTCGTGACTCCGGTCTCGTCACTTGTCACTCGTCACTCGTCACTCTGCCGCGCCGCGGACGCCGCGCTGCTCCAGCAGCGCCCGGATCCGCGGCTCCGGACGCCAATAGTTCGGGCCTTTCAGGAATTTCCCGTTCGCATCGTAGATCGGCTTGCCGTCGGCGCCGAGCTTGCTCTCGTTGCTGTCCATGATGACGTCCAGCACCTCTTCCAGCGGCAGTCCGTACTTCAGGGCCTCGGACCGGCAGTACACGATGATGTCGCCCAGCAGGTCCGCGATGGCGACCGCGATGTCCGCCGCACCGGCGCCGTCCTGCGACTGCTTCACGATCTCGTCGATCTCGTGCACCTCGTCCAGCAGCGTGGCCTTGAACTTCGCCAGCCGGTCGGCCACGTCCGCGGGCAGCGTCGGCCGGTCGTGGGCGGGAAGCTTGTACATCGCATTCATGGATGCGATACGGTCTGCGAAGGTCTTGTTCATGGCCTATTGGTGATGAGTGATGGGTGATGCGATTTTTCGGCGTACGCCGGAGGTCGTTCCTCACCCTTCCGACTTTCGACTTCCGACTTTCGACTTATTGCTTCGCCGGGATGCGGCTGATGTTGCTGTCCAGGCGAAGGACCAGCGGTCCGTCGATTCTCGTGGCCACGGGCGTGGCCATTGGCGCCTGAGTGACGCTGTAAACGCCGGCGCCGCCGGCGATGACGCCCAATAGCACGGCCGCGGCGAGCATCCAGCGCGTCGGACCGCCCTCCAGCGCGCGCCGCGCTTTTCGCGCCTGCGCCAGGGCGGCTTCGGTTTCCGCGCGCCGCCCGGCAGTCTCGCCGAGCGCGCGCTCCGCCTCCCTGCGCTGCTCGGCGGCGCGCCGCGCCTGCTCCTCGGCGAGGAGCCGCTCGGTCGCCAGTGCGGCGACCCGGTTTTCCCGCTCCTCGCGGGAGCGCATCGTCTCGGCGGCTCGTGTTTCCGCCTGGACGCGCGCCCTCGCCTCCTCCAGGGCGGCCGCTTCGGCCGCGGCACGCGCCTCGGCCAGCGCCGCGGCTTCGCGCTCCGCGGCAACCCGCGCCGCCGCCGCGGTCTTCAGCTCCGCTTCCAGGGATTCGCGCCGGCGGGCCGCCGCTCCGGCGTCGCGCTCCGCCTGCGCGGACTCGATCGTGGCGCGGCGGTGCGCCTCCTCCGCGGAGATGCGGGACTCCAGCTCGGCGGCAGCGCGGGCCTCGGCTTCCGCCTGCTCGTTGGTCAGCTCGCGCTGGCGCCGGTCCGCCGCCACCCGGGCCTGGAGCTCGACCTCCGCCCAGGATTCCGCGCGCTCGCGCTCCGCCGCGACGCGCGCCGCCTCCTCCGCCGCCTGGGCGCGCGCCTCCGCTGCGGTGCGCGCCGCCAGCTCCTTCGTCCCGCGGGTGCGCGCCGCCTCGAGCAAGGCCGCTTCCGACTGTGCCAGCGCCTCCGCGGTCGCGCGCAGCGATTCCTCCGCCTCGGCCCGCTCGGCCGCCGCGGCGGCGGCCCGGCGCTCGGCCTCGACCTGGGCTTTCACCTCGATGATCGCCTTCGCCTTGGCTTCCTTGCTGTCCCGGGCGGCCTGCGCCGCGGCGGCCTCGGCATCGTGCCGCGCCTTGGCGGCGCGCTTCAGCTCCGGCGCCGTGGCCTGCTGCTCGCGCGCGATGCGCGCTGCTTCCGCCTCCGCTTCCTGCCGCGCCTCCGCCGCGCGGCGCGCTTCGTTCGCCGCCGCGATATGCTGCTGCGTCGCCTGCAGCGCCCGCGCCTCCGCCTCGGCGCGCTCGTGGGCCTTCTGCGCCGCGGCTTCCTCCAGGGCGCGCCGCTCCTCCGCAAGCGCGGCAGCCTTGCGCTCCGCCTCGGCACGCGCCTGCGCTTCCGCGATCGCGCGCTGCTCGGCCTGGCGGCGCTCCTCGAGGAGCCGCGCCGCCTCGGCCTCGGCGTGGGCGCGCGCGCTGGCGCGCTTGGCGGCCTGGGCGTCCGCGGCTTCCCGCTCCTTCAATGCCTTCAGCGCTTTCGCCTCGGCCGCCGCACTGTCCTCGGCGGCGGCGCGAGCCTTGTCCTCCGCCTTGATGCGCTGCTGCGCGGCCTGCGTCGCTTCCTCGTCGAGCACGCGGCGCTGCTCGGCCAGCTCGGCCGCCTTGCGCTCGGCCACGGTCCGGGCCTGGGCCTGGGCGAGCGCGGTCTTTTCCACGTCGCGGTGCTCCTCGGCGACGCGCTGCGCCTCGGCCTCGGCGGCGAGGCGTATGTCGGCCTCGCGCTTGAGCTTGTCCTCCAGCGCCCGGTGCTCGCGCGCCGACTCGAGGGCACGCCGCTCGGCCTGGGCCTTCTCGCGCGCCAGGCGCCGCGTCTGCTCCTCCGCGGCGAAGCGCTCGCGCATCAGGGCGGTCGCCTGCGTCTCGGCCTCGGCCCGCTCGCGCGCGTGCCGCTCGGCCTCCTCTTCCTGCAGCTTGCGCTTCTCGGCGAGTCCCGCCGCCTTGCGCTCGGCTTCCTCCCGCGCCCGCGCTTCGGCCAATGCCCGCGCCTCGGCCTGGTGGCGCTCGGCGGAAACGCGCGCGGCTTTCGCCTCGGCGTCGGCCCGGGCGTGCGCGATGCGGCGCAGCTCGGCCTCGGCGGCCTGGCGCTCGCGCGCGAGGTTGATCGCGCGCCGCTCCTCGGCGCCCAGCGCCTGCAATGCCGCCTCGGCGCTGCGCTCCGACTCGACGCGGTTGCGCAGGTCGGCGACCTCCTCGATCGCCGCCTCGATGTCCTGGCGAGGGGCCGCGCGCGGCTTCCCGGACGACTCCCGCTCGCGGCGCTTTTCCTCCGCCTGCCTCATCTGGTCGATCAGCTTGCTCATGGTCCGAATACTACTCCCGCTCGGTCGCGGGTGACACCGAGGGGTGACGCGTAAATACAACGTAAGCACCTGATCTAGGCCAGCTTTTCAGGGCGAGGATCTGCTTCTGGGGCCCCTGAGAGGCGCCGAGCAGCGCAGCCAGGGTGGGGGGTCGTCGGCGAGGACTGTGTGAGCCTCCCAGACGGCGGCCTCATCGATGAAGTGATCCGCCCCCGGGACAACCAGCACGAGGACGGTGCGCGAGTTCCGCAGCCGCCCCACCCTGGCGAGCAGAGAGGGGGACCGCTACGAGCTCACGAGGTAGCGGCGGCGAACCGGGGCGCCCTTTCTCTTTGGTGACTTTCTCTTTGGGCGAGCAAAGAGAAAGTCACCGGGACCGGAGCCGCCCTCCGGCCATGCGCGGCGCAGCCGCGACCTGCTACGATAGTAGATCGAAGGAGGTGACCCATGGCCCGCATCCGCCACATCGCAATCGGCACGAAGGATCCTGACGCAACGGCGCGGTTCTACATCGAGGGACTCGGGCTGAAGCAGGTAGGGAAGCTGAACTCGGCGACGGCCGAGGGCTATTACCTGAGCGACGGCCACGTCAACCTCGCGATCCTGAAATTCAAGCACGAGGAGCCCGCGATCACGGAGGGCGCGCCCCGGTACACCGGCGTCCACCACTTCGGCCTCGAGGTCGAGGACATGAAGAAGGCGCGGGCGCGCTTCGAGAAGGCCGGCGCCGTGCACCGCCCCTATCCCGGAACGGCGGAGATGGAGAAGCGCGGCAACGTCGAGGTCAAGTTCTCCGGGCCCGACGGCGTGACCATCGACCTGTCGGAGCACGGCTGGCTCGGCACCAGCGCCAAGTCGAAAGTCGGAAGTCGAAAGTCGAAAGTAAAAGCTGGAAGAAAAGCCTAGAACTCTACTGAGTAGCCCTTCCTTCCGCCATTCGCCATTCGCCATTCGCCATCCGCCTTCAGGAGGAGCCCATGTTGCGTATTGCCATCTCGATAACCCTGTTCGCCGCCGCGGCGCTGCCCGCCGGCGGCGCCTACGCGCAGAGCTACCCGGCCAAGGCGATCCGCGTCATCGTCCCCGCGGCGCCGGGGGACAGCTGCGACGTGCTCTCGCGCCTGGTCGGGGCCAAGGTCGGCGAGCGCCTGGGACAACAGCTCGCGGTCGACAACCGGGTCGGGGCCGGCGGCCAGATCGGCTTGGCGCTCATCGCCCAGTCCAAGCCGGACGGCTATACCATCGGCTGCGGGCAGGGCGGCAACATGGTGATCGTGCCGATCGCACACAAGAAGGTCGCCTACGACTCGCTCAGGGATTTCGTGCCGATCCAGATCCCGGTAACCAATTTCCTCGGGCTGGTGGTGCACCCCACCGTGCCGTTCAAGAACGTGAAGGACCTCGTCGCGTACGGCAAGGGCAATCCGGGCAAGCTCGTTTTCGGCAGCAACGGCGAAGGCGCTTTCATCCACTTCTCGGTGGAGCTGCTGCGCAGCCTGGGCGGCTTCACCTACCTGCACGTGCCCTACAACGGCGTGGCGCCCATCATGACCGACCTGATGAGCGGGCGGATCGACTCGACGATCACCTCCTTCGTCTCGGTCAAGCCGTTCGTCGACTCCGGCCGGTTGAAGCTGCTGGCCATTGGACGGGCGACGCGCTCGCCCAAGTATCCCCAGTACCCGACGATCGCGGAGACGCTGCCCGGCTACGAGAACAGCGGCTGGTTCGGCTTCATCGGCCCGGCCGGCATGTCCCGCGAGCAGGTGGTGCTGCTCAACAAGGAGATGAACCGCGCGGTGTCGCAGCCCGATGTCCGCGAGAAGCTCGACACCTACGGGCTCGAGGTCCACACCGAATCGCCGGAGTTCTTCGCGGAAAGGATCCGCAAGGATTTCGAAAAGTGGGGCAAGGTGGCGCGCGACATCGGCTTGAACAACAAGCTGTGACATCGGCGCGAGCGCCGACCAGTCGCAGTGCGCATTACTACGGGTCGCTAAGGACGCGGAGGGCGCGAAGGCAAAGCATTACCACGGGTCGCTAAGGACGCCAAGGACGCGAAGAATAAATATATGAACGTCCAAGGTCGCGAAGGAGCTGCGCCAAGGGTGACGCACAGGGACTGGTCGGGTCTTCATGCTCCCCATGCATTTCCTGTTGCCTTACTTGGCGTTGTCTTTGCGTCTTGATAAGTATTCTCTTTGCGGCCTTCGCGTCCTTCGTGACCCGTGGTACCGCCTTCTTTGCGTCCTTGGCGTCCTTCGTGACCCGTCGTACGGCTGTGCCTTTCGCCTTTCGCCTTTCGCCATTCGCCTTGCTGATCGCTGCCTTCGCGGCGGCGATCGGCGGCTGCGCGAGGCTTCCGGGCACCAGCGTCACGCCGATCAAGGCGGCGAACCTGGGCGAGCTGCAGGCCCGCCTGCTCGCCCGCAAGCCGGATCTCGACCAGTTCAGGGATCGCGGCCCGTTTGCCGTGGAGGTGCGGGAGAACCAGGAAGTGGTCCTGTCGGCCAAGGAGCGCGTCACCGCGGATCTCTACCTGGCCTCGCTGAAGGAAAAGGCGCCCCTCGTCATCCTGATGCACGGCTACGACAACTCGAAGGCCGACCACGCCTACCAGGCCATGCACCTCGCGTCCTGGGGCATGCACAGCCTGGCGGTGCAGCTGCCCAACCGCGCGCGCTGGATGGGCAACGGCAGGAGCCTGGCCGGCCTCGTCGGCACCATCCAGCGCCGGCCGGAAGTCCTCGACGGCCGCATCGACGCGAGCCGGATCATTCTCGCCGGGCATTCGTTCGGCGGCATCTCGGTGTCCATTGCGCTCGCCGAGGGCGCGCCCGCCCGGGGCGGCATCCTGCTCGACCCGGCGGGCATCGGCAAGGAATTGCCCGGCTACCTGCGAAAGATCAGCAAGCCCCTGATGGTGCTGGGGGCCGACCCGCGGCTCTCCACCACGCGCGAGCGCGACAATTTTTTTCGCCTGGTGCGCAGCGGCGTCACCGAGGTCTCGATCAAGGACGCGGTCCACGAAGACGCGCAGTTCTCGATGAACAGCGGGCTGCTGGCGTTCGGGAGCGATGCCACGGAGGAGCTGCAGATCACTTTCGTCAGCGCCCTGACCGCGGCCGCCTTCAGCCTGGCCTCCACCGGCAGGTTCGACTACGCCTGGACCAGTTTCCGCGACGGCATCGAGAATGGTAAATTGATCAATGCGAAGAGGAAGTAGAACAACGTAGAGGAGGCGCGCCGGCCGGCTCGAGGCGCGGGCATCGATGATATTCCCGGGACATGCCGCCATGCGGCTGGTCGCTCTCCTGGCCTGCCAGGCCCTGTGGCCGGGGACCGTCCATTCCCAGGTCGGCAGCGGCGGCCCGCTCGGCGAGGAAATTTCGAGACAGAATCACATCTACTGGAGCTTCGGCGGCCAGACGCGCGAGGGCTACACCGTCGACCGCGGCCTCGCGGACTATGGCAGCGTCCTCCCTTTCGATTTCAACCGCGCGCTGGAGAATCTCGGCCCGAAGGATCGCTGGCTGGATATCGGCGCCGGCGAGGGCCACGCCGTGCTGGACTACTACGGGCCGGAAGGCTGGGAGCAGCGCAAAACGAAGGCACAGGCGGTCGCCCTGTCCATAGAGGACCGCAGGACGCCGCGCTGGCATGAAACCGCCGCGACCGTCGAATCGGGCAGGCTGCGGTACCTGTACAACCGTCGCCTGCGGGAGTACTCGGTGGAAGAGCTGGGGCGGTTCCAGGTCATCACCGACGTGATCGGCGGCTTCTCGTACACGGAAGACCTGTCCCGATTCGTGGAGAAGGTCATCGGCTTCCTGGAATTGAACGGCAGTTTTTTTACCGTGCTGCAGGATGTGCGCTCGGAAGCGGGGACCAGCAAGCCCCACTACGCGGGCTCGCCGTACCTGACCGAAATCACGAATGCCGACGGCTCGGAAGGCAGGGTTTGCGCCTGGCTCAAGAGCATTACCTGCGTCGCCGTCAGCTGCGAGCCGCGGGCGAACTGGGTGCCGCCGATCGAGGCGTACTCCGTCCGCAAGGTCTGCGATGGCGTCACGGTCCCGCGCTTGACGCCCATGCACTACGAAGCCGGGACCCCTCCCGAACGGCGCTTCAGGGTGGCCAGGCCGGTGCCGGCGCCGCAGCAGATCGAGCCGGTGAAGCGCGAAGCCGTGAAGCAGCAGTGACTACCACAAAGACGTCCCAGGTACTGCGGATAAAGCGTCTCTCGCAAAAAACCAGCTTCTTCAAGACGCCTCATCTGGGACGCCCTATCTGGGACGCCGCGGCCTCCGATATTCCATCGCGATCGGGAGCCATGCCGCGTCGGCCGCTGAGCGCCACCGGGGGTCGCATCCCCGAGCAAGACTCGGGGCCCCTGCTCCGCCCCTCGGCGCTCACCTGGGACGCAGTATCTGGGACGCAGTTCTCGGAGGCTGTGCTAACCTCACGCGAGTCATTTTTCGAGGAACTGCATGAAATCCATAGATATCCACGCTCACATCATCCCCGATTCCCTGTGGAAGGCCGTGGAGGCAAGAAAGGAATGGCACGGCTTCCGTCACGAGGCGGGCGAGGGCCTGGGCGCGATGCTGGGCGGCGGCATGCGCACGGCGTTCACTTCGCCCAAGTTGCGCTACTCGGTGGGGGAGCGCCTGAAGGACATGGATGGAGAGCAGATCGTGGTCAACGGATTGCAGCGTTTGAAGCCCGGAACCCTGGTCATGCCGCAAACGGTGCCGATGGCGGCCGCAGCCATAGCCACCGCGGGTG
>JBIOVQ010000024.1:0-4844 GCA_044867805.1 Burkholderiales bacterium | reverse complement strand
ACGACCCGCACCTCCGGGTCCTTCGCGTAGCCCTCCAGCGCCGCGGCGGTCGCCTCGTACATCTCGAGCGACATGGCGTTGCGCTTCTCGGGGTTGTTGAAGATCACCCAGCCAATGGAGCCGTCTTTACGGGAGATAATTTTGTCGGTTCTAACCGGTGTGTCCATATGCCGCTCCCGATTCGGGATAAGTGATAAGTGATAGGTGATAGGGGTCGGTTTGGAGCCTCCGCGCTGCGCGCGGGAGCCTTATCACTTATCACCCGTCACTTATCACGCTTTTCAAGATGTTGGTAGGTTAAACGAAAAGCCCTGCGGTTAGTAACACCCGCGATGCGGGAGCCTCGTCACTTATCACTCGTCACTTATCACGCAGTTAGAAATAGGCTTGGCCCGGCTTGATCGGGGGCTCCCAATCGCACTTCCCCCACGGCCCGTCGCCGCTTTCACGGATGTAGGCGATGCGGCCGCCCTTCGTCGGCACCCGCTTGCCCGAGAAGACGCCCTTCAGCCAGTCCATGACGTAGTCGTGGCAGTCCATGCCGCCGAGGTTCGTGAGCCCCCACAGCGGGTGGTACTGGTTCTCGATCACCCACATCTCCTTCGGCACCTTGAGGTCGTCGAACGCCTCGACCGCGTCTTCCAGCGGGCACAGTGGATCGAACTCGCCGGTGACGAGCAGCGTCGGGCATTTCACCTTGCCGAGGTAGCCGCGCACGGTCATGCCGCTCGCGACCTCCTTGTCGAAGCGCGCCTCGTCGTCGTAGCCGGCCATGTACATGAACATCTGCTTGAATCGCGGCGAGGACTGCGTGAAGATCGTGTTGTTCGGATTGAAGCACGCGACCGAGCTCACCACGGCCGCGGCGCGGTGGTCGTAGCTGGAAAGCCGCAGCGACCAGTAGCTGCCCATGCTGATGCCGTAGATCGCGATTTTCTTCGGATCCACCTCCGGCCGCTTTTCCAGGTAGCCGATGACCGCCGCGCCCGCCCGCTCGTAGTTGTCCTTCACCGCGCGGATCTTCTGCAGGTTGGAGCTGCCCTGCCCCGGGCCGTCCATCGCAAGCACGTGAAACCCGCGCGACAGCGCGATGTTGTGGTACGCCCTGGGGAAGACTTCCTTGGTCTGGTCCATGCCCGGCACGTAGATCACCACCGGTGCCTTGCGGCGGTCCGGCAGCAGGTGCAGCAGGCAGGATATGGTCTTGCCTCCGCCGAACGCAACCTCGACGCGCTCGATCGGATAGCTGGCTACCCTGGAGCGACGGTCCACCATCTCTGCGAGCTTGCGGTTCAGCTCGATCTTCACCGGGTGGTCATCGAAGTAGATCGGGTGCTGCGCCATGCGGTAGGACTCGATGGCGTGGTCGTAGTGCCAGGTCGCCGTCTCGTTGAAGCCCAGCGCCTGCGCCTGCTTCGCGAGCGCCTCGTGGCGGGCCGCCGCCTCGCGCCACACTTTCGGCAGCATGCGGTAGTTGCGCGCGCGCCTGCCCGGCGGCACCTCGAGGTCGTCGCGCTCGAAGTTCTGCACCCGCCCGCGCATGTTGAGCGCGAGATCGAGCATCCACTGCTGGTTGTCGCGCTGGGTTCTCAGCTTCCGCATTACGGGATTCTCCCTGGAGTCGTCAGTCGTCAGCCATCAGTCGTCAGGCTGAGAGCTACAGTCCGCAACCCGAGGTATGAGGCCTCAAGCCTGTAACTGACGTCTGACGTCTGACGGCTGGCGTCTCACGAACCAGCTTTGCTGGTTCGTGTGGCACTCCACTGGGTGGAGCTGGCGCCGTTCTGCACGGTGCCCTTGATCGAATTGCCGGAAACGCTCCCGGTGTACTGCGCCGCGCCCGCCTTGAAGCTGATCTGGTCGCCGCTGAGCCGTCCCTTGATTGGGGTTTCCAGCCCGCCCGTCCTCATCGACCCGGTGATCTTCTGGAATTCCTGCTTCAGCGTCAGGTCGCCGTTCGGCAGGTGCCAGACGCCTTCGACCTTGGCCGGCACGATCCACAGGTAGGCGGTGCAGTACGACTGGCAGCCGTCCTTCTCGCCCGCCCGCACGCTGCGGTCGTGGCTCCACTCGCCCATCGTGAAGGAGTTCGACACGATGCGCGTGCCGGGCTTGAGATCGAGGATCTTCGGGCGCAGCTTCAGGTTGATGTCGGGCAGCAGGAACATCGTGATGACCGTCGCTTGCGAGAAATCGCTCTCGAACAGGTCGGCCTTCACGAACTTCGCCTTTTCGCTCACGCCCTCCCTGGCGGCATTGCGCTGGGACAGGGCGACCATGTCCGGGTTGTACTCGATGCCGAGGGCGCGCGCGCCGCGCTTCGCGGCAGTGATCACCGTGCGCCCGTCGCCGGAGCCGAGGTCGATCACGTAGTCGCGCGCCGTGACGCGCCCCAGATCGAGCATCCTGTCCACCAGCGCCTGCGAGGTGGGCACCCAGACCACGTCCTTGCCGTGCTGGCCGACTTCCGGCTCGTATTTCTGGTCGCCTTGCTTGTCCTGGGCAAAGGCGGCCGTGGACAGCGCGGCCAGACACAGCGCCAGAAAGGATCGGCGCAAAAAGCGTGACTGCAACATGCTGGTTCTCCGTGGAATGAAGGATTGGAAGCGCGTGATCATACCGCAACCCACGGATGAAGGATGAAGGATGACCCTAGCAGTGCGAAAGAACTATCCAGCGATCGATATGGCGGACTTTTCAGGCGAAACTGCCTGCGATGGATTCCAATATTACCGAAGCGCACTCAGGCAGTTTCGCCTTCGGCGATGAACTGCAGCCGCGCAAGATGGGCGTAGAGGCCGTTGGCGCGCAGCAGCTCGTTGTGCGTGCCCACGGCGTGGATGCGGCCGCGGTCGAGCACGATGATGCGGTCGGCGTGGCGCACGGTGGCGAGGCGGTGCGCGATGACGAGCGTCGTGCGCCCGCGCGCGAGGCGCTCGAGCGCCTGCGCGACCTGGCGCTCGCTCTCGGCGTCGAGCGAGCTCGTGGCCTCGTCCAGCAGCAGGATGGGCCGGTCGGCGAGGATCGCGCGCGCGATCGAGACACGCTGGCGCTGGCCGCCCGAGAGCTTCACCCCGCGCTCGCCCAGGTCGGTGTCGAAGCCCTGCGGCAGGCGCTCGATGAACTCCAGGGCGTAGGCCGCGGCGCAGGCGTCGCGCACCGCGTCGAACGACGCACCCGGCCGGCCGAAGCGCACGTTCTCGGTGACGCTCGCGGCGAAGATCACCGGCTCCTGCGGCACCAGCGCCATGGCGCGCCGCACGTCGTGGGGATCGCAGTGCCGGATGTCGGCGCCGTCCGCCAGGATGCGTCCCGAGAGCGGATCGTAGAACCGCAGCAGCAGCGAAAAGATGGTGGACTTTCCCGCGCCGGAGGGGCCGACCAGCGCTACCCGCTCGCCCGGGTCCACCGCGAACGACACCGGCCCGAGAGCGACGACTTCGGGCCGGCCGGGATAAGCGAAGCGCACGTCATCGAAGCGAATCGCGCCGGCGACGCGCGGCGGCAGCTTGATGACGGGCGCGGCGGTGGCGAGCGCGGGACGGGTGTCGAGGAGCTCCATCAGGCGCTCGGTGGCGCCGGCGCCGCGCTGGATCTCGCCCCAGACTTCCGACACCGTGCCGGCACCGGCCGCCACGATCGCGGCGTAGAAGACAAAGGCCGAAAGCTCCCCGGCCGTCATGCGCCCGGCGAACACGTCGTGGCCGCCGATCCAGAGGATCACGCCCACGGCGCAGAACCCGATCAGCATCACGATCGAGATCAGCCACGCCTTGACCCGCACGCGGTGCAGGCCCGCGCCGTAGGCGGCCTCGGTCGCTTCCACGAAGCGGCTGCGGGTGCGCTCCTCATGGCGGTACGCCTGCACGGTGCGTATCTCGTGCAGCGATTCATCCACGTGCGCGGAGACGTCGGCCACCCGGTCCTGGTTGACGCGCGACAGGCGCCGCACGTGCCGCCCCATCAGCAGGATCGGTATGAGGGTGGCCGGCACGCCGAGCACGATCAGCGCGGCGAGCTTGGGACTGGTGGCGAACAGCAGCACCAGCGCGCCCAGCATCATGAGCCCGTTGCGCAGGAGCATCGAGAAGCCGAAACCGACCACCTGCCGCAGCTGCTCGCTGTCGTTGGTCAGGCGCGACGAGATCTCGCCGGTGCGGGCCGCGTCGAAGAACGCGGGCGAGAGCGTCAGCACGTGGGAGAACACCGCGTTCCTGAGGTCGGCGATGATGCGCTCCCCGACGCTCATCATGAGGTAGAAGCGCGCCCAGGTCGCGCACGCCAGCACCACGGAAACCCCAACCACGGCCGCCAGCGCAGCGTTGAGCAGCCGCGGATCACGGCTGCCGAAGCCCGCGTCGACCACGTGACGCAGCCCCTGCCCCAGCACCAGCACGCAGCTCGCCGCGATCACCAGGGCGAACAGCGCGCCGGCGATACGCGCCCGATACGGCATGAGGAAGCGACCGAGGCGCAGCAGGTGGACAAGATCGCCTTTCGGCGGAGCGACGAAACCGGGGGACATTGCCACGCCATAATCCTACCAGTGCTGAGTGCTGAGTGACGAGCGACGAGTGAACGGCGGTTTCTTCCCCTCGATTCTCGACACCCGCCCCTCGCGCGAGCATTCGCTGTGGGCGGTGCCGAATCGAATCGAGCGCCGCCGGTGGTAAAATCGCCGCTCGAGGAGGGAGTCATGTTCACAAAAAAGACGATGCGAAGGTTCCCTGGTTGGGGGCCCACCCGCGAGTCACGAGTCGCGAGTCGCGGATATGTCTCGGCGCTGGTCATCGCGCTGCTTTGCGGCGCGGCCAGCGCCCAGACATATCCCTCCCGTCCGATCC
>JBIOVQ010000023.1:0-11380 GCA_044867805.1 Burkholderiales bacterium | reverse complement strand
TAGCTCCGCGGATTCCACAACACCAGCTCGAACAGCCTGCGTTCCCGCGCCCGGCCCGTCACGCCGCTGTCGGTAACGGCGTCGAACATCTCCGGGAACAGCGTGACCACGTCGAACTGATACATGGTCTAGTGCCGTTCCAACTTGTCTCTACTCAGCACGCCCCGCCCGTCGCCACCCAACACTGCAGCACCGTCAACATCAGCAACAAAAAGTTGGATCGGCACTAGTAATCCGAGTCCCACTCCACCCGCACGGCGCCCGCGGGCACGTCCACTTCCCGAATGACTCCTGCGATGAACGGGATCAGCCGCTCACGCTCTCCTTCCACCACCAGCACGTCGTTCGCGCCGGTCTGCACGATCCCGGTGATGCGGCCGAGGTCCTGCGCCTTTCCGTTTACCACCGCCAGGCCGATCAGGTCGGCCCAGTAATGCTCGCCCGCCTGCGTTCGCGGCAGCTCGGAGCGCGGCACCGCGATACTGCGTCCCCGGAACGCCGCCGCCGCCTCGCGGTCTTCGCAGCCTGCGAGCTGCGCGACCACCGCACCTGCCTGGACCTTGGCGGCCGCAACCTCGTGCCTGTGCCACTCGCCGTTGCGCTCCACCCACCACACCGGGTAATCGAGCAGGTTGCGCGCTTGCGCGGTGAGCGGCTGGACCTTCACCCAGCCCTTGACGCCAAACGGGGCGCTGATGCGCCCCATCAATACCAGCTTCTCAGGCGGCCTTCTGTTCGCCAAGCTGCTTGACCAGGCGCGCCACGGTGTCCGACATCTGCGCGCCCTTGCTCTTCCAGTACGTCAGCCGCTCGCGGTCGATGCGCAGGCGTTCGCGGCCTTCCGGCGCCTTCGGATCGTAGAAGCCGATCTTCTCGACGAAGCGGCCGTCGCGCGCGCGGCGCGAATCGGCCACCACCAGGTTGTAGAACGGGCGCTTCTTCGCCCCGCCGCGTGCCAGACGTATGACGACCATATGTGTTCCTGCCCGCCCCGGAATGCGGAAAGGGCGTGATTCTACGATACTTTTTCGCATTTTCGCAAGAAAAATCAGGGCTCGCGGTAACATGCGCGGTCTGTTCCCGGGAGCCCTTTCATGACCCAACAACAGGAATCACGCTCCGGCCTCGTGGAGAAGGCGCTCGCCGAGCGCTTCGGGGCGGGGTTCAAGGCCGACCCCGCCCTGCCCGGCCTCGATGAGCTGGCGCGCATGGCCGCGCACCGCACCCACCGCAAGTACGCAAGCCGGGCGGTCGAGCCGGCGCTGCTGCGGCTGCTGTTCGCCTGCGCCGTCTCAGCGCCGTCGAAGTCCGACCTGCAGCAAGCCGACATCGTGCACGTGACTGATCGCGCCAAGGTAAAGGCGATCGCGGACGGGATACCCGACATGCCGTGGATCGCGGACGCGCCGGTGTTCCTGGTGTTTCTCGCCAACCACCGGCGGCTGCGCCAGGTGAGCGAATGGCGCGGCAAGACGTTCGCCAACGACCATCTCGATCATTTCCTCAACGCCGCGGTGGATGCCGCGCTCGTGATGATGACCTTCATCCGCGCGGCGGAAGCGGTGGGACTCGGCGCCTGTCCGGTGAGCCACGTGCGCAACCACCCGCTTGAATTGAGCCGGATGCTGGCGCTGCCCGGCTGGGTGTTTCCGGTGGCGGGTCTGTGCGTCGGCTATCCGGCCGAAGCCGGCCACATTTCGCCGCGCCTGCCGCTGGAGGTCACGGTTCACGTCGACCGCTACGACGAGACCGGCATCCGCGCGAAGATCGACGCCTACGACCGGCGCCGTCACGCGACACAACCCTATCGGAAGCAGCGCTACACGGACCGCTACGGCAGCGCGGATTTCTACGGCTGGTCGGAAGACAAGGCCCGCCAATACTCGGTCCCCGAGCGCGCGGACTTCGGCGCCTTCATCCGCTCCCAGCGTTTCAATCTGAAGTGAGGTGTAGAATTTCCGGACCCATCACGCATCATTCGTCACCCATTACTCGAATCTGAAGGAGACCTCATGCCCGCGACCAATATCAAGATCCGCTCCAGGGAAGGCAAAGACTTCGACTGCTATCTGGCGACGCCCTCCGGTTCGGAAAAGGTGCCGGCCATCGTCCTCGCCTCGGCGGTGCACGGCGTGGACCAGGACATCCGCGGCATCGCCGACGAGTTCGCCGGGCACGGCTACATCGCCGCCGCGCCCGATCTCTTCTGGCGCACGGTGCCGGGCCCGCTCCCGCGCGACGACGACCGCACCAAGACGCGCTCGCAGCCGCGGCTCGAGGTGATCCGGACCGGCGAAGCGGACATGGCGGACACGCTCGCCGCGGTGAAGAAGCTCCGGCAATTCAACGGGCGCGCGGCGGCAATGGGCTTCTGCTTCGGCGGCCCCTACGCGATCCTCGGGCCCAAGCGCCTCGGCTACGCCGCCGGCATTTCCTGCCACGGCACGCAGCTGATCGACTACCTGAAGGATCTCGACGGCGTGACGCAGCCCGTCTGCATCATCTGGGGCGACCAGGACCACGCCGCGCCGCCCGAGGTGCAGACGATCTACCGCGGCGTGCCGGCGCGCCAGAAAAACGTGGAAGTGCACATCTTCCCGGGCGTCCTCCACGGCTACATGATGCGCGGCAACGCCAAGGCATGGCACCCGAAGACCTACGAGTTCTCGATGTCGCGCGCGCTGGCCATTCTCGACGGCCTGCGCGGCGCGGGCGCGCGCGAGGCGCGCCGCACCGCCGCGGAAGAAAGTTGGCAGCTGTCAGTTGGCAGTAACTGCAAACTGCCCACTGCAAACTGCAAACTCCGCGGGCGTCAGGATTTCGCGCCGTCGCCGGCCGCGCGATCCAGGATTTCCTTCAGCCGCATCGGCGTGACCGGCAGGCTCGTCACCGCTCCCGGGATGCCGATCGCGTCGTCTATCGCGGAGGCGAGCGCCGCGCCCACCGCGGGAATGCCGCCCTCGCCCGCCCCCTTGATGCCGAGCGGATTGAGGGGGCTCGGCGCATCCTCCGTCAGCAGAATCTCCAGCGCCGGCATCTCGCGCGCGGTGGCCTGGAGATAGTCGGCGAAGGTCACCGACAGCGGCTGGCCGCGCTCGTCGTACTGGAATTCCTCCAGTAGCGCGCCGCCGAGCCCCTGCGCGTAGCCCCCGGCGAGCTGGCCCTCCACCAGCATCGGGTTGACCGCGCGGCCGACGTCGTAGGCGAGGAGGCTCCGTTCGACCGCGACCCCACCGGTATCCCGGTCCACCCTGACGACGGCAATCTGCACGCCATAGGGATAGGTCATGTGCCCGGTCGCGAACGTGCCTTCTGCCGTGAGCGCCTGGGGGGTCCCCTCCACGGCGCGCGCGACTTCGCCCAGGTCCATCGAGATCGCGTCCGGGCTGTCTTTTCGCACGACCTTGCCGTCGACGACATCCAGCGCTTCGGCCGGCACGCGCATCAGCCCGGCCGCGGCCGAGAGCGCCTTCGCGCGGACGTTCGTGGCCGCGACATGGACCGCCGACCCGGTCATGACGGTCGCGCGCGCCGCATGCGCGCCGATGCCGCGAGCGATGCGCTCGGTCTGGCCGTGGACCACGCGCACCCGCCGGTAATCCACGCCGAGCGCCTCCGCGCAGATTTGCGCCATGACCGTCTCCACGCCCTGCCCCGATGAGGCCGAGCCGGTGACCACCTCGACGCCGCCCGCCCCGTCCACGGTCACGTGCGCGGTGTCGCGCGGACCGAGGCCGCTCTTCTCGACGAACATCGCGACGCCCGCGCCGACGGCTTCGCCCGCCGCGCGGCGGCGCCCAAGCTCGCCTTGCAGGGCATCCCAGCCGGCGCGGGCAAGCGCCTTGCCGAGCAACCCCGCATAGTCGCCAGAATCGAACTCCACTTCGTCGCCGATGGCGTCGAGCCCGCGCCGGTACGGCATCGCCGACTTTGGAATGAGATTGCGGCGCCGCACTTCGAGCCGGTCGAGGCCCAGGCGCCGGGCGATGGCGTCCATCAGGCGCTCCCGCACGAAAGCGCCTTCGAAGCGGCCCGGCGCGCGGTAGGTCGCGGCCGGGGTCTTGTTGGTGAGGCGGTAGTGGCCCGCCACGCGGTAGGCGGGCACGTGGTACGGCCCCGGCAGCATGCCGGCCGTGAGGTCCACCACTCGCGCGCCGTGCGTGCGCGGATAGGCGCCCTGGTCGTGGAAAAACGCGTCATCCAGCGCGAGCAGGCGCCCGGTCTCATCCACCGCGGCGCGCACGCGGTGCCGTTGCTGGCGCGAGTGGTTCGCGGCAATGAGGTGCTCGTAACGGTCCTCGATCCATTTGACCGGCCGCCCGAGCCGCAGGGCGCCGAGGCAGACCAGCGCGTCCTCCGGGTAGACCTCGCCGCGCACGCCAAAGCTGCCGCCGACATGGCCCTCGTACAACTGGACGCGGGACGGGTCGCGCCCCAGCACGTGCGCGATGCCGTCGCGCGTGCGATGCGGCACCTTGGCCGCGCCGTACATCTGGATCAGGTCGCGCGCGGCGTCGTAGCGCGCGACAGCGCCCCGGGTTTCCAGCGGGACGCCCGAGTGGCGGCCGATCGAGAGGTCCAGCTCGACCACCGCGTGGGCGGCGCGAAACGCGGACTCCACGTCGCCGTAGCCCTTGCGGATGACGAGCGGCTCGGTCGGGCGCCCCGGCTCGAACTGCGCGGGCGCGGCGTGCGCCTCCAGCACGGGAGGCAGCTCCCGCACTTCCACGTTCACGAGGTCGGCCGCGTCCTCGGCGAGATAGGGATCCTCGGCGAACACGACCGCGACCGGCTCGCCGACGTAGCGCACGCGTTTACCGGCCAGCACCGGCTGGAGATAGGGATCGAGCTTTTCATCGGGCCCTTCCCGCAGCGCAATGGGCCGCAGTCCGGCGATGTCCGCGGCGGTCCACACGGCGATGACGCCTGCCGCCGACCGCGCTTGCGCCGTGTCGATGGACGCGAGCTCGCCGTGCGCGCAGGCGGAGCGCACGACGCGCATATGGAGCTGGTTCGGGAAATTGACGTCCGCGACGTAGCGGCCGCGGCCGGTCACGAGCGGCAGGTCTTCCAGCCGCTGCACGGGCTGCCCGATCATCTTCGCTTTCATTTGCGACGCATCTCGCCCGCCGCCGCGCGCACGGCCTTGACGATGTTCTGGTAGCCGGTGCAGCGGCACAGGTTGGACGACAGCACTTCGAGCAGCGCCTCGTCGCTGATGGCCGGATCTCGCTCCAGGGCTCCCGCCGCCAGCATGAGAAATCCCGGCGTGCAGTAGCCGCACTGGAGCCCATGGTGCTCGATGAAGGCGCGCTGGAGCGGATGCAATTTCTCGCCCTCATTTTCCTTTCCTGCCAGGCCCTCCACCGTGCGGATCGGGTGGCCCGCCGCCTGCACGGCGAACATGAGGCAGGAGCGGATCGGCTCGCCGTCGAGCAGCACGGTGCAGGCCCCGCACACGCCGTGCTCGCAGCCGGTGTGCGTCCCGGTCTGCCCGCATTCCTCGCGGATCGCGTCGGCGAGCGCCTTGCGCGGCTCGACCTCGACCGGGTGGTCGCGGCCGTTCACGTTGAGCGTGACGCGTATCTTCACGCCGCGGCGCTCTCCAGGGCGCGACGCGCCATCGCCGCCGCGACTTCGCGCCGGTAGCGGGCGGGATAGCGCGCATCGTCGAGCGGCGCAACGGCCCGGGCGACCGTCTGCGCGGCGGCGAGGAACGCTTCCCTGCCAGGCCGCTTTCCGTCGAGTGCCGCCTCCGCCTGCGCGAGCCGCCGCGGCTTGTCCTCCACGCCGCCGATACCGACGCGCGGATCGGCCATGACGCCGTTCCGGAGACGATAGGTCGCCAGCGCCATCGCGATCGCGAAATCCCCGGCGCGCCGGCTGAATTCCGCGAAGCCGAAGCGGGCGTCGGGCGCGAGCAGGGGAATGCGCGCTTGCGCCAGCAATTCGTCGGCCTCGAGGGCAGTGGTCATCGTGCCGCGGAAGAAACCGGCGGCCGGGATGGCGCGGGTGCCGCGCACGCTGCGCGCGACCATGCTCGCGCCCAGCGTGGCGGCAACGAGGCACCACTCGGAAGCGGGATCGGCATGGGCCAGGCTGCCGCAGAAGGTGCCCCGCGTGCGGATCGGGAGGTGCGCGATATGACGCGCCACGACCGACAGCAGGGCGCCCAGGGGCCCGTCGACGACGGTGCGATGGAAAGCCGCATGGCGCACGCAGGCGCCGATCACGAGCTCCCCCGCCTCCACCGAGATCCGTTCGAGCTCCTTCACGCCGTTGATGTCGACCAGATGCGCGGGGCGGGCGAGCCGCAATGCCATCGCGGGAACGAGGCTCTGGCCGCCCGCCAGCACCCGCCCCTCGCGCGGCGCGACCTCGGCGAGCATGCCGACCGCCTCCTCGACGGTGCGCGGCGCGTGATAGGCAAACGGTGCCGGCTTCATGAATCCTGTCTATTTTGAAGTTGGTTTCGATGGCGGTTTCTGTGGCACTCGGCTGAGCGAGTCCCACGCCGCTTTCCCGAGCACCGTCAGTCCCGAGATCGGCTTGGCAGGGCCCGGCTCTCTTCCCGAGCCCGCCTGCGCGATCTGCGCCTTGAGCGCTTCTCCGAACTGCCCGATCAGCTGCGCGGCGACGCTCTGGATCATGCCGGAGCCGCGGCCGTACTGCGCGATCGAGCCCGCCAGCTTCACGTCCGAGTGGATCAGCACGCGGCTGCCGGCGCCCGCCGGCTCGAGCCGGAATTCGATCACCGAGTCGGTGCTGCCTCGGCCCTTGGGGTCGGAGCCCTGGGCCTTCACGCGCGCCCTGTGGTTCGCCTCGTCGATATCTTCCAGCCGGGCCTGCCCGACCAGCGACAGCGCCACGGGACCGATGCGCACCGCGACCTTGCCCTTGTAGGTGCGCTCGTCCACGACCTCGGTCAGCTCGGCCCCCGGTATGCAGGCGGCGATGCGCCGGATGTCGAGCAGCACCGGCCACGCTTCCGCGGGCGGCAGTGGCACTTCCAGCGTGTTGTCGAACTCCATCGGTAACCCGCAAACCTATGAAACCGCTGATGATCGCACACCAAAATCTAACAACCACGGAGCCGCAGATAAACGCAGATACACACAGATAAGACCGGAGAACAAAGCCTCCATGAATAGAACCAAATACAGCTAGCCGAGCTTTTTTCGCTCGATTACTTTGAAGTTTCTTACTTCCATCCGCGTTTATCTGCGTTTATCCGCGGCTATGAAAGAACCCGCCAGGGTATGGTCTCGCCGCCGCGGTGTATCAGAGCGCGCTCCTCGGGGCCCTCTATCCTCGTTTCCTCCGGCGCCTGCCACGGCGCGCGCTCGAGCGTGATCGTCTCGGCGTTGGGCGGCAGCCCGTAGTGCCGCGGCCCGTTGAGCGAGGTGAACGCCTCGAGCTTGTCGAGCGCGTTCTCCTCGGCGAACACCTGCGCGTAGGACTCGATCGCGACCGGCGAATTGAACAGCCCCGCGGCGCCGACGACGTCGAGCTTTCTCTTCACCGGGTGCGGCGCCGAGTCCGTACCCAGGAAAAAGCTGCTCTCGCCCGACGTTGCGGCCGCCCGCAGCGCCGTGCGGTCCTGAGCGGTCTTGATGACGGGGGCGCAGTACATGTAGGGCCGGTTGCCCCAGCCGAGCCAGTCGGTGCGCGTGAGCATGAGGTGGTAGGGCGTGATGGTGCCGCCCACCTGCCCCGCCTTCGAGCGCACGAAATCCACGCCCGTTTTCGACGAAACGTGCTCGAGGATCACCTTGAGCCCGGGGAAGTCGCGCGTCAGCGGAGCGAGCTCGCGCTCGATGAATACCGCCTCGCGGTCGAACACGTCGACTTCGGGGTCGATCACCTCGCCGTGGATCAGGAGACGCATGCCGATCTTCTCCATGCGCTCGATGACGCGGCGGATCCTGCGATAGTCGGAGACGCCGGCCGCGGAATTGGTGGTGACGTTCGCCGGGTAGATCTTGACGCCGGTGAACACGCCCGCCCTGAAGCCGGCCTCCACTTCGTCCGGAGCCGTGTCGTGCGTCATGTAGCACGTCATCAGCGGCTCGAACTTCGCGCCCGCCGGCAGCGCCTTCCGGATCCGCTCCCGGTAGGCCTCCGCTTCCTTGACCGTGCATACCGGCGGCAGCAGGTTGGGCATGATGATGGCGCGGCCGAAATTGCGCGCGGTGAACGGCAGCGCCGCCTTCAGCATCGCGCCGTCGCGCACGTGCAGGTGCCAGTCGTCGGGCTTGCGGATCGTGATGCGGTCCATCGAAATTCAAATTCTTGACGCAAAGGCGCAAAGACGCAAAGTCTTGAAAAAACTATTCTTCATTTTGTTTTCCTTTGCGCCTTCGCGGCTTTGCGTCGAAGGTTTTCGTTGGTAGGGATCACTAGCTAATACCCATTTTTCCGGCTTCGTAGGTGTCGCGCGGCGGGTGGTCGAGCATCGCCCCGGTGAGCTCGGCCACGCGCTTGACGCCGCGCCGCTCGCACCATTTTTCCAGCCCCTCGATGATCGAGATCATCCCGGTGGGGTTGCGAAAGCTCAGGTAGCCGATCTCGACCGCGCTCGCGCCCGCGAGCAGGTATTCGACCACGTCCTCGGCCTTCATGATGCCGCCGCAGCCGATGATCGGGATCTTCACGCACTTCGCGCACTGGTGGACCATGCGCAGGATGATGGCCTTCACCCCGGGCCCCGAGATGCCGCCGTAGCCCTGGCCGATGCAGGAACGGAACGTCTCCAGGTTGATCTTGAGCCCGAGGATGGTGTTCGACACGGTGATCGCGTTCGCCCCGGCCTTCTCCGCCGCCTCCGCCACCGCGGAGATGTCGCCCGCATTGGGCGAAAGCTTGGCCCACAGCGGCTTCTGCGTGGCCTCCCGGCAGCGCTTCACCACCTTGTAGGTATGCTCCTCGTTCAGCGCGAAATTGCCGCCGCCCGGCTCGCGCGTCGGGCACGAGATGTTGAGCTCGATCGCGGCGACGCCCGGCACGCTCACTTCGCGCGCCATCGCGGCGAAGTCGTCGATGTCGGTGGAGGTCACGCTCGCGACGAGCGGCGGCTTGAAGCGCCGGTACTCGGCGAGCTGCACGTCGAGGAAGTACTGGAGGCCCTTCGTCGGCAGGCCGATGGAATTGATCATGCCGGCCTCGATCTCCGACACCCGCGGCGGCGGGTTGCCCGCCCGGTAGCTGCGCGACACCGTCTTGGTGATGAGCCCGCCCAGCCGGTTGAGATCGATGACCCGCGACAGCTCCGTGGAGAAGGTGCCCGAGGCCGGGAGCACCGGGTTGGGCAGCGTCACCGCCCCGATCTTCACCGCCATGTCTACCATCCGAGGCACTCCTGCAGATCGAACACCGGTCCTTCCACGCACACGCGGCGCATTTCGAGCTTGCCCTTCACCTCGAAGGTGCGCACGCAGATGTAGCAGGGCCCCAGCCCGCACGCCATGATCTGCTCCATCGCCATTTGTCCCGGGATCCGGTGCTCCTTGCCGAGGCGCTTCATGAGCTGCATCAGCCGGTTCGAGCCGCACGTGAAGAAGGCGTCCGCCTTCTTGTCCGCGACCAGCCGGCGCAGGATCGCCTCGACGTTCTCCACCGCGCTCGTGCCGTCGGTGTCGAGCACCTTGACGACCGTGCCCACGGTCGCGAAGAGATCGGCGGCCATCGCGAGCTCCTCGCTGCGCGCGCTGAGGATCGCGGTCACGCGCACGCCGCGCTCGCCGGCGAGCTGGGAAATCGGCGCCATCGTCGCGAGACCCACGCCGCGGCCGAGCACGACCACGTTTTTCCACTGCGGCTCCAGCTTGAAGCCGATGCCCAGGGGCCCGAGCATGTTGAGCGTGTCGCCGGGCTCGAGGCTCGTCAGGCCCCGGGTGCCGCGCCCGGCGACCTTGTAGAGGAACTCGACGCGACCGGTCGAGCGCGCCACGCGGTAGACGCTCTGCGGCCGGCGGAACCACACCTCGCCTTCGTCGGGCGACGGGCACAACAGATGGAAGAACTGGCCGGGCTGCGCCGCCAGCGCCTTGGGCGTGGCCTTCACGACGAGGTGCTTGTACTCGTCGTTGACCCACTCATGGGCCACCACCGGGCACAGCGTTTCCTCCACCGGACATCCCGCCGGTGAATGCCCGCTGCCCGGTTGCCCGGTCACCGCCGCGGCATGGGCATACACTTGTTCTGTCATGGGATGCGCGTTGCCGCGGCTTTGGGCCTCGAGGCCACGGCCCGATCGGTTCGGTCGTGGGTTTGTTGGTATTCTACAAGGGGCCTGCCATATGGGAACGGGGAGTCCACGACAAATAGGCTGCGCTATCCTGGCGGCGCTGTTGAGCGTCACGACGGCCGCCGCGGCCGAGTATCCATCGCGGCCGCTGCGGCTGCTCGTGCCGTTCCCGCCCGGCGGCGGCGTGGACCTGATCGCGCGCGTGATCGGCAATCGGCTCACCGAGGCACTCGGGCAGCAGGTCGTCATCGACAACCGCGCGGGCGGCGGCGGTGTCATCGCCACGGACATCGCGGCCAAGGCCCCGCCCGACGGCTACACGCTGCTGCTCGGCTTCATCGGCCCGCTCGCGATCTCGCCCACGATCTCTAAGCAGCCGTACGACTCCGTGAAGGATTTTGCCGGGCTCGATCTCCTCGCCTCGTCCTACCACATCGTGGTAATCAATCCTTCCGTTCCCGCGCGCACGGTCAACGAATTCATCGCGCTCGCGAAGAGCCAGCCCGGCAAGCTCAATTACGCCTCGAGCGGCAGCGGCACCAACCTGCACCTCGCCGCGGAGCTGTTCAAGATGGTGGCCGGCGTGAATCTCGTGCACCTGCCCTACAAGGGCGCCGGCCCCGCGGCCAACGCCGTGATCGCGGGCGAGAGCCATATGTTCTTCGGCTCGATCACCTCGAGCATGCCGTTCGTGCGCGCGAACCGCCTCGTCGCGCTCGCGGTCACGAGTCCCCGCCGCTCGCCGCTCGCCCCGGAGATCCCTACGCTCGCCGAGAGCGGTGTGACCGGCGTGGACGTGCCGTCCTGGTATACGGTGGTCGCGCCGGCGCGCACGCCGCGTGTGGCCGCGGACCGCCTGCGCGGCGAGCTCAAGCGCATCGCGGACCACGCGGATTTCCGCGAGCAGCTCGGGCGCCAGGCCATCGAGGCGAGAACGCTCGCTCAGGGTGAATGGCCCGCCTTCATCCGGGCCGAGCTCGACAAGTGGGGCAAGGTGGTGCGGGCGGTCGGCATCAAGCCAGACTAAGAGCGCCTTTTCTTTCTCGGCCCCGGCTGCCCGCGAAACGGCGCCGAGAAATCCAGCTCGATGAATTCCCTTATCTGCCGCTTGCGATCCTCGGACACGGGAGTAAC
>JBIOVQ010000022.1:0-11124 GCA_044867805.1 Burkholderiales bacterium | reverse complement strand
CATCCCGAACGATGTCGTGTTCGGCGGGCGCGAGGTCGAGCGCGCGCTCGACGGCGCGACAACGCTGCGGCGCCGGCCCGCCCCGTCCGGCCACGGCGTCATCCTTTCCGTCGCTCATCCCGTGTGGGTGGGCGATACTGTGGTCGGCGCCGTGGTCGTCGAGGAAAATACCGACGCTATCGTCTCGATGCGCAACCGCGCCTTCGAGCAGCTCGTGGCAGTCACCCTGATCGCGTTCGCCGCGGCGGCGCTGGTCCTGCTGCTGTTCGCCTCGCGCCTGTCATGGCGCCTGCGGCGGCTGCGCAACGAAGCGGAGAACGCGATCGATTCCCAGGGGCGCGTGCGCAACCTGGCGGCCGGCGAGCACGCGCGCGACGAGATCGGCGATCTTTCGCGCAGCTTCTCCACCGTGCTCGAGCGTCTCGCGCAATACAACGCGTATCTCGAGAACATGGCCGGGCGCCTCGCGCACGAGCTGCGCACGCCGATCGCGGTCGTGCGCTCCTCCCTCGACAACATCCGGCTCCAGCAGCCGGCGGGCGACGGCGGCGTCTACGTGGCGCGGGCCGAGGAAGGCGTCAGGCGGCTGGAAACCATACTGACCCGGATGGCCGAGGCCACGCGGCTCGAGCAGGTCATGCGCAGCGGCGAGCGCGAGCGGTTCGAGGTCCAGACCGTCCTCGCGGGCTGCGTCGAGGGCTACGCCGCGGCCTATCCCGGCCAACGCTTCAAGCTCGCGATGACCGAAGAGCCCGTGTCGCTGCGCGGTGCGCCGGATCTTTTTGCCCAGATGCTGGACAAGCTCGCCGCCAATGCCGCCGATTTCTCGACCGGCGAGGCGCCGGTGGAAATCTCGCTTCAGCGCACCAGCACGGAGGTTGTGCTCCGCTTCAGCAACACGGGGCCGCTGCTCCCCGCGGAGATGAAGAACCGCCTGTTCGAATCCATGGTGTCCGTGCGCAAGGACCGGCCCGCCGGCGATCCGCACCTGGGACTCGGCCTCTATATCGTGCGGCTGATCGCGGAATTTCACGGGGGCCGGGCGTCCGCGTCGAATCGCGCGGACCGCAACGGCGTCGTGGTCGAGCTGCGCTTTCCGGCCGCTGCTTGAGCATGGAACCGCCGATGAACGCCGATGAAAATCCTCGACGCAAAGGCGCAAAGTCGCAAAGGAATACAAGAACACTGACTGAACCGCCAAGACGCCACGAGAAACGGAGCGGCAACACCTTGGCGGTTGCTTTGGAGCCGTGCGCTCGTCGCGCCGACTTAGGTTAAGATTCCCACGTTACATCGCTCACGTGATTTCCGCAGAGCAACCCTCCGGGACCACATTGTGAAGCTACGGATTTCACGCAGTCTCGGACGGGCGGTCATCGCGCTGACCCTTGTGCTCGCAGCCGCCGCGAATGCGCCGGCGCAGCAGTACCCGTCCGGTCCCATGCGCATCGTGGTTCCGTTCACGCCCGGCGGCGGCACCGACATACTCGCGCGGCTCATCGCGCAGAAGCTGAATGAATCGTGGGGCCAGCCGGTGGTGGTGGACAACCGCCCTGGCGCCGCCGGCACGGTCGGCACCGCGTTCGTGGCGAAGGCCGCGGGCGATGGGCATACCCTGCTGATCGTGCCCGCGGGCTACGCCGGAAACCCGGGCCTTTATAAAAAACTGCCTTACGATCACACGCGCGATTTGGCGCCGGTGTCGTGGCTCGCGTCCGGCCCGCTCACGCTGGTGGTCCACCCGTCGCTGCCGGTGAAATCAGTGAAAGAACTGATCGCCTTCGCGCGGGCGCGTCCGGGCGAGATCAACTTCGGCTCGTCCGGCGCCGGCACCCTGCCCCATCTCAGCGCCGAGCTCTTCAATTCGATGAGCGGCATCAAGATGGTCCATATCCCTTACAAGGGCGCCGGCGCCGCGGTAACCGACGTGATGGCGGGCCGGGTGCCGGTTTATTTCATGAACATCCTGCAAAGCATTTCGCTGATCAAGGCCGGCAAGCTCCGCGCGTTGGGCGTCACCACGCCCGAGCGCACGCCGATCGCGCCGGACATCCCGTCCATCGCGGAGGCGGGCCTCAAGGGCTACGACATGACCAACTGGTACGGCCTGCTGGCGCCGTCCGCAACGCCGCGCGACGCGATCGTCAAGCTCAATGCCGAGGTGGTGCGCATACTGAAGCTTCCCGAGCTCACGAACCGGCTCGCCGACGACGGCATGACGGTGGTCGCGAGCTCCCCCGAGCGCTTCGCCGAATTCCTGGCGCGCGAAACCGAAAAGTTCACGCGCGTCATCGAGGCGGCGGGCATCAAAGGCTCGCTTTGATGCCGCGGCGGTGACGAGTGACGGCTGACGGCTGACGACTGACGACTTAAGGAAAGAGCATGAGCAAGCAGACTGAGCCCCGATACGACGTATTGTGGCCGCTGGCGCGGCGGGCCGTTACCGACACGCGGGCGGCGCCGCGGCTGCCGGATTTGAACGGCAAGACGGTATGCGAGCTGTGGGACGTGATCTTCCGCGGCGAAACCATCTATCCGATGGTGCGCGAGTACATCAAGGCGCGTTTCCCGCGCGTGAACTTCGTGGGGCACGAGCAATTCGGCAATTTCCACGGCGCGCGCGAGCGCGAAGTGGTCGCCGCCCTGCCGGAGAAGCTCCGCGCGCACAAGGCGGACGCCGCGATCCTCGGCATCGGCGCCTGAGGGAGCTGCACGCCCGCCGTGCTGCGGGCCGCGGCAGTCGTCGAGAAGCTCGGCATCCCGACCGCTTCCATCATCGGCAGCGGCTTTCTCAAGCAGGCGGAGGTCGTCGCCAAGGGGCTGGGCTTGCCGCTCGCGATGGGCGTCTATCCCGGCGCGCCGATGGTGGACAGCGAAGAGGAGCTGAGGCGCAAGGTGAACGAGGAGCTGGCACCGGGCCTGCTCCGCGGATTGACGGGCGAGGCGCCGCGCGAGGCGGACGCGAAGGCCGAGCCCGGGCCCGGGACGATCGTCTTCAAGGGCACGTTCGACGAAGTGCAGGAGCATTTCCATCGCCGGCTATGGACGGACGGTCTGCCGGTCGTGCCGCCGACGCGCGAGCGGGTGGATGCGTTTCTCCGATTCACCGATCGCGACCCGGATGATGTCATCCGCGTCGTTCCGCAGGAGGGCCGCGAAGCGACCGTTCGTGCCATAGCAGTGAATGCAGTGATGGCAGGCTGCCGGCCCGAATACATGCCGGTGCTGGTGGCCGCGATCGACGCGATGTGCGACCCGCTGTACCGCATCGAGGACTCGGGCTCGACGCCCGGCTGGGAGCCGGTGGTGATCGTGAGCGGTCCGCTCGTCAAGACGCTCGACTTCAACCATGGCCAGGGCATGATGCGGGTGGGCCGGCAGGCCAACACCTCCATTGGGCGCTTCGTGCGGCTGTTCCTGCGCAACATCTGCGGCTTCCGCATCCCGCCCGGGGCCGGCGACAAGGGCAGCATCGGCCAGAGCTTCCTGGTGGCGATGGCGGAAGACGAGGACAGCGCGCGCGAGATCGGCTGGCCCACGTTTGCCGAGGACCGCGGCTTCAAGTCCGGCGAGAACGTCGTCACCGTGCGCAGTGTGGTCGCAATCACCTCCCCCATCTACAGCGCCAGCGACCGCGCCGTCGAGCACGTGCGGCAATGGGCCGAGCTGATCGGCGGCAGCTTCACCTACTGGGCCCATACCGGGTTCAAGACCGGGTTGTGGAGCCCGCTCATCGTCGCCGGGCCGAGCATCGCCAAGGTCGTCGCGGCGGAGTGGAGCAAGGACCAGGTGCGGCAGTACCTCTACGAGAACATCAAGGTCAGCGCGGAGCGCGCGACGCATTACGCGCGCATGACGACGACACCGACGTTCAACTTCGAGGGGCTGGTGAAGGACGGCATCCTGCCGCCCGAGTATGCGGCATCGAGCGATCCGCAGCGGCTGGTGAACGTCATCATCAAGCCGGAGATGGTCGAGATCCTGGTGGCCGGCGACCCCGGCCGCAACCAGTCGCGCGCTTACATGAGCAATCACATCCAGGGCGCGACCACGAGCCGGCGCGTCGAGCTGCCGCGGCGTTGGCAAAGCCTGACAGGCGTCGCCGATGAACGCCGATGAACGCCGAAAATTCTCGATAAATGAAGACCTATGACGTAGTAGTGGTGGGAAAGGGCAACGCGGCACTGTGCGCTGCGTTGTCGGCGCGAGATGAGGGCGCGGGCGTGGCGATGCTGGAAGCCGCGAGCGAGGACGAGCACGGCGGCAACAGCCGCTTCGCGGGCGGGGTCATGCGCTTCTCCTACGCTTCGCTCGCCGACCTGCGGCGCGTCACCGATATCAGCGACGAAGAGGCAGCCAACAGCGACTTCGGCACCAACACGCGCGAGGAGTATCTCGACGTCCTCTACCGGCTGACGAGCTACCGCACCGACCCGGATTTGTCCGAGATCCTCGTCAACAGCAGCCTCGACACCATGGCGTGGCTGCGCTCGAAGGGGGCGCGCTTCATCCTGAACCACGGCCGCCAGTCGGGGATGGTCAACGGCAAGCGCAAGTACTTCGGCAACATGCCGATCGAGGTCAACGGCGGCGGCGCCGGCCTGGTCCAGTACCTCGACGCGGCGGCGAAGAAGACCGGCATCGAGGTGCTCTACGAGACGCGCGCCGCTTCGCTCATCTATGATGGCGAGCGCGTGCTCGGCGTGCGCGCCCGGCACAAGGGCAAGGCAGCCGAGTTCAGGGCAAAAGCGGTGGTCCTCGCCTGCGGCGGCTTCGAGGCGAATCCCGAGATGCGGACGCGCTACCTCGGTCCGGGCTGGGAACTCGCCAAGGTGCGCGGCTCGCGCTTCAATGTCGGCGACGGCCTCAGGATGGCGCTCGACATCGGCGCCTGCCCCTACGGCAACTGGTCGGGCTGCCACGCCACCGGCTGGGACCGCTACGCGCCGGAATTCGGCGACGTCAACGTGGGCGACCAGTTCCAGAAGCACAGCTACATCTTCGGCATCCTCGTCAACGCGGACGGCAAGCGCTTCGTGGACGAGGGGCTCGATTTCCATTCGTTCACCTACGCCAAGTACGGGGGCGAGGTCCTGAAGCAACCCGGCCAGTTCGCGTGGCAGGTGTTCGACTCCAAGGTGAAGCACCTGCTGCGCTCCGAGTACCGCATCAAGTTCGTCACCAAGGTCACGGCCAACTCGCTCGAAGAGCTCGCCCCGCAGCTCGAAGGCGTGAATGCCGCGCAGTTCCTCAAGACCGCGCGCGAGTTCAATGCGGCCGTGCGCAAGGACATCGCCTTCGACCACACGGTCAAGGACGGCAAATGCACGGTGGGCCTGTCGCCGGAGAAATCGAACTGGGCGCAGCCGCTCGACACGCCGCCTTTCGATGCTTACGCGACCACCTGCGGCATCACCTTCACCTTCGGCGGCCTGCGCATCGACAAGGACACCGGGCAGGTGCTCGACGCCCACTTCCACCCCATTCCCGGCCTCTATACGGCGGGCGAGATGGTCGGCGGGTTGTTCTACTTCAATTACCCGAGCGGCACGGGGCTCGTTTCCGGCGCGGTGTTCGGCCGCATCGCCGGCACCGGCGCCGCCAAAGCCGCAATAAAATAGCCGCCAAGGCGCCAAGAACGCCAAGGGAAACAAATTGGATATGAAAGCGCTGGTTCAAAGCTTTGAACCAATGTTCGGGAGCACAAGGGATGCGGAGTTGTGCCGCGCCGCGCATGCAGGCATTTCCGGGGGTTTCTGTTTCTAATATTCCGTGTTTGCCGTTCTTGGCGTCCTTGGCGTCTTGGCGGCTAATTTAAGACCTCAAGCCCAAGCGATGGCCCACGAAGCGACGAACGACAACCCCTACACCCGCGGCATCGCGGATTTCGTCTCCGGGCTCAAGTACGAAATGATCCCGGAGGACGTCAGGCACCGGATCAAGCTGCTGATGCTCGATTCCCTCGGCTGCGCGCTCTACGGCGCCGACCTCGAGTGGTGCCGCATCCTTCAGGAGTCGCTGGCGAAAGTGGATTCGACCCGGGAGTGCGCGATCTGGGGAACGAACAAGAAGCTGTCGGCGCCGCACGCGGCGCTCGCCAACGGCACCGCGGTACAGGGATTCGAGCTCGACGACGTGCATCGCGCCGGCGTGCTGCACGTGGGCGCGGTCGTGCTGCCCGCGCTGATTCCCGTCGCCGAAACGGCACGCGGCATGAGCGGGAAGGAATTCCTGACCGCCGCGGTCGCAGGATACGAGATCGGGCCGCGCGTCGGGCTGTGCATGGGCCCCGAGCACATCGCCTCGGGCTGGCATTCCGGAGCGACGCTGGGCGTGTTCTCCGCGGCGGCGGGCGCCGCACGGGGTCTCAAGCTCGACGCGGGGAAAACGGTTCACGCCCTCGGCATCGCCGGGACCCAGGCCGCCGGCCTGATGGCCGCCCAGTTCGGCGCGATGGTGAAGCGCATGCACGCGGGGCGCTCGTCGCAGAGCGGACTGTACGGAGCGCTGCTCGCGAAAGCCGGGTTTACCGGGATCCTCGACGTGCTGGAAAACCAGTACGGCGGGTTTTGCACCACCTTCTCGCAGTCAAAAGACCACTTCGACTTGAAGGAACTCACGGCCGGGCTGGGCGAAACCTGGCAGACGATGGGCATCGCGCTCAAGTTCTACGCCTGCGTCGGCACCAACCACACCACGCTCGACGCGCTGCGCGACATGTGGCAGGAGCGCCCGTTCAAGGCGGACGACGTGGAGAGCATCGTCGTCTACGGCTCGCAGGTGACCGTGAGCCACGTCGGCTGGAAGTACGTGCCGCAGGGGCTCACTTCGGCGCAGCTCAACCTCCCCTATTGCGTCGCCACCTGGCTGATCGAGGGCGACTGCTTCGTGGACCAGTTCACCGAGGACAAGGTCGCCGATCCCGCGCGCATGGCGCTCGCCGAAAAGGTCGAGGTACGCCACGATCCGGCGATCACCGAAAAAGGCGCGAAGTTCCGCCACATGGTTACGGTCGAAGTGAATCTCAGGGGCGGCGCGAAGCTCGAGCGCACGGTCGAGGCCGCGCGGGGCAGTGAAAAGAAGTTCGCGACCGACGCGGAGATCATCGGGAAGTTCGAGAAGCTCGCGGCGAAGGCACTGCCCCCGAAGCAGGCGCAGCAACTGCGGGACGCAATGCTCGGCCTCGAATATCTCGAAGACGCGGCGGCGCTCGCGCAGCTGATGACGCGCCAGTAGGTATTAACCGCCGATGAACGCCGATAGACGCCGATGAAAACCAATTATCGAAACTGCAAGACAGACAGGACTTACAGACTGGGGCAAGCCGGTTTCTGGCAGCAGGAAAAGACCGAGGCTCGAATCACAAATCACGAATCACAAATCACGCATTTCCTGCTGGCCCGTCAGTTTTACTTTGGCTAAACTCTGTCGGAGCCACGGAAGGAGAGAGCATGGTTCAAGCAGTTGCGGGCCAGCAGGCCTTGAAGGGGCGACGAATCATCAAATCGCGGGGCACGGGCGAAGAGCACTGGCGCACCGACTTCCTTGGCCGGCCCGGAGACGGCGGCCAGATCAAGGAAGAGCCGCAGGCCTTCCTGATCGAGATGCACGCGGATGAGAGCATCCTGCCGCATTTCCACGAAGTCGATCAGTTCCAGGTCTTCGTGGCGGGCAGCGGCGGCATGGGACGGCAAGCCGCCGGGACGCTGGCCGTGCATTACGCCGATCATCACACGGGCTACGGCCCCATCAATGCCGGGCCGCAGGGCTATTCGTACTTCACGCTGCGCGCGAGAAGCGACCCCGGCGCGCACTACCTGCACAAGCCGGGCTATCGCGAAGCCCTCAAGCCTTCACCCAAGCGTCACGGCGTCGCGGCCGGCATCACCCTCAGCACCGAGCCGGTCCTGATGGACCTGAAGCAGGCGAAGGAGGAGCCGCTGCTGCAGGACCTGGACGGGAGCGACGGCCTGGCCGCCTCCATTGTTCGCATGGGACCGGGCATGACCCGCACCGGCCCCGACCCGCGCGCGAGCGGCGGACAGTACTACCTCGTGGTGAACGGCAGCCTGGAATTCGAAGCGGAGAAATATCCGGCGTGGTCCACGGTATTCGTAGCGCGGGACGACGCCCCGCTGTCGTTCAAGGCGGGACCCAAAGGACTGGAAGCGCTCCTGCTTCAGTTTCCGAAACAGGAGAAGTGACGACTGACGACTGACGGCTGGCGGCTGGCGGCTGGCGGCTGATAAAAAAATAACGAGGAGGAATCCATGGTGACAAGCAGAATGCTGGGCGGAGCGCTGCTGGTCGCGTTCGCCGCGCAAATCCAAGCGCAGGGCTATCCCAACCGGCCGGTCCGGATGATCATTCCCACCGCGGCCGCCGGCGGTCCCGACACGATCGGGCGCGCGATCGCCCAGAAGCTCGCCGACGACCTCGACCAGACTGTCGTGGTCGATAACCGTGCCGGGGCGAGCGGCGCCATCGCCGCCGATCTCGCCCGGCTCTCCGCGCCGGACGGCCACACGCTGCTCGTATTCAGCGTCTCGCAGGTGATCCGTCCGCTGCTCTACAAGGTGTCGTACGACCTCGGGCGCGACTTCGCCCCGATTACGCAGTTGAGCGCGCAGTCCTACGTGCTCACGGCGAACAACGACCTGCCCGTGCGCTCGGTATCGGAGCTCGTCGCGCACGCCAAGGCGAACCCGGCCAGGCTCAACTACGCCTCCGTGGGACAGGGCAGCCAGATCCATCTCATGACGGAGCTGTTCCGGACGATGACCGGCATCGACGTCGTGCACGTGCCGTACAAGGGCATCGCGGCGGCGTATCCCGATCTCATGTCGGGGCGCATTCATTTCTCGTTCGCGGGCATCATCAGCGCCCAGACCCACGTCAAGGCCCAGCGCCTGCGGGCGCTCGCGGTTTCCGGGCCGAAGCGCATGGCGGCGCTACCCGCGGTGCCCACGGTGGCCGAGTCCGGCGTGCCGGGCTTCGCCGTCACGCAGTGGTACGGCCTCCTCGCGCCCGCCGGCACGCCGCGCCCGATCGTCGCGTTCCTCAACAAGCGGATCAACGACGCGCTCCGGCAGCCGGACGTCGCCGGCCGCATCGCCGCCGAAGGCTCCGAGGCGGTCGGCAGCACGCCCGCGCAGCTCGCGGGCATGATCAAGGCCGAGCGCGCGAAGTGGGTGAAGGTGATCGAGCAGTCGGGAATCAAAGGCGAAGAGTGACGACTGACGGCTGACGGCTGGCGGCTGGCGGCTGACGACTCCCCTCGCGCCACCGGCATATACTATGCCGGCGGGAAAGGCCTCGCGGAGCGTAGTCCATGTACAAGAACATCCTGCTGCCGACCGACGGCTCGCCGTTGTCCCTGGTCGCGGTGGATAACGGCCTGAAGTTCGCGAAGGCCGTAGGCGCAAAAGTGACCGGCTTCTACGTGATCGTCGAGCGCGAGCCCGAGTCCTTCGAGGACTACGCGCCGGTGGAAGTGAAGGCGCCCCAGCTCGAGGACGTCGCCAGGCAGGAAGCGGACAAGTACCTCAAGGTGGTTGCCGACAAGGCACGCGCGCTCGGCGTTCCGTGCGCGGTCCACTCGATGCGGCACAGCTCGCCGTACCAAGCCATCATCACCATGGCGACCAACACCGGCTGCGATCTCATCATCATGGCGTCGCACGGCCGCAAGGGCGTGACCGGCGAGCTGGTCGGCTCGGAGACCGCTCGCGTCATCACGAACTGCAAAATACCGGTTCTCGTGTACCGCTAGACGAGAACCGGGTCGAAGCGTGATTCGTGAATGGTGATTCGTGATTCGGCTTGCTGTTTCTAGACGCTATCTCAAAACGAAATGCAACCACAGATGAACACAGATACACACAGATATTCAAAGCCAATGCCCTGTTTATCAGGGGATTTCATCCGTGTTCATCTGCGTCTATCTGTGGTTAGTTCTGTCTTTTTTGATTTTTGAGATGCGTTCTAGCCGCGCTTGCAGTTGAAGATCACCTCGTAGGCCTTTTCCGCGATCGCGTCGTCCGACAGGCAGGCGACGGCCTGCACGAAGTCGCGCGGGGCTTCCTCGATCAGCAGGTCCGTCACCCAGGTGTGGACGAGACCGCGCCGTTTCTCGTCCGGCATGGAGAGCAGCCGCTCCAGCGTCGCGTTGATCTTGGGGTCGTTGCACGCAGCCATGAGCAGGCTGACGAAGCCCTCGACCTCGGCGACCGAGCGTGGCGGGGATTGGGACATACGTCCTCCACCCTCACTGCAACCACAGATGAACACAGATAGACACAGATAATGAATCCAATGCGCGATGTACGTGAGTCTTAGTGGGACAGCAGGAGCTTTCACGCGTTCGAGCTATTCCAGTTGGCGCCTTGGCGTCTTGGCGGTTAATTTCCAACCCTCCTGACGGCTGACAGCTGACAGCTGACGTCTGACGTCCGGCGTCTGGCGTCTGACGTCCGTCAGTCGTGGTAGACGAGGCCCGCCGCAATCCCCGCCGCTATGAACTCCACGAGGGTCGCCGCGAACCAATAGCACGAGAGCACCAGCGGGATCGGAAGGATCACGTACCAGCCGTAGCTGTGCATCACCGACAGCATGGCCCCCACGTAGAAGCCGAAGCGGATTCCCTGTCCCAGTCCGGGCTTGCCCTTCTCGTAGCCCTTCGCATAGATGAACGCGAAGAACAGCGCGAATACCAGGTACCCCACCCAGAATATCCACATCAGGCGCTGCATTTCCGCCTGCGGCCGCCATACCGATGCCGTCTGTTGGTACATCCCCTGCAAGAGCACGCCGTGGATGAGAAATTCCAGCGCCATGATCACCACGAATACCGCCACGCTCGCGAGCAACCACCGTTTCGTGTTCATACGCACCTCCGCGATTTACAACAAGTGATTCGTGAATAGTGATTCGTGATTCGATCCTAACTTAGTGACTGGCGACCAGTACCTACAAGAAACCGGGCCTGGCCTCCTCAGTCCCAACTTCGTTTTCGTTTTTCCGTCGCCTCGTCTGCCCGCAGGCGGCACTTGGCCAGAATCTCCCTCTTATCGTCTTCCCTTGCTTCGCTCCAACGAAGAATTTCCGAAAGCGATCGATAACATC
>JBIOVQ010000021.1:0-2059 GCA_044867805.1 Burkholderiales bacterium | reverse complement strand
CGCGAGCCGTTGATGCCGTTCTGGGCGAGGAAGTTGCGCACGGTCGTGGCGCGGCGGGCACCCAGCGCGATGTTGTACTCGCGCGTGCCGCGCTCGTCGGCATGACCCTCGATGGTGATGGTGTACTGCGGATACTGCTGCAGCCACTGCGACTGCTTCTGCAAGATCGCGGTCGCTTCCGGCGTCAGGTCGGTGCTGTCGGTGGTGAAGTAGACGATGTCGCCAACGTTGACGGAGAAGTCGCGGTGCGAGCCCGGGGTCACCGAGCCGTCGCGGCCCGTCAGTTGCGAGCTCGGCTGATTCTCGTTGTTGGCGCAGGCGGCGGCCAGAACACCCACGAGCAGAACTGCGAGCAGGCGCGCCGCGCGGGTGAACCAGGTTGTCGTGGCCATGAACGTCCCTTTCGTCGCCCACCACTCAACATCAAAGCGGGGCGAGAGTTCCAGATCGACCGAGGGTTAGCTCACAGCTTGTACGAAAATGTGGCCGCCAACCCGGTGGCAAGCCGGCACCTTCCCCCGATTCGCCGCGTGAGGCACCGACGTCAAAACAATAAGCGGTGGGAAGCGGTCCGGCGCGGCGACCAATGGACCCGGTGTTGCCCGAAGGCAATAAACACAATCCCGGTTTTGCTCGGATGTCAGCCATTGTGGGCAGCTGGGAGGCGGCTGCACACCCAGTGCACGCCCGAGCCCCTCCGACACCCGGCCCGCGCATCCCTCAGGAATGCCCCGAGCTGCCAATGACGTGCCCGGAGACGAGCCCTGAAACAGATCAAGGCCGACGTGGCGCCCTGGGGCGTCCACCTCGACCTTGAAATCGAGCCTCCTCCGCTTGCGCAGAGGAGGCTAGCCTTACGGCAAACTTAGCGAGCCGGCTGGGCAGCGACCGGAAGGTCGGCGCCGAGCTTGAGCGGAGCAGGCTCCTCGCGGCGGCAAGCGCCGAGAGCAACCGCAGCGGCAACAGCCGCGATAAGGATGGCCCCCTTCATCGTCATTCTCCTAAGAAAGGTTTCCCACCTCGATAAGCAAAATGCTTAGCGAGCAACTTCCGTGGTCATGTCAGCGCCGAGCTTCAGCGGAGCAGGCTCTTCACGACGGCAAGCGCCCAGAGCAACAGCAGCGACGACGACGGCGAGCACGATTGCACTCTTCATAGTATTTTCTCCTATGTTGTCCTGGCCTTGCCGCCGGCTCTTAGCGAGCGGGCTGCGCGGCGGCAGGCATATCAGCGCCCAGCTTCAACGGCGCCGGCTCTTCACGACGGCACGCGCTCAGCGCAACGGCCGCAACCACTGCTGACAAAACGATCAGCCCCTTCAAACCCTGCATGGTCTCATCTCCTGATGCTTTATCGGCACTAGCCATCTATTGGGGTACTGGCGTGGCTCGTCTTGATCAAGAACAGAGGCAGTTATCCCTCAGTTTTCCAAGCCGGTAGGTGCGAAAATGCAACGCCGATCCGCACCCTCCCACACAGCCAGCACCGCCTTCCCCGAGTCGCCGGAAGAGCTTGAATCTGCGGCTTAAAGTTGCCGCTCCGACCTCGAAGCGCTTGGGCATCATAGAGCCCTCATTTTGGTTAATTTCGGGTTAAGGCCCGTTTCAATTCAGGAGAGGCGACCACGCCGGGTCGGACGCGAAAGATGGCGTACGGATCGTTCGCTCGTTGTACCCGGTCAAATCCACTGAAAAGATTCGCGCTCCGCCGGTCTCACCCTGCGATTCGCGGAAGAACATCAGGACGCGCCCGTTGGGCGCCCAGGTCGGACCCTCGTTGTGGTAGCCCTCGGTCAGGACGCGCTCACCCGAGCCGTCCGGCCGCATCACGCCGATCAGGAAGCGTCCGCCGAGTTGCTTGGTAAAGGCGATGTAGTCCCCGCGCGGCGACCAGACGGGGGTCGAGTAGCGGCCCTCGCCCTGGCTGATGCGATGCGGGTTGGAGCCGTCCGAGTTCATCACGTAGATCTGCTGACTGCCGTCGCGATCGGTTTCGAATACAACCTGCCGCCCGTCTGGCGAATAGCTCGGGCTCGTATCGATGGCGGTGCCTTGCGTGA
>JBIOVQ010000020.1:0-4363 GCA_044867805.1 Burkholderiales bacterium | reverse complement strand
TGGAGCACGCGGGCGTATCGGGCATGAGCATCGAGGACACGGCCCTGCCGTCGCGCTTCGGGCAGGCCGAGGGCGCGGACGAGCTCATATCCACCGGAGAGATGGTCGGCAAGCTCAAGGCCGCGGTCGCTGCGCGCCGCGACCCTTCGACGGTCATACTGGGCCGCACCGCCGCGCTGAAGGTGGAGGACACTCCGGGAACCGTCGCGCGCGCGAAGGCCTACGCGGCGTGCGGCGTGGACGCCATCTTCCTCGTCGGCGTGGAGTCAGCGGACCAGGTGAGGACGGTCCACGAGGCGGTAAAGCTCCCGATCATGGTCGGCTCGGCGCCGGCTTCGATCAAGCGCGAAGACTTCGCCGCCGCCGGCGCGCGCGTGCTCCTGCAAGGCCACCCGCCGATCGCGGCGGCGGTCAAGGCCCTCAAAGAGGTTTACACCCATCTCTACAACGGCGGAGCGCCGGCCGAGCTCAAGGACCGGATCGCGCCGGCCAAGGACATGGATGCGCTGGTGAACGGCGAAGCATACAAGAGGTGGCAGCGCGACTACCTTCGGTAGTTTGCAGTTGGCAGTGGACAGTTGGCAGTAACTGCACACTGTAAACTGCGCACTGCAAACTTATAGCGCCGCGACTGTCTGCACCTCGATCAGGAATTCGTCGCGCACCAACCGGTCTATGATGAGGAGGGTGTTGGGCGGGTAGGGAGCCCCGGCAAACATCCCGGGGAACGCGCGTTTGCGGTAGGCCATGAAGCCCTCTATGTACCTGGAGTTGACCAGGTAGGTCGTGAATTGCACGACATTCTTCCAGCCCGCCCCGGCGGACGCGAGCGCGACCCGGACATTGTCGAAGACCTGCCCAGCCTGGGCGTCGAAATCCCCCTTGCCGACGATGCCGCCCGCCTTGTCGGTAGAGAGCATCCCGGCTATGAACAAGTACTCCTGGGCGCGCACGCGCGTGACGTGGGAGTACGCTCCCAGCGGCGTACCCAGCTCGGCTGCGTTGTAGACCCTGATGTCGGCGGCCATGGGACCTCCATAATGAGGAATGATGAATTATGAATGATGAATGACCGCCCCTTCCGCTTCGCTCCCTCCCCTCCTTGACAAGGAGGGGATTGAGGGGTGGTACTGCATTCATCATTCCGCATTCATCATTATGAAGCCCCCGCTCGAAGTGCTGCGCCTCTACGCGGAGCACGACTACACGCTGCAAGGGGCATTCGAAAGCCGCGCGCGGCGCGACCCGCAACGCCCGTTCATCATCTACGGCGGCAAGACCTGGAGCTGGGCGGAATTCGGCGCCGCTGTCGAGAAAACCGCGCGCCTCCTCGCCGCCCGCGGCGTGAGAGCGGGCGACTGCATCGGCGTGCTGGCGCGCAACGACATCGGGCACGCGTTGATACTCTTTGCCTGCGCGCGCATCGGCGCGATCATGGTGCCGGTGAATCCGGAGTTCGGCGTCGACGAGGTGCGCTACGTGATGCATCACGCCGAGGTGTGCGGCGTGGTTACGTCGAGCGACGCGCTGGACACCGCGCGCGCGGCGTGCCGTGATCTCGCAGCGGCACCGTGGTTCATCCTGCTCGACGGCGGCCGCCACGACGTTCCGCTGCTGAAGGACCTCATTGCGCGCTCGCCGGATACCGGGCTGCCACCGCCCGCAGGCGCCGACGATCCCGTACTGATCATCTACACCTCGGGCACGACCGGCTTTCCCAAGGGGGCGGTGCACAGCCAGCGCAATTTCGTGACCGGGGGCGAGTCGAACATCGCGCGCCTGTGGCTGCAGCCGGACGACCGGCTGATGACGGTGCTGCCGATGTTCCACGTCAACGCCCTGTTCTACTCGACGGCCGGCGCGCTCACCGCCGGCTGCACGATGATCCTGATGCCGCGCTTCTCGGCTTCCGATTTCTGGAACGCCGCCGTCGAGCACGGCGCGACGCAGGTCAACATCATCGAGGCGATGGGCCGCATCCTGGCGCGCCGGCCGCGCTCGGAGTTCCGTCCCGGGCACAGGATCACCAGGGTCTATGGCATGCGCAAGGACATCATCGCGCCGTTCCGGGACGAGTTCCGCATACCGCACCTGCTGAGCGGTTTCGGCATGACCGAGATTCCCGGCGTGTGCTGCAACCCGTTCGACGGGCCGAACAAGGAGGGCAGCATGGGCCCCGTCGGGCGTCATCCTGATCCGCAGCGCAAGTGGGCCGAATGCAAGGTGGTGGACGACAATGGCAACGAGCTCGACCCGGGCGCGGTGGGGGAGTTCTGGGTCAAGCATCCGATCGTCATGCTCGGCTACTTCCGCGACCCCGAGCAGACCCGGGCGGCGTTTCGCGACGGCTGGTTCATGACCGGCGATCTCGTCACGCGCGACCAGGATGGCTACTACTTCTTCGTCTCGCGCAAGAAGGACATCATCCGCCGCCGCGGCGAGAACATCGCCGGCGCCGAGATCGACCGCGTCATCCAGTCCCATCCCGGCGTGTTCGAGGTCGCGGCGGTGCCGGTGCCCTCGGAGCTGGGCGAGGACGAGATCCTGGTCGCCGTCGTGCCCAAGCCAGGCGCGACGCTGACGCCGCGGGAGATCGCCCAGTGGTGCGCGGAGCGCCTCGCCGCGATGAAAGTGCCACGCTTCGTTCTGTTCGTCGGCGAGCTGCCGCACACGCCGACGCACAAGGTTGCCAAGCACCTGCTCAAGGCGGATCCGACCCTCCGGGCGCGGGCGGTCGACTTGCAAGCCGTAAAGTAAGATCCGTCGCCCGCCCACCAGCCGCCAGCCGTCAGCCGTCAGCCGTCAGTCGCGGCCGCCGATATGGGCTAGAACTGCCGGCAGTGGTGACGGCCGCCTGCGCGCCACCGGGGGTCACATCCCCGAGCGTGCTCGGGGCCCCTGTTCCGCCCCTCGACGCGCTACTGATGCGCTAGGAAGTGGGCAAGCGCCTCGATGTCGCTGTCCGGCACCTTGTACAGGATGCCGTTCATATTGGTGTCGGCGCCGGTGCGCTTGTTGTCCCGGTATGCCTTCATCGTCGCGGCCAGGTAGTCCTCCCGCTGGTTCGCGAGGCGCGGGATCTGCTTCTGGCCGCGAAAATCCTGGAAATGGCAGGTGCCGCAGCCCATCCGCTTCGAGAGCTCGGCGCCGCGCGCGTGCCGCTTGGGGTCGCGCTGTGTGCTGTTGCGGGTGGGTTTCTGGCGGCCGAAGTACGCGGCGACATCCACCAGGTCGTAGTCGCTGAAGCCCTTCAGCACGCCGGACATCGGCGGCGCCTGCCGCAGCTCCTCGCGGAACAGGAACATCTGCAGGGAGATGTAGTCCTCCTGCTGCCCGGCCAGCCACGGCGTTCCAGGGAGGGAAGGGCGGTCCTGCGTGCCGTGACAGGCTTCGCAGGCGGCGGCCTTGACCTTGCCGCGCGCTGGATCGACGCTCGGTTGGGCGAGAGCGCCGCCCGCGGTGAACAGGAGGCCCAGAAAAACAACGGCGCGGAGGATGGGTGCCATCCTCCGCGCCGCGTCGGGATTCCGCATCTATTTCTTGTAGCTCACTCTGTAGATCGCGCCGTTCTGCTCGTCCGACACCAGCATCGAGCCGTCGGGCAGCTGCAGCACGTCCACCGGCCGGCCCCAGAACTTGTTCTCCTTCGGGTCCATGAAGCCGGTCATGAACGGCGTAACCCTCGCGTTCTTGCCATTGGCGCTTGCCCTAACATTGGCGACGTCGAAGCCGAAGAGCGTGCTGCGGTTCCACGAGCCGCGGCGCGCGACGAAGATCGAGTTCTTGTATTCCTTCGGGAACATGTCGCCCCGGTAGAAGCGCATCCCGAGCGCCCCGGCGTGCGGCCCCATCAGGGCGACGGGCAGGGTCACCCCCTTGCAGGGGTCCTTCTTCTTGAAGTCCACGTCGGGGATGCCGTTCGCGTGGCAGTAGGGAAAGCCGAAGAACTGTCCCATCTTCGAGACTCGGTTCAGCTCGTCCTGCGGCCCATCCTCTCCCTGCCAGTCGCGCCCGTTGTCGGTGAACCACAGCTCGCCGGTCTGCGGGTGGAAGTCGAAGCCGACCGTGTTCCGCACCCCGCGCGCCACCACCTCCATGTTGGAGCCGTCGGCGACGTAGCGTCGGATCTGGGCGTACTCCGCGGTGGGCTCGCAGATGTTGCACGGCGCGCCGACCTGCACGTAGAGGCGGCTGTCCGGCCCGAAGGCGATGAACTTCCAGTTGTGGTGCCCTTCCGGAAGCTTGAACTGCGCGGTCAGCTCGACCGGCTTGACGTTGGGGTTGTCTTCGATACTGTCGTAGCGGAACACGCGGTTGATTGCCATCACATAGAGATTGCCGCCCTGGAACGCTACGCCGTTGG
>JBIOVQ010000019.1:0-15711 GCA_044867805.1 Burkholderiales bacterium | reverse complement strand
GTGAACCCGAAGATCGTGTGCGCGCACCTTTCGGCATACGGGCGCAGCGGCCCGCGCGCCGACTGGCCGGGTTTCGACTACCTCATGCAGGCGGAGGCCGGCTATTTTTCGCTGACCGGCGAGCCCGGGACGCCCCCGGCGCGCTTTGGCCTCTCGCTCGTGGACCTGATGACGGGGCTCGGGCTGGCCTACGCGCTGCTGGCAGCCCTCACCGCAGCGCGCACCACCGGCGTTGGGCGGGACATCGACGTGAGCCTGTTCGACATGGCGCTCCACAACACGTCCTATCTCGCTACCTGGTATTTGAATGAAGGCGTTGTCACCGAGCGCCTGCCGCGCTCGGCGCACCCGGCGCTGACGCCCTGCCAGCTCTACCGCACGCGCGATGGCTGGATCTACATCATGTGCAACAAGGAGAAATTCTGGCCGGCGCTGTGCGCGAAGCTGGGACGGCCCGAGTGGGTCGACGATGCGCGCTTTCGGCGGTTTCCCGATCGCCTGAAGCACCGGGAGGCCCTGACCGGGCTCCTCGATGTCGAACTGGGGCTGCGTACCACAGGAGAGTGGCTCACGCACTTCGCGGGCGCGGTGCCGGCGGCCCCCATCAACGACCTCGCGCAGGCCCTGGAAAATCCCTTCGTGAAGGACCACGGGCGGTTGCAGGCGCTCCCGCACCGGACACGCGGGACATTCCGCATGGTCGCTCCTCCCGTGCGGTGCGAGGGTGAGGAGGCGCCGGCGCGCGCGGCGCCGGGTCTCGGCGAGCACACAGAGGAGATACTCCGCGGGCTCGGCTACGATAGCGCGAGGATATGTGCGTTGCGGGAAGCAAAAGTAATCTGAGTGACACGATGATGCGTGACGCGACGCGGAGCTCCAAGCTTCAAGCCACAAGCTTCAAGCGCTTGTACTTGGAGCTTGCAGCCTGTAGCTTGCAGCTTGTAGCCGTGACTGGCGTCTGACGGCTGACGGCTATGGAGAGGAACTATCGTTACATCGAAGTTCGCCCGATCGCCGGCGCGCTCGGGGCGGAAGTCGGCGGTGTCGATGTCGCGCAATCGCTCGCGGGCGCCGTCGTTGCCGAGATACGCCAGGCCTTGCTCGATCACCTGGTGATCTTCATCCGCAGGCAGGAGCTGACCCCGCAGGCGCAGCTCGACTTCGCGCGGCGGTTCGGCGAGCCCATGGAGTACCCGCAGCTCAAGGGGCTGCCCGAATGTCCCTTGATAACACCGGTCGTCAAGCTGGAGCACGAGCGGGTGAATTTCGGCGGCGTGTGGCATTCCGATACCACGTATCTCGAGCGCCCGCCGATGGCGAGCATGCTCTACGCGGTGGAAACACCGCCGCACGGAGGCGACACGCTGTTCGCCAACCAGTACCTCGCGTACGAATCCCTGTCGGATCGGTTGAAGCAGGTCCTCGCCGGCCTTGTCGGCATCAACTCTTCGACCAAGGCGGAGGTCACGCGCAGCCGGGAAGACCGGCTGCGCGCAGCAGGCGTGGAGACCAAGCCTTTGACCGGGGAGCATCCGGTCGTCAGGACGCATCCCGAGACCGGGCGCAAGGCACTCTATGTCAATGCCGGCCATACGACCCAGTTCAGGGGCTTCACGGTCGAGGAAAGCGCCCCATTGCTCGATTTCCTGTTCCGCCACCAGGTCAAGGCGGAGTTCACCTGCCGCTATCGCTGGGAGCCCGGCTCGCTCGCGTTCTGGGACAACCGCTGCACCCAGCACTACCCGGTCAACGACTATCACGGCTTCCGGCGCGTCATGCACCGCGTCACGCTGGCGGGCGACACGCCGGTCTGACGCTATTGCCGCGTGCCGGCTGGGGCGCGGCAAGCGCCTGTTTTCGCGCAAGAATTTGCGCGAATTGGCTTCATTTCAAGGCCTTATCATGGTATCCTCACCGGCTAATTCGAAGAGACGCAGAGCAGGGGATGTTTAATGGCGGTTGAGCGCACCTTATCGATCATCAAACCCGACGCCGTGGCCAAAAACGTTATCGGACAGATCAACAGCCGCTTCGAGCAGGCCGGGCTCAAGATCGTCGCCGCGCGCATGATGTGGCTGTCGCGACAGCAGGCCGAAGGCTTCTACGCCGTGCACCGGGAGCGCCCCTTCTTCAAGGACCTGGTGGAATTCATGACCTCGGGCCCCGTCCTCATCCAGGTGCTGGAGGGGGAGAATGCGATCAACAAGAACCGCGAGCTGATGGGCGCCACCGACCCCAGGAAGGCCGCGCGGGGCACCATCCGCGCCGATTTCGCTCAAAGCATAGACGCGAACGCGGTGCATGGCTCGGACTCCCCGCAGACCGCGGCCAGCGAGATCGCCTATTTTTTCGCGACCGACGAGATCTTCCCCCGCTGACATGACCGTGAACCTGCTCGGACTCGATCACGCGGCGTTGAAGGGATTCTGCGCCGGTCTGGGCGAGAAGCCGTTCCGGGCCCGGCAACTGCTGCGCTGGATCCATCACGCGGGCGTGAACGATTTCGCCGCGATGACCGACATGGCGAAGCCGCTGCGCGAGCGGCTGGCGCAAAGCGCGACGATCGCGCCCCCGCGCGTGCTGCGCGACACGACGGCCGCCGACGGCACCCGCAAGTGGCTGCTCGACGTCGGCACCGGCAACGCCATCGAATCGGTGTTCATCCCGGAAGAAGAGCGCGGCACGTTGTGCATTTCCTCGCAGGCGGGCTGCGCGCTCGAGTGCTCGTTCTGCTCCACCGGCAAGCAGGGCTTCAACCGCAACCTCACGGTCGAGGAAATCATCGGCCAGCTCTGGTGGGCGTCACGCGCGCTCCGAGCGCGCGCCGCCCAAGGCGGGGCAGGATTTAGGACGGCGCAAAGCGCCGTGGATCGCCCCAGCCACCGTGTTCATGGGGAGAGGCCGATCAGCAACGTCGTGATGATGGGCATGGGCGAGCCGCTCGCCAATTTCGACAGCGTAACCGCTGCGATGCGGCTCATGCTCGACGACAACGCCTACGGCCTGTCGCGGCGGCGCGTGACGCTCTCCACCGCCGGCCTGGTGCCCGGCATCGACCGCCTGCGCGACGCGTGCCCGGTGGCGCTGGCGGTGTCGCTGCATGCCCCGAACGACGCGCTGCGCGATCAGCTGGTGCCGATCAACCGCAAGTGGCCGATACGCGAATTGCTCGCGGCCTGCCTGCGCTATGTCGAGAAGGCGCCGCGCGAGTCGGTCATGTTCGAGTACGTGATGCTGGAGGGCGTGAACGACAGCGTCGCCCTGGCCCGCGAGCTGGCGGCGCTGGTGCGGGAAGTTCCGTGCAAGATCAACCTCATCCCGTTCAACCCCTTCTCCGGCGTGGACTACCGCCGCTCGTCCCCCGAAGCCATCGCGCGGTTCCGCGACGTGCTGATGCAGGCGGGCCTCGTCGCGACCGTGCGCAAGACCCGCGGCGAAGACATCGACGCCGCGTGCGGCCAGCTCGCGGGGCGCGTGCGGGACCGCCGCACCCGCAACCGGCAGGAGGCTGGGGCATGAGGGGCGGAGCTCGCTTCACTTGGGCCGTAGTGGCCGCCGCGTGTCTGGTTTCCGCGGGCTGCGCCACGACGGAGGACTCGGCCGTTGGTGCCGTGGGGGCGCCGGCCCCCGATACCAGCGCACGGACGCGGGCGCGCGTTCATACCGACCTTGCGGCAAGCTATTTCGAGCTCGGCAACATGGCCGTCGCGCTGGAGGAAATCAGGGAAGCCCTGCGCGCCGATCCGGGCTACGGGCCGGCGAACAACGTCGCGGGCCTCGTCTATGCCCAGCTGAAGGAAGACCGCCTGGCCGAGGAAAGCTTCCAGGCCGCGCTGCAGATCAACCCGTCCGATGCCGACGCCCACAACAATTACGGGCGCTTCCTGTGCGACCGCAAGCAGGAGCGGGAGGCGATCAGGCACTTTCTCGCCGCGGTTCGCAATCCGCTCTATGCGGCACCGGAGCGCTCCTGGGTCAACGCCGGCATGTGCGCCCGGCGCGCCGGCGATGTGCCGGCCGCGGAGGGCTATTTTCAGCAGGCCTTGAAGCTCCGCCCGGGCCAGCCGCAGGCTTTGTACCAGATGGCCGATCTCTCGTACTTGCGCCGCGACTATGTCCAGGCCAAGGCGTATCTCAACCGCCTGACGCAAGTGACGACGGCCACGGCCGAAGTGCTGTGGCTCGGGGTTCGGGTCGAGCGCCGCCTCGGGGATCGCGCGTCCGAGGCCAGCTACGCCCTGCAGCTGCGCAACCGGTATCCGAACTCCCGGGAAGCCCAGGCGCTCCTGGCGGGAAAGTACGAGTGATGGAAGCCGATCCTTCCGCCACGGTCGCGCCGGGCGCGCGCTTGAGCGAGGCGCGGCAGGCGCAGGGCCTCGCCACGGCGGATGTCGCGCGCCGCCTCAAGCTCTCGGTCGGCCAGGTCGAGGCGCTCGAAGCCGGGCGCTACCACGACCTGCCCGGACCTATCTTCGTGCGGGGCTTCATTCGCAACTATGCCAGGCTGGTCAAGCTCGATCCCGAGGCGCTGCTGCAGGCGGCGGGCGACAGCCTCCCGCAGGTGGTGGCGCGCCCGGAGATGCCGCCTTCCAAGGATATCCCGTTTCCCGGCGCCACGACGCGGCGCTGGCCGCAGTTCGCCGCCGCCGCCGCCGTGGTGATCGTCGGCCTGCTGGCCGTGTACGAGTTCGCCGTCAACGCTCCCCAAATCGTAGCGACAAGGCCGCCCGTGGATACGCCTCCGGCCAAGGCGCGGCCGGCGAAAAAATCCACGCCAGCGCAATCGCCGGCCGCCGCCCGGTCCGGCGCGCCGGGTGACCCGCCCGAAGTAACGGCGCCGATCGCGCGTCACACCTCGCCCGCTGTGCTGACCGACCCGGCCGCGCCCGCGCCGGCGCAGGAGACCGCGCCGCAGCCGCAGGAGCGCCCGGCCACGGGGGAGGAGCGCGAGGTGCGGTTTGTCTTCGACGAGGAGTCGTGGGTGGAGGTGCGCGACCGCAACGACACGGTCATCTTCTACCAGCTGAATGCCTCGGGCACGGTGCGGCGCGTATCCGGCTTGCCGCCGCTGACCATCGTGGTGGGGAACGCCCACGGCGTAAGAATGACTTACGACGGCAAACCCATCGACCTCTCGCGCCACACGAAGATCGACGTCGCGCGGCTGACTCTCGAATGACTAGACTCTGAAAAACAAATGAAACCGCAGATACACGCAGATAAACACAGATAAGACCACCTCGATTCGGCCAAAGAGAGCATAGAAAAGAATGAAACATCACTCCTATATGTGTTGGTTCTTTCTTTGAAGTCGGTGTCCTCTGTGGCTTGGGATTTTCGTTTTTATCCGCGTTCATCCGCGTTTATCTGCGGCTAACCTGTTTTTGAGTTCTTGAGATGACTTCTGCCTATTCCGAACACGGGCCCGCATCGCGGCGCAGGAGCCGCCAGGTGCTGGTGGGGCACGTCGCGATCGGCGGGGATGCGCCGATCGTGGTCCAGTCCATGACCAACACCGACACCGCGGACGTCGCCGCGACCGTCCAGCAGGTGGCCGATCTCGCCCGCGCCGGCTCCGAGATCGTGCGCGTGACCGTCAACAACGCGGAAGCGGCGGCGGCGGTGCCGGCGATCCGCGAGCGGCTCGACGCCATGGGGATCACCGCGCCCCTGGTTGGCGACTTTCATTTCAACGGCCACCGGCTGCTGACCCAGCACCCGGCCTGCGCCGAGGCGCTGGCGAAGCTCAGGATCAACCCGGGCAACGTCGGGCGGGGCTCGAAGCGCGACGAGCAGTTCGCGACCATGATCGAGTTCGCCTGCCGCTACCGCAAGCCGGTGCGCATCGGGGTCAACTGGGGCAGCCTCGATCCCGAGCTGCTCGCGCGCATGATGGACGAGAACGCGCGCCGCCCGGATCCCGAGGAAGCCGCGGTGGTGACGCGCCGCGCCCTGGTGGCTTCGGCGCTGGAAAGCGCGCGGCAGGCCGAAGCGCTCGGGCTGCCGCGCGAAGCCATCGTCCTGTCGTGCAAGGTGAGCGGCGTGCAGGACCTCATTACGGTCTATCGCGATCTCGCGTCGCGCTGCGACCATGCGCTGCACCTGGGCCTGACCGAGGCCGGCATGGGCTCGAAAGGCATCGTCGCCTCGACGGCGGCGCTGGCGGTGCTGCTGCAGGAGGGTATCGGCGACACCATCCGCATCTCGCTCACGCCCGAGCCCGGCGGCGATCGCACGCGCGAGGTGGTGGTGGCGCAGGAGATGCTGCAGACGCTCGGACTGCGGTCGTTCGCGCCGCTGGTGATCGCGTGTCCAGGCTGCGGGCGGACGACCAGCACCTACTTCCAGGAGCTGGCGGACCGCATCCAGAGCTGGCTGCGCGCGCAGATGCCGTGGTGGCGCGGCCGCCACCCCGGCGTCGAGAACATGCACGTCGCGGTGATGGGATGCGTGGTCAACGGTCCCGGGGAAAGCAAGCACGCCAACGTCGGCATCAGCCTGCCCGGTTCGGGCGAGAACCCGGTGGCGCCGGTTTACGTCGACGGCGTCAAGACGGTCACGCTCAAGGGCGACAACATCGCCGCCGAGTTCCAGAAGATCGTCGAGCAGTACGTCGCCGACCACTATTCAGGCGGTGCGCCGGCGGCGGGCGAGGCACCCGCCAAGGACAGGGCGCACGCCTGATCCCGAAATGCCTGACTCGTGATTTGTGATTCGTGATTCGGGCGAGCGCTTGGCGAAGCTTCGGTTCTTGTCGATTCACGACATCTCCTCCTGCCGGAGGAGGGGTGGCGCGACGCGCCGGGGTGGTGGGAGACGAATCACGATTCACGCTTTTTCCGGATAAGAATCGAGTCGCCGGGAATCTCCACTTTCATTCGCCATGAGCTCAAAGAAGATACAGGCCGTCCGCGGGATGAACGACATCCTGCCGGACGAGGCGCCGCTGTGGGAATCTTTCGAGGACACCGTGCGCGACTGGCTGCGCGCCTACGGCTACCGCAACATCCGCACGCCGATCCTGGAGCAGACCGACCTGTTCGTGCGCTCGATCGGGGCCGCCACCGATATCGTCGAAAAGGAGATGTACACCTTCACCGACGAGCTGAACGGCGAGAGCCTGGCGTTGCGCCCGGAGGGCACCGCGGCGTGCGTGCGCGCGGTGATCGAGCACAACCTGCTCTACGGCGGGCCGCAGCGCCTGTGGTACTGGGGCCCCATGTTCCGTCACGAGCGGCCGCAGAAAGGGCGTTACCGGCAGTTTCACCAGGTCGGCGTGGAGGCGATCGGCTTCCCGCCGGGAGTCGAGATCGACGCCGAGCACCTGGTGATGTGCAGCCGCCTGTGGCGCAAGCTGGGACTGGCCGGAGTGACGCTCGACCTCAACAACCTCGGCGATGCCGGCGCGCGCGCGCGCTACCGGGCGCGCCTGGTGCAATACCTCGGGCGGCACGAGCGGGAGCTCGATGCCGATTCGAAGCGGCGGATGAGCGCGAATCCGCTCCGCGTCCTGGACAGCAAGAACCCCGCGATGCAGGACATCATCGGGCAGGCGCCGCGCCTCGTCGACGACCTGGACGAGGCGTCGCGGAAGAGCTTCGAGGAGCTGCAGCAGCTGTTGCGCGCCGCGGGGATCGCATACCGCCTCAACCCTCGACTCGTGCGGGGATTGGATTACTACAATGGCGCGGTGTACGAATGGGTCGGCCCGGGTCCGGGGGCGCAGAATGCGGTATGCGCCGGCGGCCGCTACGACGGGCTGGTCGAGCAGGTCGGCGGCAAGCCCGCGCTCGCGTGCGGCTTCGCCATGGGGGTCGAGCGGCTGCTCGAGCTCATGAGGGCCGCCGGCAGCGCGAATGCAACGGCGCTCGACGCCTATCTGGTGAGCCAGGGCAAGGTGGCGCCGCGGTTTGCGTTCACGGCTGCGGAGCAGCTGCGCGAAGGGGGCGTCACGGTGACGCTCGACGTCAGCGGCGCCAGCCTCAAGTCGCAGATGAAAAAGGCGGACGCCAGCGGGGCGCGTTTCGCGGTGATCGTCGGTGACGACGAGGCGGCCGCCGGCGCGGTGAGCGTCAAGCCGCTGCGCGAGGACGCGCCGCAGGTGCGCGTTCCGCTTGATGAGGCGGTGCGCCTCATCAAGCAAAAAGCGTGATTCGTGATTTGTGATTGGTGATTCGTGTCAACAATCACAATATCGGACATGGTCGAATCACGATTCACGAATCACGACTCACGCAGTTGAGGACTTTGAATGGCATACGACCATCAGGAACTGGAACAGCTGGAAGAACTGAAGGCGTGGTGGAAGGAGTACGGCAACCTCGTCATCTTCGCCGCCATCGGCTGCGCGCTCGCCATCGCGGCGTACCAGGGCTGGCGCCACTACCGCCACACCCAGGGCGTTGCCGCCGCGGCGCTCTACGAGCAGCTGGATCAGGCCGAGCGTGCCGGTGACCGCAAGAAAGTGCGCGATCTCGCGACCCGGATCGTCGGGAGCTACGGCTCCACGCCCTATGGCGCATTCGCGGCCCTGAGCGCCGCCCGCGCGAGCTTCGAGAGCGGCGATCTTGCGGATGCCAGGGCGCGGCTCACGTGGGTGGTGGAGAACGCGCGCGACGACGCGGTCAAGGACATTGCGCGGTTGCGCCTCGCCGGCGTGCTGCTCGACGAGAAGAACTACGCCGAGGCGCTGAAATGGGTGGAAACCAAGCCGGCCGAGGCGATGACGGGGCTCTATGCGGACCTGAAGGGCGATATCCTGCTGGCGCAGGGAAACCGCGCCGAAGCGCGCAACGCCTACCAGCTTGCGCTCGACAAGAGCGAAGGGGGCAGCGCCTACCGCGCCACGATCCAGCTCAAGCTCGACTCGCTGGGCGACGTCAAGTAAGGCTGTGACGGGCTGGCGCGGCACCGGCGAGCGCAGGGGACTTGCCGCGCGCCAATATCCAGGGTCATCAGGATGCTTACTCGGTACCGACTCATTCCCGGCCTGGGCGTGGCGCTGCTCGCCTTGAGCGGTTGCGGGTCGAGCGGGCCGGTGGTGACGCCCGCCGAGCTGGTGGAGTTCAAGCCATCCGTATCGCTGAAAATGCTGTGGCGGGACAGAGTGTATGAGGCCGGAAGGAACACCTATTTCCCGCAGGTGTCCCGTGGCGTCGTCTACGCGGTGGGGGACGACGGGGTGGTCACCGGCTTCGACGTTTCGAGCGGCAGGTCCCGGATCCAGATCGAGGCGGGCGAGCGCGTGACCGGCGGCGTCGGCGTCGGCGGCGGGCTGGTGCTGCTGGGCACTCGCAAGGGAGAGGTGCTCGCGTTCGAGACGACGGGCAAGGCATTGTGGAAGGCGCAGCTCTCCAGCGAGGTGCTGGCGCGGCCGGAAGCCGAGGATGGCACCGTGGTCGCGCGCACGGCTGATGGCCGCATACACGGCCTGGACGCGGCGACGGGGAAGCGGAAATGGCTCTACCAGCAGCGCATGCCGAGCCTGTCGGTGCGCTCCAATGCGGGAGTGGTCGTGCAGCGCGGGGGCGTGTTCGCGGGATTTCCCGGGGGACGGCTGGTGGCGCTGGTGCTTGCCAACGGCAACCTCGGCTGGGAAGGCATCGTCGCATTGCCGCGAGGGGCGACCGAGCTGGAGCGGGTGGCGGACGTCACCAGCCTGCCGGTCATCGATTTCCCGCGGATCTGCGCCGTGGCGTTCCAGGGAAGGGTGGCGTGCTTCGACGTGGTGCGCGGCTCTCTGTTGTGGGCGCGGGACGCGTCCAGCATTGCGGGCCTGGCCCTGGACGCACGCCATCTCTACTACACGGATGACCGCAGTGCGGTGCTGGCGCTCGACAAGTCCAATGGCGCGAGCGTCTGGCGGCAGGACAAGCTCGCCGACCGCGGCGTCAGCGCGCCGCTGGCGCTGGGCCGCTACGTGGTGGTCGGCGACTTCGAAGGCTACGTGCATCTGCTCTCGGCGGAGGACGGGTCCTTTGCGGCGCGCATAGCCACCGACGGTGGAGCGATCAGCGCGCCGCCGGTCGCGCTCGGTCCTTCGAGTTTCCTCGTGCAGACCCGCGACGGCGGCATCTTCGCTATCGCGATACAGTAATAAAATAGCCGCCAAGACGCCAAGGGCGCCAAGATGTTCTTCAAACGGTAAGAAGGAATAGTCCCGTACTGCCTGAGCCTGCGGTCTCCTTGACTGGGGTGCCGTAGTTTTCCTTGATTGCTTTTCTTGGCGTTCTCTGCGCCTTGGCGGCTAATTTCCGGTTCTTATGCTTCCTATCGTGGCAATCGTCGGTCGGCCGAACGTCGGCAAGTCCACGCTGTTCAACCGCCTGACCCGGAGCCGTGACGCGCTCGTGGCCGACACGCCGGGAATGACGCGCGACCGGCACTACGGGCGCGGCCGCGTCGGCGCGCAACCCTACCTTGTGGTGGATACGGGGGGATTCGAGCCGGTGGCGAAGGAGGGCATCCCCGGCGCCGTGGCGCGGCAGACGCGGCTGGCGCTGGACGAGGCCGACGCCATCCTCCTGGTAGTGGATGCGCGCCAGGGCCTCATGCCGCAGGACCGCGAAATCGCCAGCGAATTGCGCAAGACGGGCCGCCGCCTGTTCCTCGTCGTGAACAAGTCCGAAGGCATGGACCCGGCCGTGGCCGGCGCGGAATTCCAGGCGCTGGGACTGGGCGACCCCTTGCCGGTTTCCGCCGAGCACGGCGACCACGTGCCCGACCTCATGGACCTGGTGCTGGCGGGCCTGCCGTCGCCCGCCGCGCCGCCGCACGCCGCGGACCGCCACCCCAAGATCGCCGTGGTGGGCCGTCCCAATGTCGGCAAGTCCACGCTGGTGAACGCGCTGCTCGGCGAGGACCGCGTCGTCGTGTTCGACGAGCCCGGCACCACGCGCGATTCGATCTACGTCGAGTTCGAGCGCGACGGCCGGCGCTACACGCTGATCGATACCGCGGGACTGCGCCGGCGCGGGCGCGTGGCGCAGGCGGAAGAGAAGTTCTCCGTGCTCAAGGCGCTGCAGGCGCTGGAGGACGCCAACGTGGCGATCCTGGTGCTGGACGCGCGCGAGGACATCGCGGAGCAGGACGCCCACGTCGCCGGCTACATCCTGGAGGCGGGCCGCGCCCTGGTGGTGGCGGTGAACAAGTGGGAGCGCCTTCCCGAGAGCGAGCGCGACAGCGTGAAACGGGTGCTTGCGCGCAAGCTCGACTTCCTCGGGTTCGCGCGGCTGCATTTCATCTCGGCGAAGACCGGGCAGGGAATCGCGGCCCTCATGAAGTCGGTGGACGAAGCGTACGGCGCCGCCATGTCCCGCCTGCCGACTCCGCGCCTGAGCCGGGTGCTGGCGCAGGCGGTCGAGCAGCAGCAGCCGCCGCGCGCCGGCGTGATCCGTCCGAAGCTGCGCTACGCCCACCAGGGCGGGGTCAACCCGCCGCGAATCGTGGTCCATGGCAACGCCGTCGAGCATGTTCCGGAGACCTATCGCCGCTACCTGGAACGATTTTTCCGGGAGGCTTTCAAATTGCAGGGAACCCCCCTGCGCGTGGAGCTCAGGTCGGGTGCCAACCCGTACCGCCGCAGGGCCGGCAGGCGCCGCTAACCCTATGGCGCGGCGGCAAAAGAGCGAGTAGAGTACTTTTCCCAAATAACACTATAACGACGAGGTCAACATGAGCAACAAGGGGCAGCTGTTACAAGACCCGTTTCTGAACACCCTGCGCAAGGAACACATCCCGGTCTCGATCTACCTGGTCAATGGCATCAAGCTGCAAGGCCAGATCGATTCCTTCGACCAATATGTGGTCCTGCTCAAGAACACGGTCACCCAGATGGTCTACAAGCACGCGATCTCGACCGTGGTCCCCGCGCGCGCCGTCAACCTCCAGCTGGACCAGAGCTCCGACGGTTGATGCAGCACCCTTCCGTTGAAACTTGATCGCCCGCGGAACGGCACCGACGCGGTGCTGGTCGGTCTCGACTTCGGCGAGGACGACTACGCGGAAAGCCTGCAGGAAATGCAGGAACTGACGGCGAGCGCCGGTGTTGCCGCGCGCTCCATCGTGCGGGGTCGCCGCGAGCGTCCGGATGCGGCGCTGTTCGCGGGCAAGGGTAAGGTTGACGAGATCGCGCGCGAAGTGGCCGCGACGCGGGCGAACCTGGTCATCTTCAACCACGAGCTCACGCCGGTCCAGGAACGCAATCTCGAGGGCAAGGTCGGCTGCCGCGTGGTAGACCGCGTGAGCCTGATACTCGACATCTTTGCCCAGCGCGCGCGCACCCACGAGGGCAAGCTCCAGGTCGAGCTGGCGCAGCTCGAGCACCTCGCGACGCGGCTGGTGCGAGGCTGGACCCACCTGGAGCGGCAGCGCGGCGGCATCGGGCTGCGGGGACCGGGCGAAACGCAGCTCGAGACCGACCGCCAGCTGATCGGCAAGCGCGTGAAGGTCCTCAAGGACAAGCTGGAGAAGGTCAGATCCCAGCGCCAGACCCAGCGCCGCTCGCGCGGCCGCAACGGACTGTACGTGGCTTCCATCGTCGGCTACACCAACGCCGGGAAGTCGACGCTGTTCAACCGGCTGACACGCTCGGATGTCTACGCCGCCGACCAGTTGTTCGCGACGCTCGATACCACGACGCGGCGCCTGCATACGACGACCGGCGCCCGCATCGTGGTCTCCGACACGGTCGGCTTCATCCGCCGGATCCCGCACACCCTGGTCGCCGCTTTCCGCGCCACCCTGGAGGAGACGGTGCACGCAGACCTGCTGGTGCACGTGGTGGACGCGAGCAGCGGCGACCGCGATGCGCAAATCGCGGCCGTGGACCAGGTTCTCGGCGAGATCGGCGCGCAAGCCGTGCCGCAGGTTCTGGTCCTGAACAAGATCGATCGCACGCGTGTTCCGCCCCGGGTGGAGCGCGACGAATATGGTAGAATTTCCAGAATCTGGGCGAGCGCACAAACGGGCGCCGGCGTCGAGTTTGTCCGCCTGGCGCTCGAGGAATTTGCCGGCGCCACGCCGACTCCCGCAGAATACAACGATACCGCCGCAGCCTAGAAGCGGACCGATTCGATCGCCATGGCAAGCTACTTGAGGACGTTCCGCGACCATCTGCGAGACCGCTCGTTGCGGCTGCTCGGCGTCCTGATGTCCCTCAACGATCCGCAGTGGGGGCGGCGCCCCAACCAGGGGCCGCCCGATCTCGACGAGATCTGGCGCGACTTCAACCGCAAGCTGGGCGGGCTGTTCGGGCGCCGCGGCGGCGGGAGCGCCGGCGGCGAGCCGGGGGGCCCCGACGTGCGCAGGTTCGGCGGCGGGGCAGGGCTCCTCGCCGGTCTTGTCTTCCTGGTATGGCTGGCGAGCGGCTTCTACATCGTCTACGAAGGGCAGCGCGGCGTTGTGCTGCGTTTCGGCAAGCTGTCGGAGACCACGATGCCGGGACCGCGCTGGCACCTGCCGTACCCGGTCGAGAGCGCGGAGGTGGTGAACGTGGCCGGCGTGCGCAGCGTGGAGGTGGGTTACCGCAATAACGTCAAGAGCAAGGTGCTGAAGGAGTCGCTGATGCTGACGGATGACGAGAACATCGTCGACGTGCAGTTCGCAGTGCAGTACATACTGAAAAGCCCCACCGATTACCTGTTCAACAACCGTGCTCCGGAGGATACGGTCCTGCAGGCGGCGGAAACGGCGATCCGCGAGATCGTCGGCAAGAGCAGCATGGACTTCGTCATATTCGAGGGGCGCGCGGAAGTCGCGGCGCGCGCGCACAAGCTGATGCAGGAGATACTCGACCGCTACGCCATCGGCATCAATATCAGCAAGGTCACGATGCAGAACGCCCAGCCGCCCGAGCAGGTGCAGGCGGCGTTCGATGACGCGGTGAAGGCCGGGCAGGACCGCGAGCGCCAGAAGAACGAGGGCCAGGCCTACGCCAACGACGTGGTCCCGAAGGCAAAGGGCATGGCGGCGCGCCTGATCCAGGAAGCGGAGGGCTACCGCCAGCGCGTGATCGAGCAGTCCGAGGGCGACGCTTCGCGCTTCCGGCAGATCGTCACGGAATACAACCGCGCGCCGCAGGTCACCCGCGACCGGCTCTACATCGAGGCGATGCAGCAGATCATGAGCAGCACCACCAAGGTGCTGATCGACCAGAAGGGCGGCAACAGCCTGATCTACCTGCCGCTCGACAAGATCATGCAGATGTCGGGAGCGCTGCCGGCCGAAGGCGCCGTCAAGCCGGAAGGCGCGCCGCCCGCCCCCGAGCCGTCCACGGCGCGCTCGCGCGAGGCGTTTCGCGCGCGCGAGCGGGAGGCACGCTGATGCGCGCCAGCCTCGGCACGCTGCTGGTGGGGGCGCTCGTGCTGCTCATCGTCGGAACGTTGAGCCTCTTCGTCGTCGACCAGCGCCAGAACGCGATCGTGTTCCGGCTGGGTGAAGTCGTGGACATGAAGAAGGCGCCGGGGCTCTACTTCAAGCTGCCGCTGGTGGACAACGTGCGCTACTTCGACGTCCGCATCCTTACCATAGATACCGCCGAGCCGGAGCGCTTCCTGACCTCGGAAAAGAAGAACGTGCTGGTGGACCTCTTCGTCAAGTGGCGGATAACGGATGTCCGTCAGTACTACGTCAGTGTGGGCGGCAACGAGCAGCTCGCCCAGACGCGCCTGCTGCAGACGATCAATGACGGGTTGCGCGCGGAATTCGGCAACCGGACGGTGCACGAGGTGGTCTCCGGCGAGCGCGACAAGATCATGGACCTCATGCGCGAGAGAGGGAACGAGGACGCGAAGAACATCGGGGTGGAAGTCATTGACGTAAGGCTGAAGCGCGTGGACCTGCCGCAGGAGGTGAGCGTCGACGTTTACCGCCGCATGGAGGCCGAGCGCAAGCGGGTGGCGAACGAGCTGCGCTCCACCGGCGCGGCCGAATCCGAGCGCATCCGCGCGGAAGCGGACAAGCAGCGCGAGGTGATCGTCGCGCAGGCCTACCGGGACGCCCAGCGCATCAAGGGCGAAGGCGACGCCAGGGCGACGGCCATCTACGCGAAGGCCTACCAGCAGAATCCCGAGTTCTACGCGTTCTACCGCAGCCTCGAAGCCTACAAGGCGAGCTTCCGCGGCAGGAGCGATATCCTCGTGCTGGAGCCCAATTCGGAGTTCTTCAAGTACCTCAAGTCCGGCAGCGGCAAGCCGGCCCGCTAGGGCGCCGCGACGCGAAGGCGCAGCGCCGTCCTTCGATCGCAAACGACGATGGGAAACATCCTGTTTACCGCGCTCGCGCTGATGCTCATCATCGAGGGCGTGCTGCCTTTCCTGGTGCCGGCGCTGTGGCGCGATACCTTCCGGCGGCTGACCGAAATGAGCGACGGACAGATCCGCTTCATCGGGCTCACCTCGATGCTGGCGGGATTGCTGCTGCTCTACATCGCGCGTCAATGACGCGCCAAAAAAAAGATACGGGATGCGAGATGCGGGACGCGGGATAAGGCGAAAACCCGCTGATTTCTCAACTATAATCGCGCTTGCGTCCTTTATCCCGTATCCCGTATCCCGAATCGCGTAGCCGAAATGCGTACCTGGATCCTGCCCGAATACATCGAGGACATACTGCCCGCCGAGGCCGCGCGCATCGAGCGGCTGCGGCGGGAGTTGCTCGACCTCTTCGCCGCGCACCGCTACGAGCTGGTGATGCCGCCGCTGCTCGAGTACA
>JBIOVQ010000018.1:0-4938 GCA_044867805.1 Burkholderiales bacterium | reverse complement strand
CACTCCATGGATATCAGGAGCTTGCGCGGAGCGTCGGGAAACTGGCCGAGGATCGCCTGGCTGCCGATGACGACCAGCTCCCGCTCGCCGGCGATCCTGCCTGCGGCGCGGATCAGATGCTCAAGCTCCGAACGCTTCATACACTCGCCGCCGCTCCGGCTGCGTGAGCACGCCGGCGAACGGGGAGGATTGCCGCAGCCGGGCGGCGGTTTCGCCGGGGTCCGTTATGAGCGCGGCGATGTCCGGCCAGGAGCGGCGGAGGATGGCCCGCCACTCCTCCAGCGCGCGCGGCGGGCTGTCACCGTAGCGCGCGCTCCATGCCTCGAGATTCCGCCGGGCGACATCGAGCAGCGCAGGGTCCGCGGCGATCTTCGTCGCGATCAGGCAGTGCATCGCGAGGCTGCGCGCCTCGATGAGACGGTGCTTCAGGAGGCCAGGGGTGAGCGCGGCGGCGATCGCGGGCTGCCAGCGTGTCGAGGGGCGCAGGCCCGCGGCGCGCTGCCGCGCGCGGTAGCGTCGCATGCGCTCGGCCGCGGTCAGCGCCCGCCCCGTAGGCGGCCGCCCCGGGCCGCGCCGGAGGGATATAGCCATGAGATTATCGTAACACGTTACGAAAATTAAGGAAAGGCGTCTCGGGTGAAGCGTCTCGGATAAGGCGTCGCAGATAGGGCGCTTCCAGGCCGTCAGTCGCCGGGAACAAAGCCGATACGGCGCCGAGGTTTCGGCTCAGGGGGCGTCGCGAGCTCGCGGATCGCCTTGACGATGCTGGTGATTGCCTCGTCGTGATGCGAGACGCGTCGATCCAGCTCATCGAGTTTCTTCGCGAGTTCCTTGTTTGCGGCAACCATCTCCCTGAGCCGCACGAAAGCCCGGACGACGTGCACGCTCATTTGTACCGCCTGCCTGCTCCGTAATACGCTCGCGGCCATGAGCGCCCCGTGCTCGGTAAATACCCACGGATGAACGCGGGGGTCGCGGTGCATCTGGGAACCGGTCCCAGTTTGTGACCGGTTCCGAGAATCTTTCGTTGAATCAGAGCGATGTACGTTTGAGGTCATGAATTGCGACCTCAAACGTGCCGCCTCCGAGGCGTTTAGTTGAAATGCGAAGTCATTGGGGAAGCGCTCGACATTCCGCTTTACGGCCTGATTCAACGACTTCGTAGGGATGCCGTAAATGTCCGCCAGGTCGGCGTCGAGCATTACCTTCTGTCCCCGCACGAGCAGTATTCGCGACTCGATCTGTTGCATCGGTTCCACTCTGATTCAACGATTCCTTTCCTGCGCCAGCTTGAGCGCGGCGGCGACGATTGGCTTGGCCCAATCGGGCGTCCGCGGCAGATCTTCTGGATTGAGTATCTTTCCCCCTTCGCTATGCAGCACCAGCACGGGGGCCGGAACCGATCCGGCTTCCGGGTCCGCTTCCGCGCTGTTGTCGTAGATTCTCAGAGCGGCGAGGAGCGGGAGGAGCGCGATCAGGTTCAGGCGGCTGCGTTCGTAGCGCCGGCGGATCGCCTCTTCCGGGATATCGTGGCCGCCCCGGCGCACGCGTGACCGCACCCGCTGAATGTGCAGCTCGGGGCTCGAGAGACCCGCGTACCACATATATACTCTGATACCTTGCGCGGCTGCTTCGGCCAGCAGGCGCGGAATGGTGTTCCCGCCAAGCGTCGTCTCGAGCGCGAAATCGAGGCGCTCGGCGATCGCCTGTCGCAACAGCCTGGCGCCTTGCTGCCATGCGGCGACGTTGGCTTCCGCCGCGCCCAGACCCGGGCTGGCGCTCATCAGTTCCCGGGCCGCCTCGTCAGGATTGTAGTAGTCGCCCCCGAAGCCGCGAAACGCCGCGCCGCCGACGCTGCTCTTGCCGGCCCCATTGACGCCGGCAATGACGTAGATCCGCGACGGCCGGGCAGGGGGCATGGCCCCGACTACCGGCTAGGCAACAGAAGCCATTATTCAGCGGCGCTTGCGCGCCGCCTTGACCGCGGCGCGGCCCAGCTCCGCGGGCGACGCATTGAAAGCCGCCGCCATGCCCTTTCTGGCCTTGGGCGTCTGCATGCGCGCGAGCAGCACGTTGTATTCGGCAGTGAGGTCGCTGAGACTGTGGGAACGCGCCCTGGCCAGCGACTGGAACTCTTCATAGGAGATCAGGACTGCCTTGGGCGCGTCATGCCGGGTGATTGCAACCGCCCCCCCTCGGAGGGCTTGCTCCAGAACCGCCCCGAACTCGTTCTTGAGACGGGTGGCGGCGACGGCCGGGACATCCACCAGCTCGCCGTGGCTGTTGCGAAACGTCAGTGCGCTGGGCATCGGCAACCTCCTGGTGTGGCTATTATAGCTATTATGGTCAATTTGTCCATATCAAGGCGCCGAGGACGTTGCAGGCGCGCAACATCCGCCCGTCCTTCCCGAAAAATCTCTTGATTGCGGTCCTCCGTTTCGGTATCGTTCGCACCCTTTCCGGTCAATCCGGCGGATGAGAGTGAAGTCTTCCATGACACGACATGAGAGGCGCTGCTTGCGAATGCGCTCGCCGTGGCAGGGATTTGCTTTCGATCCGCTGTCCATGACGGGCGCCTAGCCGCCCGCTACCCGGATCTCGCCGCGCCGGAGTGGGCGGGGCGGGATCCGGTCCATCCTCAGCCAGGTGTTTCGGGCAACCGGCCCCCGTGCCATTGGCGCGGCGACGCGCGCGTTCGCGCGTGCAACGCAAAGGAGAATGACGATGAAGTACGCACTTACGCTGTCGCGCTGGCACAAGGTAGTCGAGCGCATCAACGCCGCGCTCAAGGAACGCGAATCGAACGTGAAGAAGGCCTTCACGGCGACCACGGTCTCCCCCTGGAACCGGGAGGGAATCGAGGAAAAGGCGGCAGCCATCGCGGGTCGCGCCGCCGGGGATCTCGCGCTCATCGAAGCGGGCGTGCGCGCCGTGGCGCAGATTCGCTCTGCGCTGGCGATCCGGAATGCCGAGCTCGGCGTTGCCGCCCGGCTGGCAGAGGCCGAAGCGGCGAACCGCGCGGCGGCGCTCTACAAGTCGGTGATCGAAGGACAGGACACCGACATGGTACGGCCGGAAAGCGTGCGCGGGCTGCCGGCGGCGCTGGTCGGCGAAAGCGACCCGATGGGCTTCGGGCGGCGCGCGGCGCCCATGGTGACGCTGCAGACCGCGGACGGGGCGCTCGTCGAATCGCTGCGCGACAAGCTCGTGCGCGAGCAGACGCGTGCGACGCGCCTGCTCGACGAAGTCGCCGATCTCAATCGCGAGAAGCTCGAGATCGACGTGTCGCAGGAAGTGCTGGAAATCGCGGGGCTGGCTGCGTAAGCCGCCAGTTGTCTGGTGTCGCCGCGCGCCAGGCGTGCCGGCCTTGGGTCGGCGCCTGCATGCGGCCGGGGAGAGGCACTGCCATCCGTTACACGAAACGGAAACGGCTCCTTGAACGGCGCCTCGGGCCATAGAGGCCGGGTCCGGACCGCGTCTTCGATTGGTTGCTGAACGGTGCGGACGGTTGCTCGTGGAGGGTTGCTGGTTTCTGTTTGCGGGTTGCCGGCTTCTCCCCGCTCCTTTTTGCGTGGAAGGGCCAAGAGTGCATGACTGACACGATTTCGCTGAACAAGCTGCTGGCCTCGCACTTCGCGCCGCTTGCGCTGGAAGAGCTGGTCGTCACGCGTCGCGATTTCCCGCACTGGATGCGGCCGGATTTGCAAACGGCGCTCGAAATGCTTTTTGCCGGCCTGTCCGGCGCACGCTTCACGGGCGCGCGCATACGCGATCGCGACTTCGATTTTCGCTTTGCCGATCTGGCGGAAGCCGGCGACGGGATTGCCGTCGGTCCTTCGGAGTATCTGGATGTGGACATCGGCGAGGCGCAACCGATGCGGTGCCTGTCGCGCGGGCTGTGGCTCGCCGAGAGCGACCACGTGCGTTTTGCCCTCCTCCTCGACGCGCGCGAAGGTTATCGAGGCTTTCGCGTCCGCCTCGAGATCGCGACGCCTCCCGGCGACGAAGCGAAGCGCCTGGCCGTTCGAATCGCGGAGCGGCTGCGCGCTCAGGCCGAGGCGGGCGCGGCGTGGCGAGGCAAGGTGCTGGTTCTGGAGCGCGCCGATGACGAGTTCGACGTCGCGCCGGCGGGCCTGCGCGTGGAGAAGGCCGCCCCGGTACGACGCGAGGATATCGTGCTGCCGGCCAAGACGCTCGCCCTGATCGAGCGCAATACCCTGGAGTTCATCGGCCGGGCGCAGCAATTGACGCGTCTGGGCATGTCGGGGAAAAAGGGAGTGCTGCTGTACGGGCCACCGGGGACGGGCAAGACGCTCATCGTTCGCTGGCTCGCTTCGGCGCTCGGCGGCTATACCAAGCTGATCGTCACCGCCGGTCACTACGCCCTTCTCGAGGAAACGTTCGAGATCGCGCGGGCGTTGCAACCGGCGATGGTCGTGCTGGAGGACATTGACCTGGTCGGCGGTCACCGCGATGGACCGTGGGCGGGCGGGACCACTCTCAATCTGCTCCTCAACGAAATGGACGGTCTCGCGCCCGACGCGCGCGTGCTGATCGTGCTGACCACGAACCGGCCGGAAGCGCTCGAGCCCGCCCTGGCGGCCCGGCCAGGTCGTGTCGACCAGGCAATCGAGATTGGCCTGCCCGGCGAGACCGAGCGCGGCCTGCTCGTCAAGCGTTACGCGGGCGCATTGCGGGTGTCGGAGGATCTCGCTGCCGAAACGGCCCGGCGCATCGGCCGGGTAAGTCCCGCGTTCATCAAGGAACTCATGCGCCGCGCCGCGCAGGCCATGCTCGAACGCGGTGGCGAGCGCGTCCTCGAAGCTCGCGATGTCGAGCGCGCGATAGAGGACATGCTCGGCGCCGGCGGGCGCCTGGGTGCGCGCATGCTGGGCGCGGAGAGCACCATCGGCTTCGCGCCAGTGGCGTGAAAGCGCG
>JBIOVQ010000017.1:0-28255 GCA_044867805.1 Burkholderiales bacterium | reverse complement strand
CGACCGTGACCATACTGGCCGTGCGACACCAACGCGAGGACGACTATCACTGAGCATCCCAGATGAGGCGTCCCAGATGAGACGTCCCAGATAGGGCGTCCCAGATGAGGCGTCCCAGACAAGGCGCCCTGGTTCGAACGGCGCGGGCGACCGCTTGACTGATAACTTGACTTATACTTGACTTATCCGAGATCGAGTTAAAAAATACTTCCAAATCAAAGGCATAGAGTCGAGGGGACAGACCCCGCCCGCTGACGGAAGGGGGGCCCGACAAGCGCCAGGGGGACGCGCAAGGCGCAGTATCTGAGACGATTCATCTGAGACGGTCATCGGTTCGTCAGTCATCAGTCGTCACGCTTCATCAACGGAGGCACGCATGGACCGGGGAATCTGGGCGCTGTGGTACGACGTTCCGAAGGCGGACCGGTCCGGGTACCTGGAGTGGTTTCACCGCGTCCACATTCCCGAGAAGCTGTCGCGTCCGGGCTATTTATGGGCGGCGCACTACGAGCTGGGACACGGCGGGAACCGCTTCAAGAAAGTGGTGGACGGACTTCACCACGTGGGCGAGGCGGGCCTGGGCCGCGGCGGCGACTACCTGGCCCTTTTCGGGGGACTCACTGCGCATACCTTCCTCGATCCGAGTCCCGCGCAACTCGCGCAGAGCCAGAGTCCTGAAACGCGCAAGATGATCGGCCTCCGGCAGCAGGTCTATTCCTGCATCTTCGCCGAGGAGACGCGCGTGGACGGGCCCGACGTGGCCAAGCGGGGCCCGGGAATGACGCCGGGCCCCGTCGTCCAGATGGGGAACTTCAACGCCGCCAGCCACGAGATCGAAGCGGAGATCGGCGCGTGGTACGCGCAGCACCGGCTGCCTTTCATGGCCGGCATGCCGGGCTGCATCGGCGCGCGCAAGCTGCTCGCGGCCGCCGGCTGGGGGAAGCACTCGATCCTCTACGAGTTCGTCTCCCTGGAGCAGCGGGAAGCACGCTTCGTCACGCACGAGGAGCAGGTGCACGACGCCGGGAGCTGGACCGCGCGCATACTGCCGCAGCTGCGTCATGCGCCGTGCTCGCCGGCGGTGGGGCGGCGTATCTGGCCGCGATAAGCGGCCAGATGCCAGCCGTCAGCCCTCAGCCGTCAGCCACCAGTCAGACCTCGGTCGTCAGCCATCAGCTATCAGCGCAAGCTTCAGGCTTAAGGCTACAAGCCACAGGGCTCAAGGCTCAAGGTCCAAGAGTATGACGGCGTCTGCCCGCTTCATCAGTCACGCAGTACCAGTCACACCCTATCAGTCACTCTCCTGACGGCTGACGGCTGACGACTGACGGCTTAAGATATGCCCATGCAGCTCACCACCGAGAAGCCGGCTACCGGCACCATTCGCGCCGGCTTCAACTATATCGTCGATACCGGGGTGCCGCCGGTGCGCTACATCGACTGGCCGGAGATGGAGCACAAGGCGGTCCCGCCGCAATACCGGCAGCACGAGATGACGGTGCGCGACGGCAGGCCGCTGCGCGACACGTTCAGGCTCGATATCCATGGGTTCGTGTTCGCCGATCATCCGACGCGGGTCAGGGACTTCACCGACGAGGCCGAGCGCACGCGGGTGTACGACCCGGAGGTGCAAGCGCTGATCAAGAAGCACTCCGGCGCCTCCGCGGTGGTGGTGTTCGACCACACCATCCGCGCCAGCGACGAGGAAATGCAGAAGTCCGCGAACGTGCGCCCGACGGTGAAGAGCGTGCACAACGACTATACCGAGGCCTCCGCTCCGCGGCGGCTGCGCGAGATCGTCGGCGACGCCGAGGCCGAGCGCCGCCTGGCGAAGCGCTGGGCGATCATCCAGGTGTGGCGGCCGATCCGCGGCGTGGTGCTGGTGGATCCCCTCGCCATCTGCGACGGCCGCTCCATTCCGCAGCAGGGCTTCATCCGCGTCGAGCGGCGCTACCCGTACCGTACCGGCGAGGTCTATCACATCGCCCACAACCCGGCCCACGAGTGGTACTACTTCCCGCGGATGGAGCGCGACGAGGCGCTCGTCTTCAAGGTGTTCGACTCCGATGCGGGCCAGCCCTCGCGCTTCACCGCGCACAGCGCGTTCGACGATCCTGCCACGCCGGCCGGCGCGCCGCCGCGCGAGAGCATCGAGACCAGGACTTTCGCGTTCTTCGACTGACGAGCCCGAAAGGCGTCCCAGATGAGGCGTCCCAGATGCTGCGTCCCAGATAACTCTTGCCACCCGTCACTCAGCACTCAGCACTCATCACTCAGCACTCATCACTCAGCACTCAGCACTCAGCGGAGCGAGCCATGCCAGACCTGCCCAAGTGGGAATTGAGCCATATCGGCCTGTGGGTGACCGACATGGGCCGGATGCGCGATTTCTACGCCCGCGTGCTCGGCTTCAAGGTAATGGACCAGGGGGAGCTCAGGAGCGGCGGCCCGCGCTTGACCTTCCTCAGCAAGGACCCGAAGGATCACCACCAGATCGTGCTGGTCACCGGGCGCGAGAAGGGCACGAAGTCCACGGTCAACCAGATCACGTTCCGCGTCGCCTCGATCAAGGAGGTCCGGGCGATGCACGACGTCGCGGTCGCACACGGGATCAAGGGGGTGGATCCGGTGGACCACGGCAACGCCTGGTCGGTCTATTTCCCGGATCCCGAGGGCAACCGCCTCGAGTTCTTCTGCGATACACCGTGGTACGTCAGGCAGCCCTACCGCGAGGTGCTGGACTTCTCCCTCTCTGACCAGGGGATCGAGGAGGCGACCCGCAAGCGCCTGGCTGCGGACCCGAGCACGCGGCCGTTCGAAGTGTGGCGGGAGCAGAAGCGGCAAGAAATGCAAGGCGAAAGCCGGAAGTAGGAAGGGCGTCCTGTGAGCCGCCAGACGCCAGCCGTCAGCCGTCAGCGTAAACACTCGACGCAAAGGCGCAAAGAAGAACAATAATAGAAGCCGCTAGCCGCCAGCCGCCAGACGCCAGCCGTCAGCCGCCAGAGATAAACGTTTTGCGCGGGGAGGGCGGGCCGCCTTTCTGAAACCTAATATGAGCGAGCACCTCCGCTACATGACGATGGCCCTCGAGGCCGCGCGCGCGGCGGGGCGCGCGGGGAACCGGCCGATCGCGTCCATCATCGTGCGCGATGGCGAGATCCTGGGCCAGGGCCAGAACACGATGTTCAGCGACTTCGATCCGAGCGCGCACGCCGAGGTCACGGCGCTGCGCGATGCCTGCGGCCGCCTGAAGACGCTGGATCTCTCCGGCGCGACGCTCTACACCACGATCGAGCCGTGCCCGATGTGCTTCTGGGCCATGCAGGAGGCGAAAGTGGCGCGGCTCGTGCTGGGCGGCCGCTACGCGGGCCTCGGCCGCACCGACCTCGGCCGCTACAACGTCGAGTCGTTCATGGAATTCACCGGGCGGCGGTTCGAGCTCGTCACGGGCGTGCTGCAGAAGGAATGCGAGGCGGTGCGGATCGAGTGGGGGAAGGCGCAAGGGCGTCCCGGATAGGGCGTCGCAGACAGGGCGCGACGTTTACACTGACGACTGATGGCTGACGACTGACGGCTGGTGAAACTGACGTTGCCCGAGAACTCCCTGTTCGCCATCCTGCTGCGCTCGCGGTGGTGGGTGAGCCTGCTCGTCGCGCTGGGCGCCTTCGCCCTGGTGCGGCTCTTCTTGAACGCGGGCTATGCCTTCTTTGCCGCGCTGCCGTTCATGGTGATCGCCGTGGTGGCCATGTGGAGACAGCTGCGCGTGCCGAGCGGCGCGCGGCTCGACGCGGCGATCGACGCACTGCGCGCGATGACGTGGGAGGAGTTCGCCCGCGCGCTGGAGCAGGGGTACCGGCGGCAGGGCTACGTCGTGAAGCGCGTGGAGGGCGCGGCCGACTTCGAGCTGGAGAGGGCGGGCCGCTTGTCGCTGGTGGCGGCGAAGAGGTGGAAGGCGGCGAGCACGGGAGTGGAGCCCTTGAAGGAACTGGCGGCTGCAGGGGAGGCGCGAGAGGCGGTGGAGTGCGTGTACGTGCTGGCGGGCGGGATGACCCAGAACGCCCTGGGGTTTGCGAAGAAGACGAAGATCAATTGGGTGCGGGGCGCGGAGCTGGTGAAGCTGGTCGGATCCGGGCGATAGGAGACAGACCTACGCCCGGAGCCGCCAGCCGTCAGTCGTCAGTCGTCAGTCATCACCCATTACCCATTACGAGTTAAGCTTGTCGTCACTTCGTCGCCTCTCCATCTCACTAACCACCAATCACTAATCACTGTGACGGAAAGGAGATTCCATGGCATACCGGGGCATGATTGTTGAAACCGTTTCAATCAACGGCCTTGACGGCGACAAGGTTTCGGCGTACGTCGCGCGGCCCTCGGGTAGCGGCCCGTTCCCGGGAATCTGCCTGATCCACCACAACCCCGGCTGGGACGAGTGGTACTGCGAGACGACGCGCAAGTTCGCCCACCACGGCTACGCGGCGATCAGCCACAACCTCTTCCAGCGCGCCGGGGAGGGCAAGTCCGACGACGTCGCGGCGAAAGTGCGCGCGGCAGGCGGCATCCCCGACGCGCAGGCGATCGGCGACACCGAGGGCGCGGTGAAATGGCTGCGCGCGCAGCCCTGGCTGAACGGCAAGGTCGGCGTCATCGGCTCATGCTCGGGCGGCCGGCTCGCCTTTCTCTACGCCTGCCACACGAAAAGCATCGACGCGTTGGTCGAGCTGTGGGGCGGCCGCGTGGTGATGAAGAAGGAGGAGATCACGCCCAAGATGCCCACCGCGCCGATCGAATTCACGAAGAACCTGGCGTGCCCCATGCTGGGCCTGTTCGGCAACGAGGACGCCGCGCCCAACCCCGAGCAGGTCAACCAGCACGAGGCGGAGCTGAAGAAGCACGGCAAGCAGTACGAGTTCCACCGCTACGACGGCGCCGGCCACGGCTTCTTCTATTACGACCGGCCGATGTACCGGGTGGAGCAGGCGCTCGACGGCTGGAAGAAGGTGTTTGCATTTTTTGAGAAACATCTCAAAAAATGAGTCGTCAGCCGTCAGCCGTCAGCCGTCAGCCGTCAGCCGTCAGCCGTCAGCCGTCAGCTGCCAGCCGTCAGCCGTCAGCCGTCAGTCGTCACCGCAAGGAGCTCGGGTATGTGCACATCCGTTGTTGAGATCGTCGGGGCGGAGGGCGCGGGGCGGGGCGAGGAGGGCTGGTTCCCCGTCACGAGCGCGGTGGTGTCGTACGACCACCCCCACCACGCCCTGCTCGAGGACGCGATCACGATCGATTTCGTGAACACGGACCTGGGGCCCGGCGCGCGCGCCGCCGTCGAGCTGACCCTCGAGTCGGCGAAGGAGCTCGCCGCCGCCCTCGCGCGCGCCATTGCCGGGGCGGAGGAGATGGAGGCCGGGAGAGGGCAGTAATAGCCGTCAGCCGTCAGCTGTCAGCCGTCAGCGTAAACACTCGACGCAAAGGCGCAAAGGCGCAAAGAAGAACAATAATAGAAGCCGCCAGACGCCAGCCGCCAGTCTTGAGGATGAAGGCGGATATCTGGGACGCTTTACCTGAGACGCTTCACCTGAGACGTAGTACCTGAGACGCCTTCCTCAGCCGTCAGGCGTCAGTTCAGGCCTGCTGCACCCACTCGAACGCCGCGCGCACGTAATCGTCGCCGTGCCGCAGGGGCTGCTGGCTGCGGAGGAAGCGCGTAGCTCCGCCAATCGTGGCTTCGTAGGCGCGGCCCTCCTTCCAGTTGTCGGGTGCCAGCATGAAGTTCGCCTTTTGCGAGCCTTCGGCGCCGTCCGACACGATGATCGCCCGAACGCCGCTGAAGTCGAATTGCCGCGATGCACTTTCCGAAACGGCGGCTTCTTCGCCCTGCGCGATAACTGCGCGCAGCTGCAGCGCCTGCGGATGGCGACTCATGACGTAGATGTTGGCGTGCAGGCTGCGACCCGGCTCCGCATGCAGGGAGCGGATCGTGCCCAGCCAGCACTCGTTACTGCCGTGCATCGTGACGCAGACCACGCTGCCGCATCGCACCCGGTCCCGCGATCGCAGCGGAATCTCCACGCCAAGCTCGTTGCCGCCGGCGTCGTGCAGGGTCCACGTTTCGGGAGCTTGCGTTGCCGCGCCGGCAACGTCATCCACCAGCGACAGCTCTTTCGAGCCGGATCCGGAGTGCGACAGGTGTTGCCAGACCTGCCCATAGCCCTGAACGACCTGCAAGACGCTCGCGGCGGGCTTGCGGGCGGGCGGGGAGTAGGGGGCTGCTTCGCCCCAGAACAAGCGCAAATGCTGGATGGCCAGGTCTTGCACCTGCAGGGAAATGTGCGTGCCCGAGGCCTTGCTACCCGCGGTCCCCATCGCCGCCAGTTGCTTGTGGAGTCGATCCAGGGCGTCGTATCCCGCTCCGGCGCCGAAATACCGGATTCCGCTGCCCGTGCCGGGTGGCTGCGCGGGCGCGCGGTGCGGCGGGCGGTCGCTCCCCGGATCGAAGCAGAAGGGATTGTCGGCGGCACCGCGCGGGCGCAGCGTAAAGTCTCCGCCCACCTGCTCGATCACACGATCGACGGCCTCGATTTGCTCGGGCGGCAGCATGTCGGGCGAGCTTGACTGCAGCATCAGCATCCCGAGCAGCTCCTGGGTCACGGTCGTCGTCGTATGGTGGTGGGCGGCGTGCAGGTGAGCGGGCGTCGTCGCGCAACCCGCGTTCTCCGCGTCGCCGTGAACGGCATACGCCAGCTGCCACAGCTTCGGCGGAACGCCGAAGTAGCGGAGCAGGTAGATTTTCGCCAGCAAGCGCGCGGCGTGAAGACCTCTTGCGGCGCCGGCCGCGGCGGGAGGCTTGAGCGCGGGCGCCGTCGCCGATTGGTGCAGCAGGATCCTGGCCGATGCGCACAGCGCGCCCGCCAGTATCCTCACAAAATCGCTGAGGGTGTCCCAGTCCGACTCGTGCGTCGCCTGCTTGTCCTTGCGCTGCGCGAGAAATGGCGCCAGCAGCGCGGAGACGTGCATGCCGCTCGCTTCCTGGATCAGCGACAGGATCTCGCCGCGGACTTTTTCCTCGCCGCCGGAGCTGCCCTTGACCGCGTCGAGCCACTCGCTCAGCTCGTTCAGCGCCGCAAGCGGATCGAGCCCGCGCAGCCTGGCAGCCTGCTTCGCCGCCTCTGCCAGCGGATCATCCGGATGACCGTGGTCTTTCGAGCCCAGCATCTGCACGCTCTCCCGGCTGCATGAATCCGTTCAGACGGTCGGTGCCCCACAGCGCACGATCCGGATACAGACCGGGCGCACGATCATTCTAGGCCTGCAGGCGCCGGGAGCAAATACATCTGAAGGCGAAATGGCGGATGGCGGAAGGACGAGCCCGAAAGGCGTCGCAGATAAGACGTCGCAGGCCCCTTGATTCGCTGTTAACTATAAATTACAATGCCGGAGGTGATAGTTCTCCTCCTGTGCGGGGGAGACAAGAGGACGCAGCAAAAGGACATCAAACGTGCGAAAGACTATCTCCAAGACTACAAAGCACGCGCCGCGAGCAGCACGCCGCGCAGCGGTCGCTAGCCTGCCCTACGAGGAATGGCTCATCGGGCGGCTCAAGGACCCTGCTGAAGCCGCAGCGTACCTCGAGGCAGTCATCGAGGAAGGGGACCAGGCCGCGCTCATGCTCGCGCTCCGGCAAGTTGCTCTGGCCCGGGGCGGAATCGCCCGGGTTGCGCGCAAAGCGAAGCTGACGCGCGAGGCGACCTACAAGATGCTGTCCAGGTCCGGAAATCCGGAACTGCGAAGCCTGGCATCCGTTCTGCGGGCAACCGGCCTCCGGCTTTCCGTAAAACCGGCCGGGAAGCAGGCCGCCTAACCCCCTAAGGCGAATGGCGGATGGCGAAAGGACGTCCCAGATAAGGCGCTTTACCTGAGACGTGGTTCCTGAGACGCTTCATCTGAGTAGTATCTGAGACGCAGTACCAAAGCCAGGGGAGGATCGATGAAAACACGACTTCCGGTTTACGTGCTCGCGGCCGGGCTGGCGGCGCAGGCCGCCGCGCCGGCCGGCGCCCAGAACTACCCGGTGAAGGCGATCCGCATCGTGACCTCGCCCGCGGGCGGCGGCAACGATTTCCCGGCGCGGCTGATCGCGCGGGCGCTCACCGGCCCGCTCGGCCAGCAGATCGTCGTCGACAATCGCGCGACGATCCTCATCGCCGACATCGTGCGCCAGGCGCCGCCGGACGGCTACACGCTGCTCGTCACCGGCAGCGCGCACTGGATCGGGCCGCTCATCGACAAGGTCACCTACGACCCGTTCCGGGATTTCGCGACGATCACGCTGATCGACCGGGCGCCGAGCGTGCTGGTCGTGCACCCGTCGATGCCGCTGAAGTCGGTGAAGCAGCTCATCGCGCTCGCCAAGGCCAGGCCGGGCGAGATGAACTTCTCGGTCGGCGGGCCGGGCACCTCGAACCACCTGGGCGCGATACTCTTCAACCACATGGCGGGCGTGAACATCGTCACCGTCCCGTACAAGGGCACGGCGCCGGCCCTGACCGCCGTGATGAGCGGCGAGGTGCACGCGATGTTCGGCTCGGCGGGGAGCGTCGCCCCGCACATGGCGGCAGGACGCCTGCGCGCGCTCGCGGTGGGCAGCGCCCAGCCTTCGCAGCTCGCGCCGGGGGTGCCCACGGTGGCCCAGGCCGGCCTGCCCGGCTTCCTGTCGGAGGCGCTGCACGCGCTCTTCGCGCCGGCGGGCACGCCCGCCCCGGTCGTCGCGCTGCTCAACCGCGAGGTCGGCAACTACCTGCGCTCGCCCGAGGCACAGGCGATATTCCTGAAGGCCGGGATCGAGCCGTCGCCGGGGACGCCCGAGGAGTTCACGGCGATCATGAGGTCCGAGGTGAAGCGCATTGGAGCGGTGCTGAAGGCCGTCAAGCCTTAACGGCGTCTCGGTTGTTCGTCGTCAGCCGTCAGCCGTCAGCCGTCACTTCGTCACTGCGTCACCCCGCCGCCGGCTGTGCCACGGCCTGCGCGCCGGCCGCGGGCGGCCTCTTGTGGGGCGGCAGGGCAAGCGCCAGCGGGATGCCGATGCAGGTCGTGAGGATCGCGGCGCTGATCGACCAGGTGTAGGCGCCGGACAGGTCGAAGAGGAAGCCCCCGAGCCAGCCGCCCAGGGCCATGCCGGTGCCGGCGCCCACCATCTCCAGGGAATAGATCGTGCCGAGCGGCGCCGCTGCGCCGAACATCTGGCGGTTGATGATGGGGAAGCCCACCATCTCGCCGCCGTAGCAGAGGCCGAAGATGAGGGCGAAGGCGTAGAACGTCCAGGGTCCGTCGGCGAAGAACAGGATGAAGATCGGCGCGCTCTGGCCGATCAGCGCGAGCGTGAGCACGACCCGCCCGCCGAAGTGCGCGGCGAGGATGGCGCAAGCGAAGCGGCTCACGGCCGAGGCGCCCGAGATGATGCTGAGCGCCACGGCCGCCTCCATCCCGGATATGCCTTGCACGATCGCCATCGACACGATATGGGCCAGGATCACGGAATGCCCGGCGCAGCCCAGGTGGTGAATCGCGATCAGCAGCCACACCGGCCGCTCGCGCAGCACCTGGCGCAGGCCAGCCGGCGCGATGCCGGCGGCCTTGTGGGCGCGCGGCTCCGGGGGCGATGCTTCCGCCCCGTACGGGGCAAGGCCCATTTCCCGCGGGCTGCTGCGGACCAGGAGGGAGAACCCCAGCAGGATGACGCCGACGACGAAGGCGATGAGCGTGAAAGCCTGCGGCCAGCCGCGGGTTTCGATCAGCCAGCGGAACAGCGGGGCGAAAACCATGGGGCCGATGCCCATGGCGGCCCAGTAGATGCCCACCGCGAGGCCCATGTGGCGATCGAACCAGCGGGTGAGGATGACGGGCAGCAGCACGGTGAATGCCGCGTGGCCCATCGAGCCGACGAAGAATCCGTAGAAGACGTAGAACTGCCAGAGTTCCGTGACCGTCCCGATGAGATACGTGCCCACGCTGATCAGCAGGGCGGCGCCGATCATCAGCCAACGGGCCCCGTAGCGGTCGCCGAGCCAGCCCATGATCACGACAGCGGGCAGTCCCACGATGAAAGCGATGGAGTAGGCGGCCGAAATGTCGCCCCGCGACCAGCCGAAGAGCTCGACCAGGGGCTCGACGAAGACGCCGAACGAGCCGTGGTCGGCGCGGCTCGCGATATTGAGCATGCACGCCGCGAACAGCACGACCCAGGCGTAGTGCAGCTTCCGTTTCCCGACGGTGATCACGATGTGGGCTTTTCGCTTCGTGTTGGATGCAGGCGCCGATTATAGGGTGCGCGGGGCGCATTACACTGACGACTGACGGCTGACGACTGACGGCTCTCCCTCGTGCAACACCTCCTTCTCGCCCTCGGGGCGATGTTCTTCCAGCAGACGTGCGCCGCGCTCGGCCGGGCGCTGCCGGCGGTGATCGCGCCGACGATCATCGCGGACCTGCGCATGGATGCGGTCTGGATCGGCGTCTATTTCGGCTTGATGGCGCTGTCCGCGCTCGTCGCGCAGCTCGGATGCGGCAGCTTCATCGTGCGCTACGGCGCCCTGCGCGTGAGCCAGGTCGCCCTCGTCATGCTGGGCGCCGGCTGCGCGCTGGCGGCGCTCGGAACGCCCCTGCCGCTCGTCCTGTCCGCGGTCATCGGCGGGGGCGGGGGCGCGGTGTCCACGCCGGCGAGCTCGCACCTTCTCAGCCGCTTCACCTCGCCGCGCTATCTCCCGCTGGTGTTCTCCATCAAGCAGACCGCCGTGCCGGCCGGGCTCCTCCTGGCCGGCTTGCTCGGCCCGGCGCTGGCGGAATGGCTGGGCTGGCGCGCGACGATGCTCGCCGCCGCGGCAGTGTGCGCGGTGCTGGCCCTCGCGCTGCAGCCGCTGCGCGGGAGGTTCGACGACGACCGGGTGCCGACGCGCGCCTTCCGGCTGTCGGACTTCAGGACGACGCTCGCCGTGGTGCTCGCGACGCGCGAGCTGCGCACCCTGTCCTACGCCTGCCTCGTCTTCAACGGCCTGCAGACCGTCATGACGGCGTACTTCGTCATCTACCTCACGACGATCGGCTACACGCCGGTCGCCGCGGGCTTCCTGTTCTCGGTGGCGATGGCGGTCGCCGTGCCCGGCCGCATTCTCTGGGGCTGGATCGGCAGCAGCTACGTTACGCCGCGCCTCACGATGGCGGGACTTGCGCTCGGCATGGCGGCAAGCGCGGCGCTCCTCGCACTCGGCAGCGCCGAGTGGCCGGTGCTGCTGCTCGGCCTCGTCGCCTGCGCGCTGAGCGCCACGGCGCTCTCCTGGCACGGCATCCTGCTCGCGGAGACCGCGCGCGCCTCGCCCGAGGGCATGCGGGGCGGGGTCACCGGCGGCGTGCTGTCTTTCGGCCAGGTCGGCGCGCTCGCTCTGCCGCTCATTTATTCAGGTCTTCTCGAGCTCACCGGGAGCTACAGCGTGGGCTTTGTCGTGTGCGGCCTGCCGGCGCTCTTGGTCGGCATTCAGCTCCTGCGTCGCTGACGCGATCAGCGGACGCCCGATCGCTGGAAGGATGAGGGATGAAGGATGAGGGATGACCCCAAGCTACGCCTGATGACTATAGTCCTGACCTTTCACTGGCGTCCGGTCAGACTCTGATTGCTCGACAAGGGGCCTCCGGCCGAAGGCAAACGAAAGTCCGGAACCTGTTGTTGTCGCGCCCAGCGCGACGGTCATCCTTGGTCAGTGACCCCGGCCCGCCGCGCTGCATCGCGGCGGGCGTTCGCCGGCTCGAAGACATGCTTCTCGAAACCCCGGCTCACCCCTCATCCTTCATCCTTTGGTCTGTCGGCCGTCAGCTGTCAGCCGCCAGAGATAAACGTCTTGCGCGGGGAGGGCGGGCGTCCCAGATAGGGCGCGCAGTTCCTGACACGCCTCTAAGCCCCCGCAGTATCTGAGACGCACTACTGCTCTACGGCCGGACGAGGTCGGTGTGGGCGAAGCCCTTCGAGTAGTCCAGGACCGAGATCACTTCCGGCGTTACCTTGACGAAGACCGTGCCCGCCGCCAGGTCCTCCTTCGGCACTTTCCGCATTTCCGGGAACTTGCGGGCGAGGAGCTCGAAGGCGCGCGCAACCTCGCCCGGCTTCGAGAGCACCCGCGCCCGTGCTCCCATCGACAGCCCCTTGATGCGCCTCCAGTCCTTGTAGTCGCGGTCGATCGTCAGCGATACCTTGTCCGAGCGCCTGAGGTTGCGCACCTTCTGGCTGGCGCGGCCGCAGCAGAAATAGAGGTCGAGCCCGTCGTTCGCGTAGCCGACGGTGGTCGCCTGCGGAAAACCGTCCGCGCGCACGGTGGCCAGGCTCATGTTGTAGTGCTGCTTGAGCAGCCTCCGGATGAAGGCCTTGAGCGAGCGGTTCATGAGTCGCGTTCTCGGAAGTCGAAAGGATGAGCCCCGCATGGCGGGGGACTCGTCGCCCGTCACTTGTCGCCAGCGAAGCGTCAGTGCGGGCGCTCGAACGGCCGCAGCGCTTGCGGGCTGATCCGAAGGCCGCCCCCGGTCTCCCGGTAACGCGCGAGGCAGCCCTGGCCGCAGCCGTGGTTCTCCGGCCACAGCGAGCAGCAGTGCACCACCGGCTGGCGGTCGCGGCCGCCGCGCGAGGCGACCTGCAAGACCCCGACCAGGGCAACTCCCCCGGTCCGGGGACATCTCATCAGGCGCTCGCTCGGGGCACGCGCGATCAGCCGCAGCGTGTATAAGGCGAGCGCCGCGAAAAGCACGCTCATCACCACCCATTCCGGGGTCGACAGGCTTGTCATGGGACCTCCTGGTTCCGGCAGTTGCCAGGGCCCAGTCTGCGCCGGGCGGTGGGGCGGGGGTTTGCGCTAGATCAAGAAGAGCGGGGATGAGGGCGGAAGGCGGAGACGCAAGTCGAAAGTCGGAAGTCGAAAGTAAGAGCCTGGAGCCCCGGCTTGGGCACACCGTTACTTCGTCACTGCGTCACTTCTCACGCCGCTCCAACCAGCGGCGGCGGGCGCCAGCCTGCCGGCGGGGCCGTCCGGACTGTAGTCCGACCGGCATATTTACTTGCGCCGGGCGGTTGGCCTCGTGAAACGTGGCTCGGTTACGAATGAGCCGCAAGCCACGCCAACCGGAGGAGGCCATGCAGGAGGTGCGAGCCAAGGGGGACGGCCCCTTTTGAACGGCCCCGGAACGGGAGGACATGAGGGTTCGTCCCCGGGGGACAGGGTCCCGGGCAGGCGACGCAGTGATTTCGACGTTACCGACACGATCCGCACCACCGACCCGGTCGCGGTCGGCAGCGAGGTCAGGCGCCTGTTTCTCGGCCTGTACCCGGGCAGGAACGCGCGCCAGATCGAGCGCGCCTTCCATGACATGCGGCTGCTGTATGAAGGCAGGCAGCGCGGTTACCTCCCCTGCGATACCGAGTACCACGACATTCAGCACGTGCTCGACGTGACGTTGACGGCGGCGCGCCTGCTCGACGGCTACGAGCGCGGCCGCGATGGCTCCCCGCAGCTGCCGCCGGATTACTTCGTCGTCGGCGTCATCACCGCGCTGTTCCACGATGTCGGCTACCTGCTGCGGCGCGGTGACCGCATGCACCGCTTTGGCGCCGAATATACGCTCACGCACGTTGCGCGCGGCTCGGATTTCCTGCTCCACTATCTCCCGGCCGTCGGATTGATGCGGCACGCAATTGCGGCCTCGCGGCTGGTGCATTTCACCGGTTACGAGCGCAAGGTCGATGCCATCCGCCTGGACGACCCGGTACTGCGCCGCGTGGGCGAGATCCTCGGCAGCGCCGACATCATCGCGCAGATGGCCGATCGCTGCTACCTGGAGAAGTGCCGCGACCGCCTGTACCCGGAGTTCGTCCTGGGCGGGCTCACCCGCCGCAAGCTGCCCGACGGCCAGACGGTCACCGTGTTCGAATCCGGCGAGGACCTGGTGCGCAAGACCCCCGGGTTCTATATCAATGCCATGAAGCGGCTCAACCAGCAATTGAATCGCGCCTACGAGCACGCGGGAAAGCATCCCGGCGGGCAGAACCTGTACCTCGAGGAGATGGACAAGAACATGCGGTACGCGCAGATGACGGCGGCCGACGGCGAGCGCGGCCGGCTGCGCCGCGCGCCGCCCATCACGTTGCCGCCGCGCCTGCGCGCCTACCCGGAGGACCTGGTGATCCGCTGAAGGGAAAGTCGGAAGTCGAAAGTCGGAAGTCGAAAGGAGGAGCCTGGAGCCCCGGCTTGGGCACTCAGTCACTGCGTCACTTCGTCACCCATGAAAGTCATCGGCGCCGCTGGTGAAACGACCCCTTCGCCATCATCATCGGCGGCGCGGTGGTGTCCTTGTGCCGGTAGTTGATGCGGCCCTTGGTCAGGTCGTAGGGCGAGAGCTCGACCGTGACGCGGTCCCCGGCCAGGACGCGGATGCGGCGCATGCGCATCTTGCCGCAGGTGTAGGCGGTGATCGTGTGGCCGTTCTCGAGCGTCACCCGGCACTGCGTGTTGGGCAGCACTTCGTCAACCACGCCCGTCAGCTCGATCATTTCTTCTTTTGCCATGCGAAGTCTCCTGGCGGCGAGCGGCGCTGCCGCTGTCCGCGGTTCGGGTGCTGCGCTGCGCGTGAGCTTCCTGAAACCCGCGCCCGGGATGGGCACGGCATCGCCCAGGAAGATTACGAGGCCGTCCGCGAACGAAGCAGGTGCGCCGGGCGGCCGAAGGACGCGCGAGTATGGGCGCTGACGGCGCCTCTGGCAAGCTATTTCCGGCGGCGCGAGAGGCGCCGGCGTGCTACACTGCCCTTGTCGAATTCGCTTTGGGCCTGTCCGCGGTCTCTTCCCGGTTCTTCCGGTCGGTCATTTCGGTCCTTCCCCATCGGTCAATTTGATGCGCCGCGCACTTCGCGCGGGGCAACGCCAATCCTGGGAGGACATTCATGTCTACCGGCACAGTAAAGTTTTTCAATGCGAGTAAAGGCTTCGGCTTCATCCAGCCGGATGACGGCTCGAAGGACGTGTTCGTGCACATCACCGCCGTCCAGAGCGCCGGCCTCGGCACCCTGAGCGAAAACCAGAAAGTCTCGTTCGACGTGGAAAGGGCAAACAACGGCAAGTTCGCGGCGATCAATCTGAAGGCTGCCTGAGCTGAAGTCGGAAGTCGGAAGGCGAAAGGCGCCTTCGAAGGGCGTAGTTCCTGTCGCAGTATCCGAGACGCACTACTCTTCGCGGCCGTCGGTCGTCACCAGCCATTAGCCGGCAGTTACGAGTCAGGGAAACCCCGCTGCGGCGGGGTTTTTCTTTTGATCACTACTTCACTTCACCAGCTCATCGCGTCGTCTTTGCATCGCTTCCTCGCCGAGGTCGAAAAGGCGGGCGACTCTCTGCAGCGGGTTGCAGTGGGTGCTGTACGAGGCCAGCAGGTCGTTTTCCACCGCGTTGCGCCGCTCCGCGTCCTCGAGCAGGTAGATGCAAACGCAATTGGCCCCGTGTTTCGTGAAGCAGTCGAATCGCGAGTGCGTATCGAAAGGGTCGGCCAGGCTGGCGGTCTGGCCGATGTAGATGTTGTCGTGGGAGGCCCGGTTGTAGGTGGTGTTCTCCCTTGCGCGCTTCGTCACGAAGTAAACCGCCGCCAGCGCCTTGAACCGCGTGTCGATTGACCACGCGTCGAAGCGATATTCTTCCCCTGACTTTCCGGCGAACGTGATAGACCCGTATTTCATGGACCCTCAAAACAGTGTCGTAGTGACGAAGTGACGGTGCCCCGGCTCCCGCCGGAGCTCCCGTCAGCCGTCGGTGATTGTCCCGATTATTATGCGCCGGTCTTGATGAGGGCTTCGATCCCCGTGACGCAGGCACTGGATACGCCCCAGCTGGCCTTGTCCTGCCCGGGCATCTTGTCCCAGCCGTTTTGCTCGATGAGGTCGGACCTTTGGTAGCTTTGCGTTCCCGTGAATTCCTTCACCTTCTTTGCGTGGTTCGGGCTTTTCATGAATTGGGCGACGCAGATCGACGCCTGGTTCGCCACGACCGCCTCCTGGGTCATCTTCTCGGTCGTGCCGGAGGTGGTCCAGCCGCCCCAGCCGAAACCGATCGTCATGGCGACGCCCGCCCCGACAGCGAACCCCCAAAATCCATACGTTACCTTTGCATCCGTTTCTGGTGACATGTCATACCTCTCAATAGTGTGAATGTAGTGATGCGGTGATGCAGTGACGCTCAGCCCCCCAGTGACGCGGTGAAGGAGACGAAGTGACCCGACGAAACCGCGCCGACCGGTCCGCTCGCCTCACTAGTGGGCGTGAAGCCGTACGCAAGGGGCTTCACAAAGCACCTCCAGGCTGAGACCCGTTGGTCGCCTGAAGGGGTAGGGACGGGGAATTACGCCGAAGGCCGGCCGTGGTGGGATCCTCCGCGCGGTGCCGCCGCGGAAGGAGGCCGGAATAGGGATCAGGTGCTGCAGTGTAGCACGGGGGCCCCCCAGGGAGGCCACGGGAGAGCGGGAGTGCGAGAGAGCGGTAATTCTTCCGAGCTCCCGATTTCCCGACTTCACGATCTCACGGAAGAAGGTCTCGTCACCCGTCACTCATCACTCAGATGTCAGCAGCCCCAGGCTCTCGAACTTGAGGTAGAGCTCGCGGCACGCCCAGGCATCTGTCGCGGCGTAGGTGATCTGCGCCGGGGAGAGGCGCGGCGCGGCCCAGTTGGAGGTGCGGTTCCCCTTCGGAATGCGGAAGCCGAGGAGCATCCCGGCGAGATTGCGCACGCCGCTCTGGCCGAGGCCGCGGCGGCGCGCGACGACTCCCAAGTCGAGCACATTTTCCGCCGTGAGCGGAAACACCTTCCTGAGCTGGAGCATGTCGTGCGCGATCCCGACGCCGGCCTTGACGACGGAAGGGCTCGCCAGCAGCTCGGCGAGGGCGGGGAACACCTCCAGCCGGCTCAACTGGAACAGGTACACCGCGCGGACCGTGGCGGCCTGGACCAGGCAGGGCAGGTGGACTTCGCCCTTCTTGAAGGATGGCCGTGTTTCCGTATCGAGGCCGACGACGCGCTCGCCCCGGAAGTCCGTCCGCGCCTCAGCCAGGTCGCGCAGCGTCGCCACCAGCGACACCGGGCCCTCGTAGCGGCGGACCGGCAGTTCCGCGAGCGCTTCCCGGGAGATGACCCTCATCGGGGCAGTGTCGAGGGCTAAAGCTTCACCGCGAAGGACGCCAGGGACGCGAAGGGAACAATAATATGAAGAGCAAAAGCAAGACCTACCAAGAACGGTTTTCCTTGGTGGTGCCCATGGCGCGTCCCTGGTTTTGATTCCGATTATTCATTCCTCGGCGTTCTTCGCGGTAAAGCTTTTATTCTCCTTGACGGCCTCCGTGTCTTGGCGGCGAGGCTTTACCCCGGGGCGCGTCTAGCGGCGGCCGGCCACGGCCTTGCGCAGGTCCATCACGCGCTTGAAGCAGTCGGGACAGGCAAAGCGCACGCCGCCGCCCCATTGCGTGCGTGACAGGGGGCGCATGGACGACGCCGGCACGAGCCGCCCGCATTCCGGGCAGCGCTTGATCCTGGAGGGGTCCTTAGTCATTCTTCCTAGTGATGAGTGATGAATGATGAGTGATGAGTGATGAGTGATGAGTGGTGGGTGACGGGAGCCGAAGACTCTCACTCTACTCGGTTTCCGGCAAGGAAGCGCTTTTGGAGCAGATTGGTAGTAGAACGTCATCCCGCGAAGGCGGGAATCTAGTAGATCGCCCCTGGACTCCCGCCTGCGCGGGAGCGACAAATCCTTTCCGAGGCGTCGCAGATAAGGCGCTTCACCTGGGACGCTTCACCTGGGACGCAGCGGCCTCCGTTATTCCATCGCGATCGGAAGCCATGCCGCGTCGGCCGCTGAGCGCAGCCTCCGATACGATAACCGAGACTCACTTCGCATTGGTGTCGGCTGCCCAGCGCATCTCGACGGTCGCATCCCCGCAAGCGGGGCCCCTGCTCCGCCCCTCGGCGCTCATCTGGGACGCACCTCGTGTCTTGGTATATTGTGGGTTTCGATAACCAGATTCCCGGGGAGTCCGCAATGTGCATCACGCGTTTTCTGAAAACCTTCCTGCCGCTGTGCCTCGCGCTGGCCGCCGCCGCCGCGCCCGCCGCAGACTGGCCGTCGCGGCCGATCCGCTTCGTCACCCCGGCCGCGCCGGGCGGCACCACCGACACCCTCTCGCGCATCTTCAGCGCGCGCATGACCGAGACGCTTCACACGCAGGTCATCGTGGACAACCGCGGCAGCGCGTCAGGGGTGCTCGCCGCCGAGATCGTCAAGGCGGCGGCGCCGGACGGCTACACGCTGTTCATGGCCTACCACCAGCACGTGGTGAACGCCGCGCTGATGAAGCTCCCGTACCACCCGGTCAACGACTTCACGCCGATCACGCAGCTCACCGAGGCCGGCCTGGTGCTGCTCGTGAACCCCAGCACGCCGGTGAAAGACTTCAAGGAGTTCCTCGCCTGGACGCGCGGCTTCAAGGGCGCGCTCAATTTCGGCTCCGCGGGGCTCGGCAGCGGCGGCCACCTCGCGGGCGAGCTCTACAAGATCCAGGCCGGCGTCAAGGCGGGCCACATCCCCTACAAGGGCGCCGGCCCCTCCTTCATCGCCCTGATGGGCGGGGAATTCCACTACAGCTTCGGGGGGCTGGCGGGCGCGTTGCCGCTCGCGCGCGCCGGCAAGCTCCGCGCGATCGCGGTCACGACCGGGAAGCGCATCCCCGGCTACGAGGACATCCCGACCGTGAAGGAGTCCGGGCTGCCGAATTTCGAGGTGGTCGGCTGGTACGGGGTGATCACGCCGCCCAAGCTGCCGAAGACGCTGGTCACGCGCCTGCATGCCGAGCTGGTCAGGGTGCTGAACGAGCCCGTGGTCAACAGGCGCGTCACCGGCCTGGGCGGCACGCCGGTGGGGAACGATCCCGAGACGTTCCGCAGGTTCATGCTCGCGGACATGAACAAGTGGGCGGACGTCGTGAAGAAGAGCGGGGCGAAGGCGGAGTAGGCCTTCGCCAGCCGTCAGCCGCCAGCCGTCAGCCGTCAGTCCAGCCATCACCGAAAAATGGCGACATCCAATATCACTGGGCGGCTCGCGCGCTACATGGTGGAGGCGCGGGAGCGCAGGCTGCCGCCGGAGGTGGCGCGGGAGGCGCGGCACCGCATTCTCGACTCGCTCGCCGCGATGGTGTCGGGCGCGCATCTCAAGCCGGGCGAGATGGCGATCCGCTACGCGCGGGCGCAGGGCGGGGTGGAGGAGGCGAGCGTCGTCACCACCGATATCCGGACCTCGGCCGTCAACGCCGCGCTGGCGAACGGCATGTTCGCCCACGCCGACGAGACCGACGACTTCGAGCCGGTGACGAAGGCCCATCCGGGCAGCCACGTGGTGCCGGCGGCGCTGGCGATGGCGGAGCGCGAGGGGAGCACCGGGCTGGCGCTGCTCAACGCGGTCACGCTCGGCTACGACCTCTGCTGCCGCTTTCTCTTCGCGCTCGGGCCGGACCTGGTGCGCGGCTCGCACCGCAGCGCCGAGGGCACCAGCTCCACCTTCGGCGCCGTGGGCGCCGCGGCGGCGCTCGCCCGGCTCGACGAGAAGGGGATGCGCCACGCGCTGTCGTACGCCGCCCAGCAGGTCTCGGGCGTGTGGAGCTGGGTGCGCGATGCCGAGCACGTCGAGAAGGCCTTCGACTTCTCCGGCATGGGCGCCCGCAACGGCGTCACGGCGGCGATCATGGCGCAGATGGGGTTCAGCGGCGTGTGGGACGTGCTGGACGGCGAGCACAACGCGCTCGCCGCGCTTTCCTCCGACCCCAAGCCGGAGGAGATGGTGGCGGGGCTGGGCAGCCGCTACTTCGTCACCGAGACCGCGATCAAGCCCTTCTCCGTCGGCTACCCGATCCAGGCGCCGCTGGACGCGTTCCTGAGGCTCCAGCGCGAGCACAAGCTCAACCCCGGCAACGTGGAGCGGATCGTCGTGCGGCTCCCGGAGGACGGCGCCCGCGTCGTCAACGACCGCGCCATGCCCGACGTCAACTGCCAGCACATCATCGCGCTCGCGCTGGTGAGCGGCACCGTGTCGTTCGAGGACAGCCATTCCTACGAGCGGATGAAGGAGCCGGCGGTGCTCGCCGCGAAGGCGCGCGTGCATCTCATCGCCGATCCGGCGCTGATGGACCGCGCCGCGCCGCGCAGCGGCCGGGTGGAGGTGACGCTCAAGGACAGCCGCACCGTCAGCCACTTCACCCGCCACGCGCCGGGCACGAAGGAGAACCCGATGGACACGGAGGCGGTGAACGCCAAGGCGCGGCTGCTGATGGCGCCGGTGCTCGGCGCCGCGAAGACCGAGGGCCTCATCCGGCAGGTGAATGCGCTCGAGAAGCTCGAGGACGCGAGAGAGCTCGCGCGCTTCCTCGCGCTGAAGTCGAAAGTCGGAAGTCGGAAGTCGAAAGGATGACCCGGTGAAGATCAAGCGCATCGAGCACGTAGGAGTGATCGTCAAGGACACCGAGGCCAGCCGGAAGCTGTGGGAAGGGTGCTTCGGCATCCCGCTCGGGGGCGAGGAGGAGAACGACCGGCGCAAGCTCGCGCTGTATTACGTCGGCGGGTCGATGGTCGAGCTGATCGCCGGCAAAGGGGCCGACAGCAAGCACCAGCGCATGGTCGCGGAAGGGAAAGGCGGGCTCAACCACATCTGCTTCGAGGTCGAGGACATCGACGAGGCGCTGGCGGAGCTCAAGGCGAAGGGGATCCCGCTGATCGACGAGGTGCCGCGCATCGGCCACGCCGGCTGCCGCATCGCGTTCATCGATCCGAAGGCGACGGAGAACTGCCTGATCGAGCTGGCGGAGTTGCCCGAAGGGCACGCCTGAAAGGCAAGGCGACTCGGACTTTCGCCTTAAAATCAATGGCATATTTCCAAGCTGTCTCTAACGGAGCGTCCCGATAGGTAAAATACACGAATCTCGTGTAATATTCCTTGTGCGAATTCAACCGAGCCGGCCCACCCGATGAAAAACGTCACGATCACCCTCGACGAAGAGACCGCCAAGTGGGCGCGGGTGCATGCGGCGGAGAAGAACGTCAGCCTGTCGCGCTTCGTGGGCGAGGTGCTGCGCGAGCGCATGCGCCGGTCGCGCGAGTACGAGGAGGCAATGAAGGGCTGGCTTGCCGAGAAGCCGTTCCCCCTGACGGGTCCGCCCCAGCGTTATCCGACGCGCGAAGAGTTGTATGACCGGCCCGTGCTTCGTAGACGCTAACGTCCTGATCTACGCGCGGGACCCGCGAGATGCGGTAAAGCAACAGCGCGCGCACGCGTGGCTCGAGCGCCTCTGGCACGAGCAGCTCGGGCGCACGAGCACGCAGGTGCTTTCCGAGTTTTACGTGAATCAGAAGCGGCTGAGCGGCGTTGGTGTCGGACCGGAGGAGCTTTGGGAGCGCGTTGCGAGGTACTTCGTCTGGCGCCCGTACCCCGCAGATGAGCCGCTCCTGCGCCGCGCGCGCGAGATCGAGCGGCGCTGGCGGCTGTCGTGGTGGGACAGCATGATCGTCGCCGCCGCGCAGCTGCAGGACTGCGCCCTCCTGCTGAGCGAAGATTTTCAGGACGGCGCCGTCTTCGGCGGCGTGACGGTCCGCAGCCCTTTCACGCTCGACGTCCGCGAGCCCGCGGCGGCCTATGCCGCCGTGGCGATGGCGGCAAGCCCGCATCGGGGGCGCGGCAGGCCCCGTAAGGCGGCGTAGCAAGCAGCGTCCCATGTGAGGCGTCCCACCCGGGCTACGCCCAGAGCCGCCAGACGCCAGCCGTCAGCCGCCAGTCTTGAGGATGAAGGCGGATATCTGAGACGCTTTACCTGGGACGCAGTACCTGAGACGCTTCATCTGGGACGTGGTATCTGGGACGCAGTATCTGGGACGCACTTCCGAAAGACCATGAAAACCGATAGCGCTGACCTGGCCCACAAGGCCGTTCTCGACTCACTGCTGCTCCAGCTTCCCGGTGTCGAGGCGGGGGAAATGTCCGGCCTGGCGGCGTACTTCATAAACAAGAGGATGTTTGCCTGCATCTGCAACGGCGGAGTGGGGATACGCCTGCCCGCGTCGGCTGCCGCGAATCTCCAGTTCTCGAAGCGGAACGTTTCTCCCTTTCAGCCGAAGGGCATCCCCGGCACCCGGGAGTGGGTGCAGCTCAACCACGAGGACTCCGCGAGCTACGAGCAGGACAGGGATCTGTTCCTGGCATCGATCGAGTTCGTCAAGGCGCAGCGGTAGAAGCAAGGATGAAGGATGAAGGCGGAAGGATGACCGTCACGCCGCGCGTGACAACGGCAGGTCCCGGCCTTTCACTGCCGCCGGGCCGGAGCTCCGACCGAAGGTGACGAGAGGTCGGGACTCCAACGATCAAGCGAAGCTTGGGGTCATCCCTCATCCTTCATCCCTCATCCTTCGGCGCTTCGGCGCGGCGCCCGGTAGTTGATGCTTCCTCTCCTGACTCAGAAGGTGCAAGAGAAATTGCGTGTTGCCGCGGGCGCCGGCATGAGCGCCGTGGAGTGCTCGCTGGACCTGGAGCGTTCGACGACGACGGTCGAGGTGAGCCTGGCGGGATGGAGCTGGCAGGGCCGGCGGTATCCCTGGCTGGAGAGCTGCAAGGACCGGACTATTTACTACTGGACCGGTGAGGCTTTCGAGCCGGCCGCGCGGTTCACGACTTCACTGATCAAGCTGGTGCCGACGGAGTGGGGGCCGCCGACGTTCGAATTCGACGGCATAAAGATGCTGCCAACCGCGCAAGTCTCGCCCTATGCGGATGCCGAACGCAAAGTCGGCTTGATTAGGCCGCGGGGCAAGGTGATCCTGGACACCTGCGGCGGGCTGGGCTATTTCGCCGCCTGGTGCTTGCTGGGTCAGGCCGGCCAGGTGATTTCCTACGAGAAGAATCCCGACGTGATCTGGCTGCGCAGCCTCAATCCCTGGTCGCCCGAGGCGGGCCGCGACCTGACGTTGATGCAGGCTGACATCGGCGAGAGCATCGCCGCGCTGCCCAGCGGGTCATTCGATGCGGTCCTGCACGACCCGCCGCGCTTCGGTATCGCCGGAGAGCTTTACTCGCAGGTGTTCTATGACCACCTGGCGAGGGTGCTCAAGCGCAAGGGCAAGCTGTTTCACTACACCGGCGCTCCGAACAAGCTCACCAGCGGGCGCGATGTCGCCAGCGAAGTGGCGAAACGATTGCGGCGCGCCGGGTTTGCCGCGGAGGTGAATGGCGACGGGGTGCTGGCGGCCAAGAGGGGCTGACCGCCCCGGTGATGAGTGATGGGTGATGAGTGATGAAGGGGATGAAGCCAGGATACGTGCCGCTCGAACGCGCGCTTTCCAAACTTGGAATCGCTTCCCGTACCGTAGCGCGGCAGTGGATCGTGGACGGCAAGGTCAGGGTTAACGGAGTTCTGCGGAAAGACCCGCTTTCTCCGGTCATTCCGGAGCAGGCTGGCATCGAGGTCGAAGGGAAACCCGTCGCCAAGGCTGCGCACCGGACTTTCCTGCTGCACAAGCCGCGCGGCGTGGTCACCACGCGCTCGGACGAAAAGGGACGGCCCACGGTCTTTTCGCTCATCCCCGAGCCCGGATTGCACTTGATCGCGGTGGGGCGATTGGATTGGGCGACCTCCGGACTCCTGCTCCTGACCAACGATACGCGTCTGTCCGATCGGCTTACCGATCCCGACAGCGGGATTTGCCGGACTTACCTGGTCACCGTGCGGGGCAAAGTGACGGAGGAGAGCCTGGAGCGGCTCCGGCGGGGGCTGCTGGATGGGGAAGAGAAGCTCCGGCCGGAAGAAATCCTCCTGCGCAAGTCGAGCGGCAGGGAGTCCCATCTGACCGTCCGGCTCACCGAGGGCAAAAACCGCGAAATCCGCCGGATGTTCTCCGCGCTCTCCCACGAAGTCACGCGGCTCAAAAGAGTGGCGTACGGAGCGCTGGAGTTGGGAGCCCTGGAACCGGGAAAATTCCGCGAGCTCTCCCGGGTCGAGCTCGAGCGCGCATTCCCCGAACGGCCCTGAACGCCTGATGGCGGATGGCGGATGGCGGATGGCGAAAGGGCGTAAGAGCCGGGAGGGCGGGAGAGCGGGAGAGCGACGTAAAAGCCTTACCGCAAAAGGTACTAGAATAAAAACAACAGCAACTTCAGCCCGCAAAGAAAGGCGCAAAGAGCGCGTACAGGGAGCGCATCAGTCACGATACGGTGTCCAAGTTCCACTCTTGGCGCGGTCCTTGGCGGGCTAGATCTTGGTTCTGGTTTTATTATTCATTCCTTCGCGGTAAAGCTTTACTCATCACCCATCACCGCGTATGCGCATAGACAAGTGGCTGTGGGCTGCGCGTTTTTTCAAAACCCGCAGCCTCGCCCAAACTGCGGTTGCGGGCGGGAAGGTGAAGGTCGGCGGCGAGCGCGTGAAGCCGGCGAAGGAGCTCGCCGCAGGCGACGGGCTCACGATCCGCATCGGGGAGTTCGAGTGGACGGTGACGGTCAAGGCGCTGTCCGGCAAGCGCGGGCCGGCGGAGGTGGCGCGCAAGCTGTATGAGGAAAATGAGGCGAGCCGCGCGCGGCGTATCGCCCAGGTCGCGCACCGCCGCGCGCACGCCGCCGTGTGGGGCGAGCGGAAGGGCCGGCCGACCAAGCGCGACCGGCGAGCGCTCGAGCGCTGGAAAGCCGGCGATTAGCTTGGCCTTCCCGATGGCGAATGGCGAATGGCGAATGGCGGATGGCGGAAGGGCCTGAAACCAGTGACTAGTGACTGGTGACTAGTGACTGGTCTCCCGCAGCGCGGAGAGATCACCCATTACCCATTACGGGATAAGCTGTCGTCAGTCATCAGTCGTCACCAGTCAGTTTGACCCCCGTACCGATAGCGCGTATAAGAGATTCAGGCGTTTAGATTCCTCACCTTGGGCCCGCCGCTCTCGCGGGCCGCAGTTCCGGCCGAGTCATTCAGGGCTTGGGACTAAACATCTCCGGGTTTGCCTCCGTGGGCCGTTCCGTGAAGGGGCGGCGACCGACGTTACCCGCGCGACCCGGTCCCGCGCCGGGACGCCGGGCCTCGATCGAGGAGGAGCCATGAACGAGATAGTCGGGTTCGACGAGTTGTGCTGGCTGCGGGAGCTCTCGCTGAAAAAGCAGAAGCGTCCGGTTCCCGAGCCCATCGGGGCCAAGCTCCTGACGCGGGGTCTCATCGAGCGCAATACCGGCGGCTTCGTGGTCACGCCCAAGGGCCGGATCGCGCTGGCGAAGCTGGGATAGCCCCTCTAAAGTCGAAAGTCGAAAGTCGAAAGGCGAAAGGGCGCGGGGAGGAGAGCGAATGAACATCCCGATATGGATCATTGCCGGAGCGGTGGTGGGCTGGATCGGCTGCGCGATGCTGAATGTCAATGAAAAGCGGGGCCTCGCGGTCTCGATCGTGATCGGCGCAGTAGCGGGTTTTTTCGGCGGCAACGTGCTGGCGCCTATGCTGGGCGCCGCGATCGACACCCCGAACGATTTCAGCGGATTATCACTGATCGTCGCGATGGGAACCGCGGCGGGATGCCTGGTGGTCGGCAACCTGCTCGACCGACGCCGTGGCACTTGAAGCGGCGCCGGGCCAGCCATGAAAGCGCAAATGATGCGGGTGGTGATCGGCCCCGGCAGGGTCGTGATGGGCCCGAAAAAGCTGGCCGGCTGCTATGCCCGCATCGTTTCCCTGAAGGACGGCTCGGGTTGCATCGAGCGCTACGATCCGCGATCCAGGGCCTGGATCCCGGCCCACGAGAGCATCACGTTCGGCGAGGTCTGGAGCGCGCCGTCGGCGCCGCCGTTCGTCTTCGCGGTGACGCAGTGACGCGGTGACGAGCCTTACTACGGGTCGCCAAGGACGCGGAGGGCGCTAAGGAAAAGCATTACTACGGGTCGCTAAGGACGCCAAGGCCGCGAAGGACTAATTAATATGAAATTCAAGGCCGCGAAGAACTGCGCCAAGAGCGGCATACAGGCACTTTGTTGGGCGTTCATACTCCCAAAGCGTTTCCCGCTACTTCACTTGGCGTTGTCTTTGCGTTCTTGTTGTTAATATATCTATTTCCTTTGCGTCCTCCGCGTCCTTCGCGACCCGTCGTACCGCCTTCTTTGCGTCCTTGGCGTCCTTTGCGACCCGTCGTACTCACTTCCTCATCGCGTTGAAGAACTTGCCGCTCGCGATCCCGGCGCTGAAGCTGCGCCAGGCGTAGTCGAGGTTGCCGGTCCAGGCCAGGCTGAGCGCGGCGGCGGTCAGCGCGCTGACGAAAGTGACCTGGTGCTCTTCCGTGGACGTTGACTCGGGATCTTCCGGCGTGTCGAGCGCGAACTGGGCGTCGTCGTGGTGTGCGTCGGTGATCGAGATTTCGGCGATGCCGCGCGGGATGTGGAAGAAGTACTCCGAGGGGTCACGGACCGGGGAATACCGCGCGTCGGCCCCGAGCAGCATGACCGGCTTGTCGACCCGTTTCAGGTAGCCGGGCAGCTCCTTGCGGAGCGACGCGGGATCGAGCAGGATGCCGCCCGCGGCGGGAGCGCCTTCGGCCAGCGCAACGACGACCGCCGCACCGCCAAACGAGTGGCCGGCGAGAATGATCCTGCTGGCGTCGATGCGGCTGTCCATCTGCTCCGGCCGGCTGCGGATGAGCGCGGCGATCCCGGCCAGCGTCCTGCCGTTATCCGCCCAGGGGCCCCGGTTGGGCAGTTGCACGGCCAGGCTGTGCACTCCCCAGGTCGCCAGGTGCAGGGCCTGGTAGGCGTGGTCGTCCTTGGTGTTGTCCTCCCCGTGCAGCAGGATCACGAGCGGCGCTTTTTCCGCGGGCGCGGCCAGGTACCAATCCGCCTCGACGCGCTCGGTGTCCGACAGGCGCAGCTCCTGGTCCTTGAGCGTGGCCACCTCGAAGGGCCCGCGCAGCCTGAAGACATCGACGTCGGCCTTGCCGTCGAGCAGGACCCGCCGCAGCTCGCCCGGGCTCGCGGCTTTCAGCTGCGTCACGCCGGTGGGCATCCGGGCGCAGCCGGCGGCGAGCGCCAGCAGGACCAGGGCCAACGGGAGGGAGACTTTTCGCACAGCCGCGCATGATAGCAGCGAAGCTGACGACTGACGGCTGACGACTGACGAGAACGAGTGCCATAATGAGCACGCGTAGTGGCGAGGAGGAACGCAGTGCAATTACAAACTGCGATACGCGCGGTCGTCGTGCCGGTCTTGCAGCTCGTGTGTGCGGCGGCTTCCCCGGCCGCGGATCCCGGGCCGGCGCTGGACAAGGAAGCCGCGAAGCAGGAAGCGGTCTACCAGAGCCGGGGCGAGGACGTGCCCGTGGGTTATGTCGTCGACCGGTCGCTGCTGGCCTATGCGGCGGGCCTGCCGGCCGGGTTCGATGGCTCACTGGCGAGCCTCGGCCCGGCCGATCGCTGGCTCGACATCGGGGCGGGCGAGGGCAAGGCGATACTGGACTACTACACGGAGAGATACGACGCGATGCACCCGCAGCGCCGCGGCCCGAAAGCGCGCGCCGTCGCGATATCCATAGAAGACCGCAGGACGTCCCGGTGGCATGAAACGGCGAAAGGCCTCGGGCCCGACCAGATCACGTACTGGTTCGGCCGGCGCATGCGCGAGTATTCGCGGGAAGAGCTGGGGCGGTTTCAGCTCGTCACCGATCTCGCCGGCGGCTTTTCCTACACGAGGACCCTGTCCCTGTTCATGGAGCAGGTGCTCGGCGCGCTGGAGCTGAACGGCCATTTCTATACGCTGCTGCTCGACGTGCTGCCGGAAGCCGCGCCGGACGCGTCGGCCTACCCGGACACGCTGCTCCTGACCGAGATACGAAGGCCCGACGGCGCCGACGTGCGGGTGTGCTCCTGGCTCAAGAGTATTTCCTGCGCGGAAGTGACCTGCGAGCCGGACAGGAAGTCGACGCGGCGGCCCGTCGAGCTGTATCGCATTCGCAAGACCTGCAACGCGGTCGCGGTTCCTTACCTGGAGCTGGTGGGATACCGGGCCGGGACGCCGCCATTGCGGCGGTTCCTGCTGGGCGGGCCGGAGTGGGAGATCGACCAGTAGCCGAAAGGCGCCCCAGATGAGCGCCGAGGGGCGGAGCAGGGGCCCCAATTTGATTGGGGATGCGACCCCCGGTGGCGCTCGGCGGCCG
>JBIOVQ010000016.1:0-17137 GCA_044867805.1 Burkholderiales bacterium | reverse complement strand
CCGAGCCCGACGCCCAGCCACTCGCCGCGGCCGAACGCGATCAGCGCGTGCGACAGCTGGTAGCCCGTGCCGTAGGGATCGGCCCACGGGTCCATGAAGCCGACGACGCGCTGCAGCCGGTAGGGCGAGGCCAGTATGAGCAGCACGAAGCCGATCAGCAGCAGCGCGAACAGGCCGGCGAAGAGCTTCCAGTTCATGCCGCCGAGGAACAGGATTCCCATGGCGATCACGGTGATGACCACGAACGCGCCGAAATCCGGCTCGCGCAGCAGGAGCCCGCCGACCACCAGCATGACGATCAGCATCGGCAGGAAACCCTTGCGGAAGCTGCCGATGTGCGCGGCCTTGCGGACGGTGTAATCGGCGGCGTAGAGCACGACGAACAGCTTCATCAGCTCGGAGGGCTGTACCGTCACGAAATGGAGCGAGATCCAGCGCTGGCTGCCGTTCACTTCGCGCCCGACGCCGGGCGCCAGCACCACCACCAGCAGGCCCACGCCGAGCAGGAACAGCGGCAGCGCCGCCTGCTGCCACAGCCGCATCGGCACCTGGAACGCGATCACCGCCGCGGCCAGGCCGACGGCCATGAACAGCGCGTGCCGCATGAGGTAGTACATGGGCTGGTGCCCGGTCACGCGGCTCGCTTCCGCGATGGCGATCGAGGACGAATACACCATCACCAGGCCCATCGCGAGCAGCATGCCCACGGCCCACACCAGTCCCTGGTCGTAGTCGGGGAGCGGGGTGCGCGGCCTGATGTCGGCGTAGAACATCTATCTCCCGCTCCCTTCGAGCCGCCGCACCGCCGCGACGAACGCTTCGCCGCGGTGCTCGTAGCTGCGGAACATGTCGAAGCTTGCGCACGCCGGTGACAGCAGCACCGCGTCGCCTTTGCGGCTGGCGCGAAACGCGGCCGCCACCGCCTCGTCCATGCCCGCCGCGCGCTCGATCGGCACGCCGCTCGAGGCGATCGCCCGCGCCACGCGCTCCGCGTCACGGCCGATCAGGACGACAGCGCGGGCGCGCTGCTTGACCGCCGGCGCGAGCGGCGTGAAGTCCTGGCCCTTGCCGTCGCCGCCCGCGATCAGCACCACCGGCCGCCGCATCCCGGACAGCGCCGCCACCGTCGCGCCGACGTTGGTGCCTTTCGAATCGTCGAGAAACAGCACGCCGCGGTGCTCCGCGACCTGCTGCATGCGGTGCGGCAGGCCCCGGAACGAGCGCAGCGCGCGCGGCATGACCTCGTCCGGCGCGCCGACCGCGCAGGCGAGCGCGTGCGCCGCGAGGGCGTTGGCCGCGTTGTGCAGCCCCGCGAGCGGCAGCTCGGACAGCGCCATGAGCGAGCGCGATCCCCGCGCCAGCGCTTCTCCCCCGTGCGCCGTGCAGATGCCCCACTCGTTCTCCGCGCGGGGCAGCCCCGCGCCGAACGTGTAGTGCGCGCGGCCCGGGCGTTGCATGCCCAGTGACCGGCGGTCGTCGCGGTTCAGGACCTGCACGCCGTTGCCCGCGAACACGCGGGCTTTCGCCGCCGCATAGCTGTCCATGCCGTCGTAGCGGTCGAGATGGTCTTCGCACAGGTTCAGCATCGCCGCCGCGTCGGGCTCGAGGCTGGACGTGCTCTCGAGCTGGAAACTGGAAAGCTCGAGGACGAACACGTCCGGCGCGGGCGCGCCCGCCTCGATCGCGCCGAGCGCGTCCAGCACGGGCGTGCCGATGTTGCCCGCCACCACCGTCCGGCGCCCCGCGGCGCGGAGCATCTCGCCGGTCATCGCCGTGACGGTGCTCTTGCCGTTGGAGCCGGTCACTGCCACGACCTTGGGACTGACGGCTGACGGCTGACGGCTGACGGCTTCGCGCAAGGCTTGCGCGAAGAGCTCGACGTCGCCGACCACCGGCACGCCGCGCCTGATCGCGTCGGCGACGGGCGGCGCGCGCCGGTCCAGGCCCGGGCTGATCGCCACGAGGTCGGCGCCGCGCAGCGTCTCTTCGCGGAACGCGCCCGTCGCCAACGGAACGCGCGGCAGCTCGCGCGCGAGGACCGCCGTGTGCGGCGGCTCGCTCCTGCTGTCGGCCACGCGCACGTCGGCGCCGCGGCGCGCGAGCCAGCGCGCCATCGACAGTCCCGTGTCACCGAGCCCGAGCACCACGACCTTTCGTCCTTTCAGTTCCACAATCCATCTTTAGCCGCCGATTAACGCCGATAGACGTCGATATCCGGGTTCTCTTCACCGTTCGATCTGCGTTCGTCTGCGTTCATCTGCGGTTTCATTCAGCGTAGTTTCAGCGTCGACAGCCCGACCAGCACCAGCATCATCGTGATGATCCAGAACCGAACGACGACCTGATTCTCCTTCCATCCCTTCAATTCATAGTGGTGGTGCAGCGGCGCCATGCGGAAAATCCGCTTGCCGGTGAGCTTGAAGGAGGCGACCTGCAGCACGACCGACAGCGTCTCCACCACGAAGACGCCGCCCATGATGAACAGCACGATCTCCTGCCGCACGATGACGGCGATCGCGCCGAGCGCGGCGCCCAGCGCGAGCGCCCCGACGTCGCCCATGAACACCTCGGCCGGGTAGGCGTTGAACCACAGGAACGCGAGCCCGGCGCCGGCGATCGCGCCGCAGATCACCGTGAGCTCGCCCGCCCCCGGGATGTAGGGGAAGCCGAGGTACTTGGCGAACACCGCGTGGCCGGCGACATAGGCGAAGACGCCGAGCGCGCTGCCGATCATCACGGTGGGCATGATGGCGAGCCCGTCCAGCCCGTCGGTGAGATTGACGGCGTTGCTGGTGCCGACGATGACGAAGTAGGTCATGACGATGAAGCCGAACGCGCCCAGCGGGTAGGCCAACTGCTTGAAGAACGGCACGATGAACTCGGTCTGCGCCGGTAGGTTCGTATAGAACGCGAGGTAGCACGCCGCGATCACGCCGATCACCGACTGCCAGAAGAACTTCGCCCGCGCCGACAGCCCCCTGGGATCGCGCGACACCACCTTGCGGTAGTCGTCGATCCAGCCGATCGCGCCGAAGGCGAGCATCACCCACAGCACGATCCAGATCAGGCGGCTCTGCAGGTCCGCCCACAGCAGCACGGTGATCGTGATCGACGCCAGCATCAGCGCGCCGCCCATGGTCGGCGTGCCGGCCTTGGTGAGGTGGGAGCGGGGACCGTCGTCGCGCACCGCCTGGCCGACCTTGTAGGCGGTCAGCCGGCGGATCAACGTCGGGCCGATGAGGAAGGTGATGACCAGCGCGGTCAGGCACGCCAGCACCGCGCGCAATGTGATATAGCCGAACACGTTGAACGCGCGGATGTCTTTCGCCAGCCACTGTGCGAGCTCTAATAGCATTCGTCCCTCGCTCGACGCTCGGTCCTCATGGTGACTCGTGACTCGTGACTGGTGACTCGAACTTCTTCACGACGCGCTCCATCTCCATGAAGCGCGAGCCCTTGACCAGCACGGTGACGTCGGGCGCGAGCGCGCTCTCGACCTCGGCGAGGAGCTCCTCGACGCGCGTGAAGTGGCTGGCGCCGGGCCCGAAGCCGCGCGCCGCGTGCGCGGACAGCTCGCCCAGCGTGAGCAAGCGACCGACCTGGCTCTGCCTGGCGAACCGGCCGATGTCGGCGTGCATCTCCGCCGCGCCCGGCCCGAGCTCGCCCATGTCGCCCAGCACCAGGAGCTTGCGGCCCGGGGCCTGCGCGAGCACGGCGATGGCGGCGCGCGTCGATTCCGGGTTGGCGTTGTAGGTGTCGTCGATCAGCGTGGCGCCGCTGCGCGCGGCTTTTTTCTGCAACCGGCCCTTGATGCCGGTGAAGCGCGTGAGGCCCTGCTCGATGGCGGGCGCCGGCACCTGCAGCGCCACCGCGGCGGCGCTCGCGGCAAGCGCGTTCCTGACGTTGTGCACGCCCGGCGCCTTGAGCACTGCGCGCGCCTCGCCTTGCGGCAGCTTCACCACGATCTCGCTCTCGAGCCAGTTGAGCCGGTACGTCGCCGTCACCGCGGCGCGGCGGCTGTCTATCCCGAAATCCACGACGCGCCGTCCGGCCGCCAGGTCGCGCCAGATTCCCGCGTGGCGGTCGTCGGCATTGATCACCGCCGTGCCGCCGGGCTTCAGTCCCTCGAAGATCTCTCCCTTGGCGCGCGCGATGGCTTCCACGGAATCGAAGAACTCGATGTGCGCCGCCGCCGCGTTGTTGACGAGCGCGACATCCGGCGCCGCCAGCCCGGCGAGATAGCGGATCTCGCCCGCGTGATTCATGCCCATCTCGACCACCGCGTAGCGATGCCCGCCCCGCAGCTCGAGCAGCGTGAGCGGCACGCCGATGTCGTTGTTGAGATTGCCGCGCGTGGCGAGAACGCTGGTTTCAGGATTCGGGATTCGGGATTCAGTGCTCACGGCCTCGCGCAGGATGCAGGCGAGCATCTCCTTCACCGTCGTCTTGCCGTTGCTGCCGGTGAGCGCGACCAGCGGCATGCTGAACTTGTTGCGCCAGTAGGCGGCGAACGTCCCGAGCGAGCGCTTTGTATCGGCCACGACCAGCAGCGGGAAGCGCTCACTCGACTCGCCATCCGCCATCCGCCATCCGCCATCGATCATCGCCGCCGCAGCGCCGCTGGCCGCGGCCTGGGCGATGAAATCGTGGCCGTCGTAGCGGTTGCCGCGCAGCGCGACGAACAGCGCCCGGCGCGTCAGCGCGCGCGTGTCGGTGCTGACGGCGTCGAATTCGCGGTCCTCTCCGCGCAGCTCGCCGCGGATCGCGCGTGCGGCTTCTGACAGGCGCATCATCGTCATGGCCGGGCGAGCGCCTCCCGCGCGACGGCGGCATCCGAGAACGGGTGGCGGGTCGCGCCGATTTCCTGGTAGGCCTCGTGTCCTTTGCCGGCGATCAGCACTATGTCGCCGCGGCGCGCTTCCGCCACGGCGCGCTGGATGGCGGCGCGCCGGTCCGGATCGGTGACCACCGCGCCGGACCCGCCGTCCACGCCCTCCATGATCTCGTCGATGATGGCGCGCGGATCCTCGCTGCGCGGGTTGTCCGACGTCACGACCACCCGGTCGGCAAGGCGGGCGGCGATATTCCCCATCAGCGGCCGCTTGCCGCGGTCGCGATCGCCGCCGCACCCGAAGACACAAATAAGGCGTGACGGCTGACGGCTGACGGCTGACGGCTGAGGACTCGCGAGCAACTCGCGAAGCGTTGCGAGCGTCTGCTCGAGGGCGTCGGGGGTGTGGGCGTAGTCGACGATGACGAGGGGGCGGTCGCCGCCGCCGAGGCGCTGCAACCGCCCCGGCACCGGCTTCACCGCGGACAGAGCCGCGACCGCCCGCCGCAACGGGATGCCGCCCGCGAGCAGGACCGCCAGCGTGCCGAGCAGGTTGCAGGCGTTGTAGCGGCCCAGCACCGGGCTCGCGACGTGCGCCGCGCCCCAGGGGGTGCGCACATCGAAGCTCACCCCGCGCGCCGTCGTGCCCAGGCGCAGCCCCGCGACGCGCGCGCGGCGCGCGCCCGCAGCGGCACCGAAACCATAGCCGATGACGCTCAACCCGGGCCGCCGGATGCGCAGCGCGAGCTCGGCGCCGAAATCGTCATCCAGGTTCACTACCGCGTGCTTGAGCGATTCCCAGGCGAACAACCGCGCCTTGGCCTCGCCGTAGCGGCGCATCGTGCGGTGGTACTCGAGGTGGTCGCGCGAAAGGTTGGTGAAGAGCGCGGTGTCGAATTCGATCCCGGCCACGCGGTCCTGGTCGAGCCCGATGGAAGACACCTCCATCGCCACCGCCTGCGCGCCGCGGCGCGCGAAGTCCGCGAGCTGGGCGTGCAGCCACAGGGCGTCGGGCGTGGTATTGGCGGTCGGGCGCAGCGGCGGCCGCATCCCGTAGCCGAGCGTTCCGATGACGGCGCAGCGGCGGCCGGCGCGCGTCAGCGCCTGCGCGATCCACTGGCTGCAGGTCGTCTTGCCGTTGGTGCCCGTGATGCCCACCACCCGCAGCCGGCTGCTCGGATTGCCGTAGACGCGGCTCGCGATCTCGCCGGCATGGCGGCGCAGCTCGCGCACGCCGTGATTGGGCAGCCGCCAGCGCGGGTCCCATTGGAAGCGCCCGCGCTCCCACAGCACGCTCGCCGCCCCGTTCGCCATCGCCTGCGCGATGAAATCCCGGCCGTCGCGCGCCTGCCCGGGATAGGCGACGAAAGTGTCGCCCGGCTGGAGCGCCCGGCTGTCGTTCGTCAGCCGCTTGATGCCAAGCGCTTCAATCGCCCGCCAGTCGGCCGGCGCCGGGCCGTCTTCCCTCGACCCTCGACCCCCCGCCTGATACCGCGGGGGCAAGCTCTCGACCCTCGATTTTGCCTTCACACTTCTTCCTTGATTTCCTGCGTGCCCGGCGCCGGCAGCACCACGTTGTCCACCGGCGCGTCGGGCGCGGCCGCCAGCATGCGCAGCGCGCCCGCCATCACCTCGCTGAATACCGGCGCGGCGACGGCGCCGCCGTAGTGCTGCCCGGCCCCCGGCTCGTCGATCATCACCGCCACGATCAGGCGCGGCCGGGACGCGGGCGCGAAGCCGACGAAGGACGACACGTATCTGTCCGGCGCGTAGCCCTTGCCGTCGATCTTGTGGGTGGTGCCGGTCTTGCCCGCGACGCGATAGCCCACGACCTGCGCGCGCGGGGCGGTGCCGCCGGGCTGCACCGCCAGCTCGAGCATGCGGCGCACGGCCCTTGCCGTCGCCGCCGAAATCACCCGCGTCGCCTGCGGGGGCGCGTCGCGGCGGACCAGCGTCACCGGACGCAGCTCGCCGTCGGACGCGAAGATGAGGTAGGCGCGCGAGAGCTGCAGCAGCGACACCGAGATGCCGTGGCCGTACGACATCGTCGCCTGCTCGATCGGGCGCCACGCCGTTGCGGCGCGCAGCTTGCCCGCGACCTCCCCGGGGAAACCGGAGTGCGGCTGGGTGCCGAACCCGACCTGGTGGAACAGTCTCCACAGGGCTTCGGGCTTCAACTCGAGGGCGATCTTGGCGGCGCCGATGTTCGAGGATTTCTGGATCACCTGCCCGACGGTCAGCGCGCCCTGGGGATGCGGATCGCGGATGACGCGGTTGCCGATGGCGAGGTGGCCGGGCGCCGTCTGGATCACGGATTCCGGCCGCACCGTGCCCGCTTCCAGCGCGGCCGCGGCCGTGAACGGCTTGAGGGTGGATCCGGGCTCGAACAGGTCGGTCACGGCGCGGTTGCGCGTGCGCCGCGGGTCGAACCGTTCCCGGTTGTTCGGATTGAACGACGGCACGTTGGCGATCGCGAGCACCTCGCCGGTGGCCACGTCGAGCACGACGATGCCGCCCGCCCGCGCCCGGTGCGCGGCGACCGCGGCCTTCAGCTCGCGATAGGCCAGGTACTGGATCCTGGTATCGATCGAAAGCCTGAGCGTGAGCCCGTCCTGCGGCGTGCTGATGCTCTCCACGTCCTCGACGATGTGGCCCAGCCGGTCGCGCAGCACGCGGCGGCTCCCCGGCCGGCCCGCAATCTCGCTCTCGAAAGCGAGTTCCAGCGCCTCCTGGCCCTTGCCGTCCACGTCGGTGAATCCGATCAGATGCGCCGTGACTTCGCCGGCCGGGTAATAGCGGCGGTATTCGCGCTGCAGGAAGATCCCGGGGATGCCCAGCGCCACCACCCGCGCGGCGTCCTCCGGCGGGATCTGGCGCTTGAGATAGACGAATTCCCGGCTGGTGTCGGCGAGCTTCTTCTCCAGGTCGGCCGCGTTGAGGCTGAGCAGCCGGCCGAGGCGCTGGGCCTGCTCCCGCGTCATTTCCACGTCCGCCGGGCTCGCCGCGACCGACTCGACGGGCGTGGAGATCGCCAGCGGCTCGTTGTTGCGGTCCTCGATCTTGCCGCGGGTGGCCGAGATCTCGATCACCCGCGAGTAGCGCGACTCCCCCTTCTGCTGCAGGAAGTCGTGGTGCAGGCTTTGCAGGTAAAAGGAACGGCCGGCCAGCACGGCCAGCCACGCGAGCAGCAGGCACAGCAGCAGCCGGGCGCGCCACGCCGGCAGCTTCACGACCAGGTCCGGGTGCACGACCGCCCTCATGGCTTGCCCTCCGTCCCGGCGGGCGGCACCACCTGCAGCCGGGCGGCCGACGGCACCCGCATGCCGAGCCGGACCGCGAGCTTCTCCACGCGGGCGTGCGTCGCCCAGGTGCTCGCCTCGAGCTGGAGCTGGCCCCATTCCACCTCCAGCGCCCTGGCGCGGTCCTGCTCTTTCTGCAGCTCGACGTAGAGCTTGCGCGCCTGGTGCTGGGACGTGACCAGCGCCAGTGCGCAGGCGATGAGGGCAGCGAGCAGCAGAAGATTGATCCGCAGCATGAGCTACCGCTCCGTTTCGGGCTGCTTTTCCGCGACCCGCATGACGGCGCTGCGCGCGCGCGGGTTCGCCGCGACCTCCGCGGCCGCCGGCCGGATCGCGCGGCCGACCAGCGCGAGCCGCGGGCGCGGCAGGTCCCGGGCCCGCAGCGGCAGCCGCGCGGGCAGGGTGTCGGCCCGGGCGTTATCGCGCAGGAAGCGCTTGACGATGCGGTCCTCCAGCGAATGAAAGCTGATCACGACCAGACGCCCTCCGGGCTTGAGGAGTTCCACGCATTGCGGCAGCGCTAGCGACAACTCCTCAAGCTCCTGATTGACGTGAATCCGTAGAGCTTGAAACGTGCGCGTCGCCGGATCCTGTTGTGGCTCGCGCGCGGGAACGGCCTTTGCCACGAGCGCGGCAAGTTGTCGTGTGGTGCCAACAGGTCCCCGCGCTCGAGCCGCAACAATCGCTGCTGCAATCGATTTAGCAAACCGTTCTTCGCCATGGTTTCTTATGACCTCCCGGATCTCCTGCTCGGACGCGCGCGCCAGCCAGTCGGCCGCCGTGATGCCCGCGCCCGGGTCCATGCGCATGTCGAGCGGGGCGTCGGCGCGAAAGCTGAAGCCGCGCGCGGGGTCGTCGAGCTGGGGCGAGGACACCCCGAGATCGAGCAGGATGCCGTCGGCCGCGGCGACGCCCGCGCCCGTCGCGAGCGCCGCGAGCCGGCTGAAACGTCCATGCAGAATGCGAAATCGCCCGTCAACGATCTCTCCTCCCGCCGCCACCGCCTGCGGGTCGCGATCGAGCGCGAGGAGGCGCCCCGCGCCTCCGAGCCGGGTCAGGATCCGCCGGCTATGCCCGCCGCGACCAAAGGTGGCGTCGACGTAGCAGCCATCGGCGCGCACCTTCAATCCCTCTACTGCCTGCTCCTGCAGAACCGCGGTATGTGAGCCATCGCTCACAAGGAAAAGCCCTCCAGCTCAGGCGGGAGCCCTCCCGAGCCGAAATCGCCGCCCTTCTCCATCCGCTCGTTCCAGTTGTCCTTGTTCCAGAGCTCGAACTTGTGCCCCTGGCCGACCAGCACCACGGACTTCTCGAGCTCCGCGTATCCGCGCAGCGCCGACGGAATGAGGATGCGGCCGGCTGCATCCATCACCACGTCCTCGGCGTAGCCGACGAGGCGCCGCTGCAGCTCGCGTATCTGCGCGTTGAAGCTGGAGAGCGCCATGAGCTTCTGCTCGATCGGCTCCCAGTCGGGCAGCGGGTAGATCAGCAGGCAGCGATCGGAATCGGCGGTGATGACGAGCTGGCCGTTGCCGCGCGTCGAGAGGGCGTCGCGAAACCGGGAGGGCACAGCCAGCCTCCCCTTGCTGTCCAGATTCAGCTCCGCGACACCACGAAACACCGGTCCCCCTTGGCGCGTGGGAAAGCGCCGCCCTTGGTGCTGCCAGGCGGCGGGTTATCCCACTTTTCTCCACTTCTTCCCACTATATTGGAAAGAGCGGGAAATGGTCAAGGGTTAGTGGGTACTTTCTGTTTTTAGGACAATGACTTATGAGGGTTAATTGAGGCGGATTTTAGCTTGTATTTCGGGCGTAATTAAGCTCTAAAAACAGGGCTAAAACCCCTGTACCTAAAGTAATACATTAAGTATGACGCCCGGGTGGTACCTGGGTCTGGAGATTCCGGTACGTTGCGTACCGGCAACACCGCTCCGGACGGAGGGAAGGAGGGAAGCCGGCCGGTAAGCCGGGTTCTGTTAGGGCCTTGCGGCCCCGACAGCCATTCCTCTAGGCCCTGGATTGCTCCAGGGCTCGAGCCACCTACCCGCAAGCTCGGTGGGTCACGTCAACGCTTGCCTATTTGGTGTTGCTCCGGGTGGAGGTTGCCCCGTTTCACCCCCAACGCAGTTGCCCACGTCAGGACTCGTCTCTGTGGCCCTGTTCCTCGCCTCACGGCGGGCGGTGATTAGCCGCCACCCTACCCGTTGGAGCCCGGACTTTCCTCTCCGCGCGGTACGAACCATCGTATAGGCTCGCTTCTTCCGCGCGCAGCGGCTGTCTGGCCGACTTCCCAACGCCATTTTACCACCCGCTCGCCTGTGTAACCCGGCTGAACGCCGGGCGGCTCTTCGCCGTCTAATCGCTGAAGCCGGGTGTCGTATGCCGGCGGAGGAGATTACCATGATGATGCGGCGCAGACTCTACTTCCTGCTTCCCGACATCGAGATGGCGCGGGCGATACTCAACGAGATGCTGCTGGCCCGCATCGAGATCGGGCGCATGCACTTCCTCGGCAAGCGCGGCCAGCTGCCGCCGGACCTGCCCGAGGCGAGCTTTCTCCAGAAAACCGACTTCGTCCACGGGGCGCAACTGGGCCTGGGCATCGGCGGGCTGGCCGGTATCGTCGTCGGTCTGCTCGTCGTGGCATTTCCTCCCGGCGGCGCCTCCCTGCAGCTGGTGACCGTGTTGATCGCGGCGGTGGTGGGAGCGCTGTTCGGCGCCTGGGCGTCGAGCATGGCGGCGAGCGCGGTGCCGAACTCCAAGCTGAAGCGGTTCCACGCCGAGATCGAGCGGGGCAAGGTGCTCATGATGGTGGATGTTCCGATGGGCCGCGTGCAGGAGATCTCGGACCTGGTGGGGCGCCGCCACCCCGCAGCGGTTTCCGGGGGCTTCGAGCCCACTATTCCGGCCTTTCCCTGACAGCCCGCGTCGCGGGTCGGAACAGCGTGATTCGTGATTGGTGATTTGTGATTCGACCCGCGCAAAACAACTAAAAAAACCCGAATCACGATTCACGAATCACGATTCACGCTTTTTGCAGTTGGCGCACCGCGTCCATGACGCGCAGCAGGTTATGGTCGCGCACGCCGACCTCCGCGAGGCGCTTCAGGGTGCGCGCCAGGTACTCCACGTTCGGCCCGCGGTCCCCGCAGCAGTTGGCGACGAGCTCGGCGGTTCGCTCGGCGGGGAGCGTTCCCGCGTAGCCGGGATGCCGCGGGTTAGCGATGAAGAGGAGGGCCTGGACCTCGTGCCTGGGAAGCCGCGCGCGCAGCAGGCGCGGATGGTAGACGCCCCGGCGCATTTCCCGCTTCCACAGCGCTTCGAGCGAGGTCGGCACGTCGGCCTGGGCGATCCGGTACGCGATGCCGCGGCAGGCGCCGCCCCGGTCGAGCCCCAGCACCAGGCCGGGTTGCGCGGGCGTGCCGCGCCAGCGGCTCGAGTAGATGCACAGCGCGCGGTGATAGCCGTAGACCAGCCCCGGCGCCCACTCCACGTAGGGAAAACCGGGGTCCCACATGAGCGAGCCGTAGCCGAAGACCCACAGGTCGCCGTTGGGCAGACCAAGCTCGGTGTGCTTAGGGTACGGGAGAACGCTATCCGCCGAAGCCGCGCTCATTTCATGGATAACGTTTGGCTTCTCCGTTCGGATTACGCAAGCTTCCAGGCGACCGTCGCCCCGGCACGCAGCGGCACCAGCCGGTCGGGTCCGAACGCGATCTCCTCGGGCACGGACCAGGGCGCTTCCGCCAGCTGGATGCTGGCGCCGTTGACCGGCATACCGTAGAACTGCGCCCCGTGGCGGCTCGCAAAGCCCTCCAGCTTGTCGAGCGCCCCGGCCGCCGCGAAAACCTCCGCATATAGCTCGATCCCCGCGTGGGCGGTGTAGATCCCCGCGCAGCCGCAGGTGGTCTCCTTGGTGTGGCGCGCATGCGGGGCGCTGTCCGTGCCCAGGAAGAACCTGGCGTTCCCGCTGGTCGCCGCTTTCACCAGGGCGCGCCGGTGCGCCTCGCGCTTGAGGACCGGCAGGCAGTAGAGGTGCGGCCGGATGCCGCCCGCAAACAGCGCGCCGCGGCTGAGCAGAAGATGGTGCGCCGTGATCGTGGCCGCGACGCGGGGTGGCGCCGCGCTCACGAATTCGACCGCCTCGCGCGTGGTGGCGTGCTCCATCACCACGCGCAGGCCCGCGAAGCGCGCGACCAGCGGCGCCAGAACCCTCTCGATGAACACGCGCTCCCGGTCGAACACGTCGACTTGCGGGTCCGTGACCTCGCCGTGCACCAGGAGCGGCATGCCGTGCTTCTCCATGGCTTCCAGCACGCCGTGGCATCGGGCGATGTCCGTCACGCCGGCATCCGAGTGCGTGGTGGCGCCGGCAGGGTAGTACTTGACCGCGTGCACCGCTCCGCTCGCGCGCGCCGCCGCGATTTCCGCCGGCGCGGTCTGGTCCGTGAGGTACAGCGTCATCAAGGGCTCGAAGCGCGCGCCCGCCGGCAGCGCCGCGAGGATGCGGTCGCGGTACTCGAGCGCGAGCCGGGTCGTCGTGACCGGGGGCTTGAGATTGGGCATTACGATGGCGCGGGCAAAGCGCCGCGCCGTGTCCGGCAACACGGCGCGCAGCTGCGCGCCGTCGCGCAAATGCAGATGCCAGTCGTCGGGGCGGGTGATTGTTATTGTTCTCATTGCTTCGTCAATGGTAAATCGTAAATCGGGAATCGGGGTGCCGCGTTCTGCGATTCGCGATTCACCATTCACGATTCACGTTTCTTGAGCTGTAGGGCCAGCTTGTAAAGCTCCTTTTTCCCGCCGGCGCCGATGCGGGACGCGACAGAAACGGCCTTCTTGAGCGGAAGCTCGTCGATCAGCGCGGCCAGCACGCGGCGCGCGGTATCGCCCGCAGGGTCCTTCCTCGTCTCCTCCGCCCCCTCCACGATCAGCACGAACTCCCCCCTGCGCCGGGCGGGATCCGCCGCCAGCCAATCCTCTGCCTGCGCCAGCGTGCATGCGTGGAGCGATTCAAACAGCTTGGTGAGCTCGCGCGCGAGCACGATGCGGCGATTCCCGCCGAGCACTGCGCGCAGATCGGCGACACACTCCTCCACGCGGTGGGGCGCTTCGTAGAACACGAGGGTGTACGGCAGCGGCGCCAGCGCGGCGAGCGCGCGCCGCCGGGCGGCCGCGCGCGGGGGGAGAAAGCCGTAGAACAGGTGGTGCGGAGCGGCGAGCCCGGCTGCCGACAACGCAGCCACCGCGGCGTTCGGCCCGGGCACCGGGGTGACCGCGTAGCCCGCGTCGCGCGCCGCCGCCACGAGCAGCGCCCCCGGGTCGGAGAGCGTGGGGGTGCCGGCATCGCAGGTCAGCGCCACCGAGCGGCCGGAACTCAGCAGGTCGAGCACCTGTCTCAGCGCATGTCTCTCGTTGTACTCGTGCACGGGGATCAGCCGACGGGTGATGCCATAGCGCGCGAGCAGCCGGCCCGTGACCCGCGTGTCCTCCGCCGCCACGACATCCACGCTACGCAGCGTCTCCAGCGCCCGCTGGCTGACGTCGCCGAGATTACCAATCGGCGTGGCCACTACATATAATGTCGCTCTCCGCTTCTCACTGCTTTTTCCATGCGCTGCGCCGTGATCCATCGCTTGCTCTGGGTGCCCCTGGGTGCCGCCGTACTATACGGGGGCACCCTGGCGTTGGCCACCGAATTGGAGGGCACCGCGCCCGCCCCGCCACCGCCCGCGCTCGATGCGCCGGTGGCATTGCCCGCGCCGTCCGGCTTCGCGCCCGAGCCCTCGACCGCGTTCCCGTCCGCGCCCGGCTCGACGGCGGTCCCGTCCCAGCCCGCGCCGTCCGCGACCCCGCCGCGGCAGGCACCTTACGTTGAATTGCCTCCGCCTCCGGCGGGCGTCGTCACGTCCCATATCGCCCTGCTGCTGCCGCTCGATTCGCTGGCCTTCGCCAAGCACGCCGAGGCCGTGAAAAACGGTTTCTTCGCGGCTGCCCAGATCAAGGGCAGCACGCCGCTGCCGGTGCGCGTTTACGCGACCGGGGACGATCCGAGGCAGGTCACCGAAAGCTACCTGCGGGCGGTCTCCGCCGGCGCCCGCGTGATCGTCGGGCCGCTCACCCGCAACGGCGTCACCGCTATTGCGGAGAGCGCCATCGTGATGGTGCCGACGCTCGCGCTCAATGTCCCCGAAGGGCGAATTGACCCCATGCCCGATCTCTACACGCTGAGCCTGCAGATCGAGGCCGAGGCGCGGCAGGTCGCGCAGCTCGCGTGGCAGGACGGCCGCCGCAATGCCCTGACGGTCATGGGGGACACGCCGCTGCTCCGCCGCATCCACCAGGCCTTCGTCGAGGAATTCATCCGCCTCGGCGGCAAGCATCTCGCGGCCTACCCGTATACCACCGATCCCGAGGCCCTGCAGCGCATCAAGCTCGCGGCGGACGCCGCGATCGAGGCGGAAATCGCCGACATGGCATTTCTCGCGCTGGACGTGACGCGAGCGCGCCTGTTGCGCGGCTATCTCAGCACGCTGCCCCTCTACGCGACCTCCCAGGTGCATCCCGGCGCAGCCGGCCTGCTCGCGAGCTACGACCTCGCCGGGGTGCGCTTCCTCGACATGCCCTGGGTGCTGCAGCCGGAGAACCCGCTCGTGATGACCTACCCGCGCCCCGACTACCGCGATGCCGTGGACCTCGACCGCTTCCATGCGCTCGGCATCGATGCTTTCCGCATCGCGGAAGTCCTGGTCACCGGCCGGGGCAGCATCAATCTCGAAGGCGTGACCGGCCGGCTCACGCTGGGCGCCGACCGCCATTTCGTGCGCGGCCTCACCTCCGCGCAGTTCAGGGACGGCCAGCTCATCGTCCGCGAGCGCCCATGAACCGCCGCGGCGCCCCGGCCGAGGGGCTGGCCGCCGCCTTCCTCGAGCGCGAGGGGTTGAGCATCCTGGAGCGTAACTACCGCTGCCGTTTCGGGGAGATAGACCTCGTCGCGCGCAGCGGCCCGGTGCTGGTTTTCGTCGAGGTGCGCGCCCGCAGCTCCGAGGATTTCGGCGGCGCCGCCGGCAGCATCACCGGCGCCAAGCGCCGCCGGCTTGTCGCCGCCGCCCGACACTACCTCGCCACGCACCGGGTCCAGCGCGAATGCCGGTTCGACGTCGTGCTCGTCCGCGGCCGCGCGGGGAACATCGAATGGCTGGCGAATGCGTTTGGTGAATGACCGGGGGGGTCGGTAGAATGTTGTCATTATCGGGGGCGGCGCCGTAACGTGGACCTCATCACGCGCATCAGCGAGAACTTTTCCGAGTCCGCTCATCTCAAATTGCAGTCCATGGACGCGCTGGCCGGCCCGATCGCGGCCGCCGCCGAGCGCATGGTGCAATGCCTCAAGAGCGACGGGAAGATCATGAGCTGCGGCAACGGCGGTTCCGCCGCCGACTCGCAGCACTTCGCGGCCGAGCTCGTCAACCGCTTCGAGATGGAGCGGCCGGCGCTGGCGGGGATCGCGCTCACCACCGACACCTCGACGCTCACGTCGATCGCCAACGACTACGACTACGACCAGGTTTTCTCCAAGCAGGTGCGCGCGCTGGGCCGCGCCGGCGATTTGCTGCTCGCCATTTCCACCAGCGGCAATTCGCGCAACGTGATCGCCGCCATGCACGCGGCCCACGAGGGCCAGGTCGGCGTCATCGCGCTCACCGGCCGCAGCGGCGGCAAGATGGCGGAAGCCCTGCGGCCCGGCGATATCCATATCTGCGTGCCCGCGCAAAGCACGGCGCGCATCCAGGAGGTCCACCTGCTCACGTTGCACTGCCTGTGCGATGCCATCGATTGTCTACTCATGGGAGTTGAATAATGCGTACTGCGATAGTGCTCCTCATTGCCGCGCTGCCGCTGGTGCAGGGCTGCACGGCGGCCGTGGTGGCCGGCGCGGCCGCCAGCGGGATCATGGTTGCGAGCGACCGCCGCACCCTCGGCACCATGACCGAAGACGAAGGCATCGAGCTCAAGACCGCGGGCCGCATCGGCGAGCGCTTCAAGGACGGCGTGCACATCAACGTCACCAGCTTCAACCGCATTGCGCTGCTGACGGGAGAGGTGCCCAGCGCCGAGGCCCGCGCCGAGGTCGAGCGCATCGCGCGCGCGGTGGAGAACGTGCGCGGCGTGCACAACGAGACCATCGTCGCCGGCGCGAGCTCCTACGCCGTGCGCAGCAACGACGCCGTCATCACCACCAAGGTCAAGACGCGCTTCCTCGATGCTCAGAGGTTCAACCCCCTCGACGTGAAGGTCGTGACCGAGAACAGCGTGGTCTACCTCATGGGGCTGGTGAAGAAGCAGGAAGCCAATGACGCGTCCGAGATCGCCCGCACCACGGGCGGCGTGCAGAAGGTCGTCCGCGTCTTCGAGTACCTCGACTGAGGAGCAGTTTGCAGTTTGCAGTGGGCAGTGTGCAGTAACTGCCAGCTGACGGCCGCCGACTGCTAACTATCTTGTCCGATCACGGATCACAGATCACGGATCACGGTTTTTCCGGCAACGCCTTCGAACGCAAGATCTGCAAGCCCGCGGATCTTGCTACCCGCGTTGCCGGTCTGAAGCGGCCGCTGGTATTCACCAACGGCGTCTTCGACATCCTGCATCGCGGCCACGTGACCTATCTCGCGCAGGCGCGCGCGCTGGGCGCGAGCCTGCTGGTGGCCGCCAATTCCGACGCTTCCGCGCGCAGGCTCGGGAAGGGCGACGGCCGTCCCGTGAACGCGCTGGAAGACCGGCTGGCGGTGCTCGCGGCCCTGGAGCCGGTGACGCTCGTCACCTGGTTCGAGGAAGACACGCCGCTCAAGCTCATCCAGGCCGTCAAGCCCGAAGTGCTGGTGAAGGGCGGCGACTGGAAGCCGGACGCCATTGTCGGCTCGAAAGAAGTAAAGGGCTGGGGTGGCGTGGTGCATTCCATCCCGCTCGTGCCCGGCCGCTCGACGACTTCAGTGATCGAGCGCATCCGC
>JBIOVQ010000015.1:0-29638 GCA_044867805.1 Burkholderiales bacterium | reverse complement strand
CAGGTCGCCGACGACGCCGGCGCCTCGCCGGCGGCGCTGGCCGATCGCGACCGCCAGCAGCGCCAGGCGCAGGCCGCCGCGGAAATCGAGCAGGATCCGTTCGTGCGCGAGCTGGTGGAAACCTTCGCTGCGCGCGTCGTGGATGCCACGATCAAGCCTGTCGGCGGTGACCGGTAACCGGAAAGAGGCAGAATGAACCACAGATAAACACAGATGAACACGGATGAAATCCACTGCAAACCAAGGTACTGGTTTTACTATCTGTGTGTATCTGTGTTCATCTGTGGTTGTAGTTCGTTTTTTGGATAGTTTTTTGTGAACAGTGAACAGTTAACGGTGAACAGCGATGAAGGGCGGAATCGGCAACCTGATGAAGCAGGCCCAGCTCGTGCAGGAAAACATGAAGAAGCTGCAGGAGCAGCTCGGCACGATGGAAGTGGAAGGGCAGGCGGGCTCCGGCATGGTGAAAGTCGTCATGACCGGGCGCCACGAGGTCAAGCGCGTGACGCTGGATCCGCGCGTGCTTGCTGACGACCGCGAGATGCTGGAAGACCTGATCGCCGCGGCGGTCAATGATGCCGTGCGCAGGATCGAGACGGTGACGCAGGAAAAGATGGCCGCCGCGGCGGCAGGGCTGCCCTTGCCGCCGGGCATGAAGCTACCCTTCTGAGCCGTAAATGGGAAATCGTGAATGGTAAATCGGTAAGACCGCCGGCTGGATGAGGCGGTGGTTTGCACGATTGACGATTTACGATTCACCATTCACCGGGTATGAAGACTCCTTCGTCGCTCGAAGAGCTGATCGCCGCCCTGCGGCGGCTGCCGGGCGTGGGACCGAAGTCCGCGCAGCGCATGGCGTACCACCTGCTGCAACGCGACCCGGCGGGAGCGGCCCGGCTGGCAGCGGCGCTCGGCGAGGCGCTCGCAAAAATCCGCCAGTGCGAGCAATGCAACAGCTATGCCGAGGCGCCGGTCTGCGAATTGTGCGGCTCGCCCCGGCGCGACCGATCGCTCCTGTGCGTGGTCGAGACGCCGGGGGACCTGCTCATGATGGAGCAGGCGCAGTGCTACGAGGGTCTGTACTTCGTCCTGATGGGCGTGCTGTCTCCGCTCGACGGCATCGGGCCCAAGGAGATCCATATGGAGCGCCTGCTCCGGCGCTCTGCCGATGGTGTGGTGAAGGAAGTGATCCTCGCCACCAATTTCACTGTCGAAGGAGAGGCGACCGCGCATTATCTGGGCGAGGCGTTGCGCGCGCGGGGTCTGTCGGTGACCCGCATCGCGCGCGGCCTGCCGGTCGGCGGCGAGCTCGAGCACGTGGACAGCGGCACCCTCGCGCAGGCCGTGCTGGAACGCCGCCAGGCGTAGAAAACCAAACCTTCGACGCAAAGCCGCAAAGTCGCAAAGAAAAGCTCAGATCATGAAAAAACCTTTGCGGCTTTCTTCTTGCTTTGCGTCAAGTGTTTACGGGGTCGAAGCATGAGCGACGCGAGCTCCGGACGCGCGGCCGACGGCACTTACAAGCTGCAGAAAGTGCTGGCGCAGGCCGGGCTCGGCTCGCGGCGCAAGATGGAGGAGCTGGTGCGGGCCGGGCGGGTCACGGTGAACGGCGCTCCCGCGGGCATCGGCGCGCGCGTCGGCCCGCGCGACGTGATCAAGGTGGAAGGGCGGCTGGTGCGCCGCGAGGCGCGGGGCGAAGCGACGCGCGTGCTCCTGTATCACAAGCCCGAAGGGGAGATCGTGAGCCGCGACGACCCGGGAGGGCGCGTCAGCGTGTTCGAGCGGCTGCCGCCGGTGAAGGGCGCCAAGTGGCTGGCGGTGGGGCGGCTCGATTACAACACCGGCGGGCTGCTCGTGCTCACCACGTCCGGGGAGCTGGCCAACCGCATGATGCATCCGCGCTACGGCCTGGAGCGGGAGTACGCGGTGCGCCTGCGGGGCAGGCTGGGCGAGCCGCAGATCGCGCAATTGCGCGACGGCGTGCGTCTGGAAGACGGCATCGCGCGCTGCGAGTCGCTCGAAGACCGGGGCGGCGAGGGCGCGAACCACTGGTATCACGTCGTCATTCGCGAGGGGCGGAACCGGGTGCTGCGTCGCATGTTCGAGGCGCTGGGGCTGACCGTGAGCCGGCTGCTGCGGGTCCGCTTCGGTTCGGTCCATCTTCCTCCGCAACTCAAGCGGGGACAGTTCGTCGAGCTGCCGCCGCGCGAAGTGCGGCAGCTCCTCGCTTCGCTCGCCCTGCGTGAACACTCAAGCAAACCGCCGATGAACGCCGATAGACGCCGGAAAATCTTGACGCAAAGACGCGAAGGCGCAAAGAAGGACAGAAATTAAATAATCTCAACCATTGATCTCGTGTTGTTTTCCCTTTGCGTCTTTGCGCCTTTGCGTCCAGATTCTGTGCAGGGTTTTATCTGTGTTCATCTGCGGTCCCGTTCACGGCAGCTGCTCGCGCTGGACGATGAAGACTGCGTGGCCGGCGGCGGTTTCCGGCCAGGCGAACGGCACGCGCGGAAAGGCGCGCTCGACACGCCGGCGCCCGCCGCCGACTTCCACCACCAGCAGCCCGCCCGGATTGAGATGGGCAGGCGCCTGCGCGAGGATCCGCCGCACGTAATCGAGTCCATCGCGCCCTCCGCCCAGCCCCATTGCGGGCTCGTGGCGATATTCGCACGGCAGGTTGTTCATGCCGGCGGCAGTCACGTAGGGAGGATTCGAGACGATCAGGTCGTAATGTATTCCGCGGAGCGCGGAATACATGTCTGATCGCACCAGCCGGATGCGCCCTTTCAAGCGGTATTTCCCGACATTGATCCGGGCGACGGCCAGTGCTGCAGGTGAAACGTCGGCGGCATCCACTTTCGCGCGGGGAAAAGCGCGGGCGAGCAGCACGGCCAGGCAGCCCGACCCGGTGCACAGATCGAGCGCGAAGCGAACGGCTCCGGGGGCGGCGACCCACGGAGCCAGGCGCTCACCGAGCAACCCGGCAATATGCGAGCGCGGCACCACCACGCGCTCGTCCACCTGAAACCGCAAGCCCCCGAGCCAAGCCTCCCGCGTCAGATAAGCAGCGGGTTTGCGGCTGCGGATACGCCGCGCTATCAAGTCGAGCGCGCGTTGGGCGCTGGCGGCAGCGACCCGTCTTCTGAGTACGCCTGTGTTGGCGTCCGGAGGAAATCCCAGCGCGTGCAGCACGACCCAGGCGGCCTCGTCGCGCGCGTTGGTGGTGCCGTGACCGAAAGCCAGGCGGGCGCGCGCGAAGCGTCGTGCGCCTTCGCGCGCGAGTCCGCCCACCGTCCAGGACTTCAATGGTGAATTCTGAATTTTGAATGTTGAATTTCGAGCAAGCGTGGCCCGAATTCAAAATTTAGCATTCAACATTCAACATTGACTTAGCCAAGTGCATCGAGGTTGAGCTTGATGCTGTCGAGGTCGGCCACCCGCTGCTTCCCGGTGATGGAGGCCGGATCCCCGGCGGCTGTTTTCGGCGCGTTGCTGAGGAGCCAGTGCAGGTTGGTCGGCGAATCGGAGTTGGCCATGGCTTCGTCGACCGACACCTTGCCCGTGGCTATGAGCTCGTAGAGCGCCTGCTCGAAGGACTGCGAGCCCGGAGCAAGGCTGTGCTCCAGGGCGTCCTTGATCTGGCCGATCTCGCCGGTCTTGATCAGCTCCTGGATGTGCTTGGTGTTGAGCAGGACTTCCACCGCCGGTATGCGCTTGCCGTCCACGCCGCGCACCAGGCGCTGGGAAATCACGGCCCGCAGCGCGATCGCCAGGTCGGCTTGCAAGCTCTCGCGCGCCTCGCGCGGGAAGAAGTTGACGATGCGGTTCAGCGCGTTGTAGCTGTTGCTGGCGTGCAGCGTCGACATGCAGAGGTGCCCGGTCTGGGCGAACAGCAGCGCCGTCTGCAGCGTCGACTGGTCGCGGATCTCGCCCAGCATCAACAGGTCCGGCGCCTCGCGCATCGCGCTGATCAGCGCGTTCTGGTAGGACTGCGTGTCCACGCGCACCTCGCGCTGGTTGACGATGGATTTCTTGTGCCTGAACGCGAACTCGATCGGGTCCTCGATGGTTAGGATGTGACCGGTCTTGAGGCCGTTGCGGTAATCGATCATCGAGGCCATCGTCGTGGACTTGCCCGAGCCGGTGGCGCCCACCACCAGGATCAGCCCCAGCTTCTCCATGATGATTTCCTTGAGGATGGGCGGCAGCCCCAGGGACTCGACGGCCGGCACGTCGGGCTTGACGAAGCGGATCACCATTGCCACCGTGCTCTTCTGGCGGAAGATGTTGACCCGGAAGTTGCCGAGCTCGCCGGCGGCCTGGGCGAAGTTCATCTCCTGCACGGTCTCGAACTCCTTGACCTGCGACTCCGTCATCAGCTCATAGCAGATCTTCTTGCACTGTTCCGCGTCGAGCACCTGGCTGTTGATCGGCATCACCACGCCGTTGATCTTGATCTGGATCGGCGCCCCGACGGTGAAAAACATGTCGGAGGCCTGCTTGTCGGACATCAGCTTGAAGAGCGGAGTCACGAACATGACCGTCTCCCTTCCCCTTGGTAAATGTCCCGCAGTCGCCCGCGCGCCGAACTCCGTTCGCAGGCGCCCGAAACGGCGGAGCCAATCGGCATTCTATCCCCGGAGCGGGTGTTTGTGCCTGTTTTACGGCAAGTTGCCCGACAAACGGCCAGTGCCGTTCCAGCTAGCTGCCGAGAGTGCTCGGATGGCCGTTCCCGGAGTTGGATCGGCACTAATCGCTGCGCAACAGGTCATTGATGCCGGTTTTCGCCCGCGTGCCGGCGTCCACCTGCTTGACGATCACCGCGCAGTAGAGGCTGTAACGCCCGTCGGCAGAGGGCAAATTGCCGGGAACGACCACCGATCCGGCCGGTACCCGCCCGTAGAGCACCTTGCCGCTGCCCCGCTCGTAGATGCGGGTGCTGGCGCCGATGAATACGCCCATCGAGATGACGGAACCTTCCTCCACCACGACGCCCTCGACGATCTCGGAGCGGGCGCCGATGAAGCAGTTGTCCTCGATGATGGTGGGGTTCGCCTGCAGCGGCTCGAGCACACCGCCGATGCCCACGCCGCCCGAAAGATGCACGTTCTTCCCGATCTGGGCGCAGGACCCGACAGTCGCCCACGTGTCCACCATTGTGCCTTCGTCCACGTAGGCGCCGATGTTGACGAAGGAGGGCATCAGGATCACGTTCTTCGCGATGTAGGCGCCCTTGCGCGCCGCCGCGGGCGGCACGACGCGAAAGCCTCCCTGCTCGAACGCCTTGGCGCTGTAGCCCGCGAACTTGGCCGGCACTTTGTCGTAATAGCGGGTGTAGCCGTCCTTCAGCGCCACGTTGTCCTGCAGCCGGAACGACAGCAGCACCGCCTTCTTGATCCACTGATGGGTGGTCCACTTCCCGCCCACCTTTTCGGCGACGCGCAGCTTCCCCTGGTCGAGGAGCCCGATCGTGCGGTCAACGGCTTTCCTCAACCCGGCGCCGGCCTTGCGCGGAGTCAAATCGGCGCGCTGTTCCCACGCCCGGTCGATGACGGTTTGCAGCTCTTTCATGAGGACGATTCTAGAGCTTATCCACAAAAACCCAAATAACGATTAACCGCAGATAAACGCGGCTGAACCCCTGCTGATCGGTCATTGAATTCCGACATCTGTGTGTATCTGCGTGTATCTGCGGCTCATTCGATCTTCAGGCGCTCTAGCGCAGTGATTCGACGAGGGCCCGTACGCGTTGCGCTGCCTCGAGCGTTTCCGCGCGCGAGGCGACCAGGGCGATGCGCACCCGGTCAGTCCCGGGATTGACGCCGCGCGCCTCGCGCGCGAGGTAGCTCCCGGGCAGGACCGTGACGGCCTGCTCGCGATGGAGCCGCAGTGCGAACTCGGGGTCGGGAAGCGGTGTTTTCGGCCACAGGTAGAAGGCCGCATCGGGCATCTCCACATCGAGGACAGGCTTGAGGACCTCAAAGGCCGCGTCGAACTTCTCGCGGTACAGGCGTCTATTCTCCACGACGTGGGCCTCGTCCTTCCACGCGGCGGTGCTCGCCGCCTGGACCGCGGGGCTCATCGTGCAGCCGTGGTAGGTGCGGTAGAGCAGGAATTTCCTGATGATCGCGGCGTCGCCCGCGACGAAACCGGAACGCATGCCCGGGACGTTGGAGCGCTTCGACAGGCTGGAGAAGACGATCAGCCGGGGAAACCCGTCGCGATCGAGTTGCCGCGCGGCGTCGAGCGCGCCGAGCGGCGGGCGCGCCTCGTCGAAATAGATCTCGCCGTAGCATTCGTCGGAGGCCACGATGAAGCCGTGCCGGTCCGACAGCGCGAACAGCTCCTTCCACTCGTCGAAGGTCATTACCTTGCCGGTGGGATTGCCGGGCGAGCAGGCGTAAACGAGCTGCACCCGCCGCCAGGTGGCCTCGGGCACCTGGCCGAAATCGCAGGCATAGCCGTTCTCCCGAACATTGTTGAGGTACACGGGGCTCGCACCCGCCAGCAGGGCGGAACCTTCATAGAGCTGGTAGAACGGATTGGGGCACACCACCGCCGGCTCCGGGCGCGTCGGATCGACCACCGCTTGCGCGAAGGCGAACAGCGCCTCGCGGCTGCCGTTCACCGGGATGATCTGGCTTTGCGGATCCACGGCCTTCAGCCGGTGGCGCCGCTCGAGCCACGCCGCGATCGCCTCGCGCAGGGCGTCGCTGCCCAGCGTCTGGGGGTAATTGGCGAGCCCGTCGAGCTGCTCGATCAGGGCCTGCTTGATGAAGGCTGGCGTGGGATGCCTGGGCTCGCCGACATGAAGCGGGACCGCGACGCGTCCCGAGGGCGGCTGGGAGCCGTCGAGCAGCGCGCGCAACTTCTGGAAAGGATAGGTGTGCAACCGCTCGAGATCGGGATTCACGATGAAGAGTATCCAGTAAGCAGTGGGCAGTATGCAGTAGGCAGTAGCCGGGCCGTTTACTGCCAACTGATTACTGCCAACTGTCTACTCCCGTCAGGAGCTGGCGGAGTCGGGCGGGGCCGGCAGCGCAGCCAGGTCCGGCGCGGGGCGGGGCTTCCAGCCCGGCCTGGCGTGCTCGGCGACGACCGTCGTGAAGATGCCGCCGCGGACGAAAAATTTCGCGGTGAGCCGCATGAAGCGCGGGCGCGTCGCGCGCACCAGGTCGTCGAGAATGCGGTTGGTCACGGCCTCGTGAAAGGCGCCTTCGTTGCGGTACGACCAGATGTAGAGCTTGAGGCTTTTCAGCTCGACGCACCGCCGGTCCGGCACGTAGTCGAGCACGAGGGTGGCGAAGTCGGGCTGGCCGGTGCGCGGGCACAGGCAAGTGAACTCCGGTATTTCCATGTGAATCCGGTAGTCCCGCGCGGGGAGGGGATTCGCAAAGGTCTCCAGCTTTTTGCTGGGCTTGCTTGGCATCAACGGCTCGGCATTCTCGCGGCGGCGCCGCAAATCCGCTACAATACTTTCCCCAATAGCCTGCGGATTATAACCTCACGCCAGAACGCTGAAATTGCGACTCAAACAGATCAATCTGGCAGGCTTCAAGTCTTTCGTAGACCCCACTCATATCCCCGTCCCCGGACAGCTGGTAGGCATCGTCGGCCCTAACGGCTGCGGCAAGTCCAACGTCATTGATGCCGTGCGCTGGGTGCTGGGGGAAACCTCCGCGCGGCACCTGCGCGGGGACACCATGCAGGACATCCTGTTCAACGGCTCGGGCCAGCGCCAGCCGGTGAGCCGCGCGAGCGTCGAGCTGCTGTTCGACAACAGCCTGGGACGCGCGGGAGGCCAATGGTCGAGCTACGCCGAGATCTCGGTGAAGCGCGTGCTGCAGCGCGACGGCGAAGCGACCTCGTACTTCATCAACAACGTCCACGTGCGCCGGCGCGACGTGGCCGACATTTTCCTCGGCACCGGCCTCGGCAGCCGCGCCTACGCGATCATCGAGCAGGGCATGATCTCGCGCGTGATCGAGGCCAAGCCCGAGGAGCTGCGCATCTTTCTGGAAGAGGCGGCGGGGGTTTCGAAGTACCGCGAGCGGCGCCGGGAGACAGAGTATCGGTTGCGCGACACCCGCGAGAACCTGTTGCGCGTGGACGACGTCCGCGCCGAGCTCGACAAGCAGCTCGAGCACCTGCAGGCGCAGGCGGAAGTGGCGACACGCTACCACGACTTCCAGGCCAGGCTGCGGGCGGCCCAGAACCAGCTGGCGCTGCTGCGCAAGCGGGAAGCGGGCGCCCAGCGCGCCCGGCACGCGAAGGAGATCGAGCAGCTCGGGCTCGAGCTGGAGGCCGAGACGGCTCGCCTGCGCGACGCCGAGAAGCGCCTCGAGGAAATGCGCGCCCGGCACTTCCAGAGCAGCAACGCAGTGCACGCCGCGCAAGGCGCGTTCTACGAGGCCAACGCGGAGACGGCGCGGCTCGAGCAGGAGATCGCCCACGTGCGCGAGAACCGCGCGCGGGTCGAGCGCGAGCTGGGGGAGCTCAACGCGCAAGCCGAGCGTGATCGCGGACAGCTCACCGCGGCCCAGGCGAGCCTCGCGCAATGGCGCGATGAGCGGGCACGGGCGCAGGGGCGCCTGGCGGAGTGCGAGGCCGGGTTGAGCGCGGAAGCGGGCAAGCTGCCAGTCGCGGAGGAGGCGTTCAAGGCCACGCGTAACCGCCACGACGAGCTGCAGCGCGCGGTCGCGCTGGCCGGGCAGGCCCTGGAAGTGGAGCAGACCAAGCACGCGCACGCGCGGGAGACGCTGGAGCAGCTGGCGGGCCGCGCGCAGCGGCTGGGCGAGGAACGCTCGGCGCTGCAGCCGGCCGATGCATCGCGGTTGTCTGCCCTGCGCAAGGACATTGCGGCCCTCGAGTCCGAGATGAGCCAACTCGCGCACGCTGTCACCGCGCTCGAGGAGGCCCTGCCGGGCGCCGACCAGTCTGCCCGGGAGAAGGATGCCGCCGCTGAAGGGGCGGGGACGCGTCTCGCCGGTCTCGAGGCGCAGCAGCAGGCGCTCATCCGCCTCCAGGAGCGTCTCGTCCGCGGCACGAACAACGAAAGCTGGCTCGAGGCCCACGGGCTCAAGGCTGCGGCCCGCCTGTGGCAGGGGATCCGCATCGAGCCGGGCTGGGAGGATGCCCTGGAAGCAGTTCTGCGCGAGCGCCTGAACGCGATCGCCCTCGACCGGCTGGATCAGGCCGCGAGCTGGTTCAGCCAGCCGCCGCCAGGCAGGGTGACCCTGTATGCGCCGCAAGGCGAGCCTGCGGCGCAATCGTCGCCGCTCACGGGATACGAGCCGTTGCGTCGTCACGTGAGCTGCAGCGATCCCCGCCACGAAGCCGTGCTGGCCGACTGGCTGCACCAGGTCTATGTGGTCGAGGACGCCGCCGCGGGTCAGGCCGGGCGCGCGCGGCTGCCCGCCGGAGGCATGCTGGTAACGCGCGAGGGGCATGTGTTCACGCGTCATGCCGTGAGCTTCCACGCTCCCGACAGCGAGCTGCACGGCGTCGTTTCGCGCCAGCGCGAAATCGAGAAGCTCGAACAGGCGATCGCCGCGGCGCGCTCGGCCCACGCTGCGGCCCGGGAAGCGGCGGACGGCGCCGAGCGCGGACTCGTGGAACAGCGCGCGCGCCTCGACGAGCTGCGCGACACGATCAACGAGCGGCAGCGCCGGCACCACGGGCTGCAGCTGGAAGCGATACGGCTGGGCGAGCTGGACGCGCGGGTGCGCGAGCGCGGCGGCCAGGTGGGGGCGGAACTGGCGGAAATCGACGCGCAGGCCGGCGTCACCCGCGCCGGCGAGCAGGCGGCGCAGCGGCGCATTGGCGAGCTACGGGCCGAGCTGGACCAGCAGCGCGCCCAGGTCGCGGTGACCGCCGACCTCTACCAGCGGGCCGAGAACGTCCTCGAAATGCAGCGAGCGGCGTGTCAGCGCGCGCGCGACGAGGTCCAGCAGGCGACATTTAGCAAGATGTCTTGTGATTCTAAAATCAATGAGATAGACAACTCTATTAAGACATTGTCTGAAGATGCGCAGCGGTGCGGCGCGACGCTGGCGGCGCGCCAGAAGGAACTGGCCGGGTATGACGAGGCCGTCCTCCAGGGACGCCTGCAGCAGGCTTTGGCGGTGAGCCGCGAGCGGGAGCAGGCGCTGACCCGGGTCAAGGATGCGCTGGAGAGCATGGAGGCGAACCTCAGGGCGCTCGACGAGGAGCGGCACGGCTGCGAGCAGAAGCTCGAGCCCCTGCGCGGGCGCATCGCCGACATGCGCCTGAAGGAGCAGGAGGCGCGCTTGAACGAGGAGCAGCACGCGCAGAAGCTCGCCGAGGCCGGGGCGGCCGAAGAGGAGGTCGCGCGCGAGCTGGAGAAGGGCGCGCGCCCCGGCGCGCTGCAAGGCGAGATCAACCGCCTGGCCGAGGAGATCAAGGTCTTGGGGGCGGTCAACCTCGCCGCCCTGGAGGAGCTCCAGACCGCGCGCGAGCGCAAGGAGTACCTCGACGCCCAGTCACGCGACCTCAACGAGGCGATGGCGACGCTGGAAGACGCGATCCGCCGCATCGACCGCGAGACGCGCGAGCGGCTCCAGCACACTTTCGACGAGGTGAACCGTCACCTGGGCCAGATGTTCCCGGCGCTGTTCGGAGGCGGCCACGCGCGGCTCGTCCTGACCGGCGGCGAGATCCTGGACGCGGGCGTGGAGATGACGGCGCAGCCGCCGGGCAAGAAGAACACGACCATCCACCTGCTCTCGGGCGGGGAGAAGGCACTGACCGCGCTGGCGCTGGTATTCTCCATGTTCCAGCTCAATCCCGCGCCGTTCTGCCTGCTCGACGAGGTGGATGCGCCGCTCGACGACCACAATACCGGGCGTTTCTGCGAGCTCGTGAAGAAGATGTCGCACCAGTCCCAATTCCTGTTCATCAGCCATAACAAGATCACCATGGAAATCGCCCAGCAACTGCTCGGCATCACCATGCAGGAGCCCGGGGTCTCCCGGGTGGTGGCGGTCGACATCGATGAAGCGTTGAAGCTGTCCGAAGCCGCGGCTTAGGAGTTTGCCGGGACCCGTTCCGACAAACTCCTTACAAGACTGCCGGGGACTCGGGAGGGAAGTGGAACCGGCGCCCGTCTGGGGCTAACCTTCGAAGTGCGACGAGTATCGATATCATGTCCGCACCTTCTTTCCCTGTTGCTATATCGCAGGCGGTTTTCCACAAGGAATCCGTCGGAGCGGCGCCCGATGGATTCCTGGCACCGCGAGGCGCCCGATGAGCGACCTGCAGCTGAGCCTCCTCATGATCGGCACGGTGGTGGTCGGCGCCGTCTTCATCTACAACTGGGTGCAGGAACGCCGCCTCCGCCGCCGTCTCCAGCAGTCCTTTGGAGAGGCGCACCACGACGTCCTGCTGAAGGCGGGGCGCGATGCCACGCCGGGAGACGGCCGGCTCGAGCCGCAGTTCGCCGCTGGCGCGCCGGCGCACCGACCGGAGGGTCCCCGCGCGGTCGCGGATGAGACCGCCGCGGCCTTCGACGAAGTCCTGGATTATGTCGCCGAGATCGCCGCGGAGGCGGCGATGCCCGATGGCCTGGTCGGCGAGCTGATCAGCCGGATCGCGTCGTGCGGCAAGCCCGCCCATGCCCGCGGCTTCGATCCGCAGCGGGGCGGCTGGGAAGACATCGTGCGCGGCGCCGGCGGCCGCTATACGCGGTTACGCGCCGGCCTGCAGATCGTGAATCGCGCCGGCCCGGTCAATACCGCGCAGCTCGCGGCCTTTTGCGACGCGATACGGCAATGCGCCGAGAAGGTTCCGGCGGCGGCCGTGGAATGCCCCGATCCCCAGGCGGCTCTCAAGCGCGCGCGCGATCTCGACGCGTTCTGCGCTACCGTCGATGTGGCGATCGGGGTCAATATCATCGCGCCGGAGGGCGAGGCATTCGGCGGGACCCGGATCCGCGCGGCCGCCGAGGCGACGGGATTCAAGCTCGAGCCCGACGGCGTGTTCCACTACCGCGCCGGCGCGCGGCAGACGCTGTTCACGCTCGATAACCACGAACCGGCCCCCTTCCTCCCCGAGAGCATCAAGGGGCTCACCACCAGCGGGATCACGCTGCTGCTCGACGTGCCACGGGTCCCGGACGGCGGCGAGGTTCTCGCGCGGATGCTCGGCGTGGCGGAAATCCTGGCGGGCGCCCTCGACGGGCGGCTGGTCGATGACAACCGGGCGGTGTTGAGCGAAGCCGGGGTCGGCCGGATCACGCAGCAGCTGAGCTCGATCCAGGCTGCCATGGAGGCGCGCGACGTGCCGGCCGGGGGAGCGCGGGCGCTGCGGCTCTTTTCTTAGGGCTCATTTCAAAACAAGACAAGCAACCGCCGATGAACGCCGATACACGCCGATCAAGGAACGAAACCTCTCGACGCAAAGTCGCAAAGGCGCGAAGAAGATCTTTATTAAATAATGGAAGACAAACTTTGCGGCTTTCTTCTTCCTTTGCGTCAAGTGTTTTGACCTTGATTGTATCTGCGCTCATCTGCGTTCATCTGCGGTTCCATACGGATTTTCGAGATAGCTTCTAGCATGGCGGTTCCCAAGTCCGCGGCGGCGCGCGCAGCCCAGCTGCGGCAACGCATCGAGCGCGCCAACCACGAGTACTACGTGCTGGACGCGCCGACGGTGCCGGACGCGGAGTACGACCGGCTGTTTCGCGAGCTGCAGGCGCTCGAGGAGAAGTATCCACCGCTGGCTACTCCGCACTCGCCGACGCAGCGAGTGGGAGCGGCGCCGCGCACCGACCTGCCCAAGGTCGTGCATGCCGTGCCGATGCTGTCGATACGCACCGAAACGGATGCGGGTCCGGAAGGAGCGGCGGCTTTCGACCAGCGCATGCGGCGCGAGCTGAAGCTCGCGCAGGACGATCCACCTGTCGAATACAACGCGGAGCTCAAGTTCGACGGCATAGCGATCAGCCTGCGCTACGAGAAAGGGCTGCTCGCGCGGGCCGCGACCCGCGGCGACGGGCAGGTGGGCGAGGATGTGACGCCCAACGTCCGCACCATCCGCAGCGTGCCGCTGCGGCTCAAATCCGCCGCGCCCCCGGCGCTGCTGGAGGTGCGCGGCGAAGTGTTCATGAGGCGCGCCGATTTCGAGGCGCTCAACGAGCGGCAGCGCGCCGCCGGCGAGAAGGTATTCGTCAATCCGCGTAACGCGGCCGCGGGTTTCGTGCGCCAGCTGGATTCTCGGATCACGGCGACCCGCCCGCTGTCGTTCTATGCGTACGGTTTCGGCGAGGCGTCCGGCTGGAAGCAGCCGCAGGAGCAAAGCGCCGTGCTGGACGCGCTGGCCGCTTTCGGGGTGCCGGTATCTTCGGAGCGCACGGTGGCGGTGGGCGCCGACGGCCTGGTGAAATTCCATGCCGCGGTCGCTGCGCGCCGCGACCAGCTGCCCTTCGACATCGACGGCGTGGTCTACAAGGTGAACAGCCTCGAGCTGCAGGCCCGGCTCGGCTTCGTCTCGCGCGAGCCGCGCTGGGCGGTCGCGCACAAGTTTCCCGCCCAGGAGGAATTGACGCGGGTGGTGGACATCGAGGTGCAGGTCGGACGCACCGGCAAGCTCACGCCGGTCGCCAGGCTGGAGCCGGTGTTCGTCAGCGGCGTCACGGTGAGCAACGCGACTTTGCACAACGAGGACACCATCAATGCTCTCGACCTGCGCATCGGCGATACGGTGATCGTGCGGCGCGCCGGGGACGTGATTCCGCAGATCGTCGCCGTGGTGGCGGAACGCCGGCCGCCGGGAGCGCGGCGGTTCGTCATGCCGGCGCAATGCCCGGTATGCGGGTCGGCGGTGGTGCGGGACGAGGGCGAGAAGGACCATCGCTGCGGCGGCGGCCTGGTCTGTCCCGCGCAGCGCCGGCAGGCGTTGCTGCATTTCGCCTCGCGCCGCGCCATGGATATCGAGGGGCTGGGGGACAAGCTGGTGGAGCAACTGGTCGGCGCGGGCGTCGTCAAGACGCCGGCGGACCTGTACCGGCTGGGCCCGGAAACGGTGGCGGGGCTGGAGCGAATGGGGGAAAAATCGGCGTCCAACCTGCTGGCGGCGATCGCAAGCAGCCGGAGCACAACGCTTGCGCGGTTCGTCTACGCATTGGGCATACGCAACGTGGGCGAGGCCACCGCGCGGGACCTGGCCCGGCATTTCGGCAGCCTCGACGCCCTCATGCAGGCGGACGAGGAGGCGCTGCAGCGAGTCCGGGACGTGGGCCCGGTCGTGGCGGCGAGCATTGCCCGGTTTTTCCGGGAGCCGCACAACCTCGATGTCGTGCAACAATTGCGGAGCCTCGGCGTGAAGTGGGCCGAGGGGGCCGGAGAGGGCGCGGCGGAACGGATGCTCTCGGGCAAGACCTTCGTCCTGACGGGCACGCTGCCGCGCCTGAGCCGCGACGAGGCGAAAGAGCTGATCGAGTCGCGCGGCGGCAGGGTGAGCGGCAGCGTGTCGAAGAAGACGGACTACGTGGTCGCCGGCGCCGACCCGGGAAGCAAGTACGACAAGGCCCGGGAACTGGGCATCACGGTGCTGCACGAGGAGGAATTGTTGAAGCTGGTGGGAAAGAAGGTCCGGTCGTGAAAATCACCAAGGCGGTATTCCCGGTGGCGGGCATGGGCACGCGCTTTCTGCCGGCGACCAAGGCGAGCCCCAAGGAAATGATGCCGATCGTGGACAAGCCGCTCATCCAGTACGCGGTGGAGGAAGCGGTCGCGGCCGGAATGACCGAGATGATTTTCATCACGGGGCGCGGCAAGCGCGCGATCGAGGACCATTTCGACTCGGCGGTCGAGCTCGAAGCCGAGCTGCAGAGCCGCAGGCAGAAGGACCTGCTGCGCATGGTGCGCAACATCATCCCGCGGCACGTGTCGTGCACCTACGTGCGGCAGCCCAAGGCGCTGGGGCTGGGACACGCCATCCTGTGCGCGATGCCGGTGGTGGGCGAAGTGCCGTTCGCGGTCGTGCTCGCCGACGACCTGATCGACGGCAATCCCCCGGTGCTCAAGCAGATGACGGGAGTCTTTGCGCGGCGCGGCCGGTCGGTGATTGCCGTGCAGGATGTCGAGCGCGAGGAGACGCGGCGCTACGGCATCGTGCGCATCGAGAAAGGGTCCAAGTCGCCGCACCGCGTCCACGGCATCGTCGAAAAGCCGGAGCCCAAGGCGGCGCCGTCGACGCTGGGAGTGGTGGGGCGCTATCTCCTGACCCCGCGCATCTTTCATCACCTGCGGCAGGTGAAGCCCGGTACCGGGGGCGAGATCCAGCTCACCGACGCCATCGCGGCGCTGGTGGGCGAGGAGGACGTGTTCGCCTATGAGTTCGAGGGACGGCGCTACGATTGCGGCAGCAAGCTGGGCTACCTGCAGGCCAATCTCCAGTATGCCCTCAAGCATCCGGAAGTAGGCGCCTCGTTCCGGAAGTATTTGCGCGACGGCACCTTGAAATAGCGCGGCGGGGCGCCCGGCGGCCTATAATGGGCTCAAACCGGACACCGCGGTGCCGGTTTGAGCTTCGCGCGATCGAACGGACGAATTCTTCGCCGTTCATCGCGCGGCGCACGGGAAACGCCGCAGCGAGGCGAATGGCCATGGCGGACAAGCTCATGATCGTGATGGTGAACACCGATCCGCGCAGCGCGGCCGAGCTCGGCGCGCCGTTTTTCCAGGCCGCGGTGGCGGCGGCAATGGACTACGAAGTCGAGGTGATCCTGACCGCCCGCGCCGGCGAGCTCGCCAAGAAGGGCGTGGCGGAAGGCCTGTTCGTGCGGGAAGGCTCGGGCAAGAGCGTCTACGATTTCATCAAGGACGCCCACGAAGCGGGAGTGCGTTTCAAGATCTGCACGCCCACCCTCGACCTGTGGGGCAACGACCTCATTCCGGAAATCGAGGACACGGTCGGCGGCGCCTACGTCATCCAGCAGGCCATGGACGACCGGGTCGTCACGTTCACGTACTAACTGGTTGGCCCTCTCCCCGGAAAAAGCGCAGCGCGCACTCGAAACGGCGGAGCGTTTGTGCTCCGCGGCGGAAGTTTCCCAGGCGGTGGCGCGCATGGCGGGCGAGATCACGGCCGCGCTGGCGCGCAGCTTCCCCCTCGTCCTGGGCGTGATGCGCGGCAGCGTCGTCTTCGCGGGGCAGCTGCTCCCGCGGCTCGAGTTCCCGCTGGAATTCGATTACCTCGACGTCACCCGCTACCGCGAGGCGACCCACGGCGGCGAGATCGCCTGGAAGGTGACGCCGGGCACGGCGGTGGCGGGCCGCGTGGTGCTGGTGCTGGATGACGTCCTGGACGAAGGGCAGACGCTGGCCGCGGTCAAGGCGAAGCTCCTGGCGGCCGGCGCGAGCCGGGTGTATTGCGCCGTGTTCGCCGAGAAGGACATCGGCCGCGCGAAGCCGGTCACCGCGGATTTCGTCGGCGTGCACCTGCCCAACCGCTACGTATTCGGATTCGGCATGGACATCGGCGGGGCCTGGCGCAACCTGCCGGAGATCTACGCCGTCAAAGAAGAATGATGAGTGCAGAGTGCAGAACCACCCCTCAATCCCCTCCTTGTCAAGGAGGGGAGGGAGCGAAGCGAAGGGGTGGTAATTCATCATTCATCATTCATCATTCATCGTTATGCTAGGCATCATCGGCGGGAGCCTGCTGACCAGGCTCGCCAACCTCGAAGTGACGCGGCGGCTGGTAGTGCGCACGCCGTACGGCGAGCCCTCGGCCGCGCTCACCTTCGGCCGCATTCGCAACCGGGACGTGGTGTTTCTGGCGCGGCACGGCTATGGCAACACCATCCCGCCGCACGAGGTCAATTACTGCGCCAACATCTGGGCTTTGCACGCGCAGCAGGTGAAGGACGTGGTCTCGGTCGCCGCAGTCGGAGGCATTCGATCCGATCTCGGTCCCGGCACGCTGGCCGTGCCCGACCAGATCATCGATTACACGCACGGACGGCAGTCGACCTATTTTTCCCGCACGGACCACAGCGTGACGCATATCGACTTCACCCGTCCCTACTGCGAGGCGATGCGGCAGCGGCTGATCAAGGCCGCGCAGGCGGCTCGGGAGACGGTGGCCGACCGGGCCACCTACGCCGCGACTCAGGGACCGCGGCTCGAGACTGCCGCCGAGATCAACCGCCTGGAGGGCGACGGAGCGGACATCGTGGGCATGACGGGAATGCCGGAGGCGGCGCTCGCGCGCGAGATCGGGCTGTGCTATGCCGCGATCGCGGTGATCGTGAATCCGGCGGCAGGCCGTGGCACGAGCCGGCTGGCTATCCAACTCGCGGACATCAACGAGGTTTCGCAGCGCGCCATGGGGCGCGTGCGGGCCATTCTCGAGCAATTGGTGGTGCTCGATGGCGATTAAGCCGGTCCTGCGCATGGGCGATCCGCGCCTGCTCCAGCCGTCGCGCCCGATCGAGCGCTTCGACACGCCGGAGCTGCACGCCCTGATCGCCGACATGGACGACACCATGAGGGCGCTCAACGGCGCCGGGCTGGCGGCGCCGCAGATCGGGGTCGGACTGCAGGTGGCCATCTTCGGCGTCGAGCACAATCCGCGTTATCCCGATGCCGAACCGGTGCCGTACACCGTGCTTGTCAATCCCGTGCTCGAGCCGCTCGGGGACGGGATGGAGGAGGGCTGGGAGGGCTGTCTCAGCGTCCCCGGCATGCGCGGACTGGTGCCGCGCTACCAGCGGCTGCGCTACCGCGGCTGCGATCAGTACGGCCACGCCATCGAGCGCAGCGTGGAGGGCTTTCACGCGCGCGTGGTGCAGCACGAATGCGACCATCTGGCAGGCATCCTCTACCCGATGCGCATCCGCGACCTGCGTAACTTCGGCTTCAACGAGGAACTGTTTCCGGGACAGGACCTGCAGGACGAATGACCGGTCAGGCGCCGGTCATCCGAGTGGACAGTTGGCAGTTATCAGTTTGCAGTTACTGCCCACTGCACACTGTCCACTGCAAACTGTCGTTAAGTGCGGAGCTGCTCGACCAGGTCGCTCTCCAGGCGCACGACCGTCTTGGGATTCTTCAGGGCGTGGCCGGCGATGATGAACACGTCCTCGGCGCGCACGCCCAGGGTGTTGATCTTGGCCGTATGCAGATTGACGTCGTAGGCCGTGAGAACCCGCGCGATGCGCGACAGCAGCCCCGGGCGGTCGCCGGCGATCACCGACAGCACCGAGGACGTGCCTTTCTCGTCGGGCTGGATGTGGACTTCCGGCGATATCGGGAAATGCCGCAGCTGGCGGTTCAGGCGCGGCCTGGTGAGCGGCGGCAGCGCGCTCTTCTGGCGCAGGCGTTCCGCGAGCTCGTGCTCGATCAGGCCGATCACGTCGCGGTACTGCGGGCGGCGGTTGTCCGGGTCCTGCACCTGGAAGCTGTCGAGCGCGTAGCCGTGGCGCGTGGTGTAGATCTTGGCCTCGAAGATGTCGTAGCTGATGCGCTCGAAGAAGCTGCAGATGCGCGCGAACAGCTCCCGCTGGTCGGGGACGTAGATCATGACCTGCAGGCCCTCGCCGGCCGGTGACAGGCGCGCCTTGACCACGGGCTCCTGCGTCTGCACCCGGTAGTAGAGCAGCCGCGTATGCCACGCGATCTCCTGCGCCTCGTGGCGCAGGAAGTAGGCGTCGTCGAGCTGCGCCCAGAGCTTCTTTTCCGCGTCCTCCGGCACCGCGTAGAGGCGCAGCTTGGAGCGCGCCTCGTCCTGCCGCGCCTGCACGTTGCTGGCCAGGGAAAACCTGTCGCCGGAGAGCAGCCGCCGCGTGGCCCAGAACAGGTCCTCGAGCAGCTTCGCTTTCCAGGCGTTCCATACCTTGGGGCTGGTGCCGCGGATGTCGGCGACGGTCAGCAGGTAGAGCGCGGCCAGGTGCCGTTCGTCGCCGACACGTGCGGCGAACGCCTGCACCACGGCGGGATCGGCGATGTCCTGCTTCTGGGCGGTCGACGACATGACCAGGTGGTTGTCCACCAGCCACGCCACCAGCTCGACGTCGTCGCGCGACAAGCCGTGCTGGCGGCTGAACTCGCGGGCGTCCGCGGCCCCGAGGGTCGAGTGATCGCCGCCGCGCCCCTTGGCGATGTCGTGGAACAGCGCCGCCAGGTACAGCAGCTCGGGCCGGTCGAAATTGCTCATCAGCCGGCTGCACAGCGGGAACTCGTGCGCGAGCTCGGGAATGGAGAACCGGCGCAGGTTGCGCACCACGCGCAGGATGTGCTCATCCACCGTGTAGACGTGATAGAGATCGTGCTGCATCTGCCCGACGATCCGGCCAAACGCCGGCAGGTAGCGGCCGAGCACGCCGTACTCGTTCATGCGGCGCAGTGCGCGCTCCACGCGGGTCGGGCTGCGCAGCACCTCCAGGAAGCGCCCGCGGTTGGCGGGGTCCTTGCGGAAAGCCGGGTTGATGAGCCGGCGCGCGCGCCACAGCGCGCGCAGGGTCGGCGCGCTGACGCCCTTCAGCTCGGGGTGCTGCTGCAGCAGCACGAAGCTCTCCAGTATCGCGGCGGGCTTGCGCTCGAACAGACGCTCGTCGGCCGCGGTGAGCAGCTCGTCCCGCGAGCCGAAGCGCTCGTTGATCGGGTGGTACTCCTTGTCACGCGGCGGCGCGATGCGCGCGCCCAGGTTCTGCAGCATGACCGTCGCGAGCTGCGACACCGCCTTGGCGGTCAGATAGTAGCGCTGCATCAACTGTTCGCTCGCCAGGCGGTGCGGCCGGTCGTGCAGGCCGAATTCGCGCGCCAGCGCGGTCTGGAAATCGAACAGCAGGCGGTCCTCACGCCGGCCCGCGAGGTAGTGCAGCCGGATGCGGAGCGACTGCAGCAGGCTCTCGTGCTGCTGGATTTCGCGCACTTCGGCGTTGGTGATCACGCCCCGGCGCGCCAGGTCGCGCCAGCCCTTGCCCATGCCGGCCGCGCGCGCGATCCACAGCACGGTCTGCAGGTCGCGCAACCCGCCCGCGCTTTCCTTGATGTTGGGTTCCAGGTTGGTTTCAGCGTAGCGCAGATGGCGCTGCTCCTGCTCCAGCAGCTTCGCCTGGAGGAACTGCGCGGGATCGAGGGTCTCGGCCGCACGCCTGGCGAAGCGCGCGAACAGCTCGCGGCGGCCCGCAAGCAAGCGCGCCTCCAGCAGCGTGGTCTGCACGGTGACGTCCGCGGCAGCGAGCGTGATGCATTCCTCTATGGTGCGCACGCTGTGGCCGACCTCGATGCCGATGTCCCAGAGCGTGCCGATCAGCTCCTCGATCTTGCGCGCCAGCGTGGCGCCTGCCGGCGCGGACAGCAGGATCAGGATGTCGACGTCGGAGCAGGGGAACAGCTGGCCGCGCCCATAGCCTCCCACGGCGGCCAGCGCGACGTCGCGCGGCATGGCGTGGCCGGCCCACACCTCCTTGAGCTGCCGGTCGATCAACAGGGATTGCCGGCGCAGCAGGTCGCGCGGGGAGCGGCGCGCGGACGACCCGGCGCGCAGATCGGCGCGCAGCCCGGCCAGCCTCTCCTTCCACAGGCCGATGCGCGCGTGCCGGGTTCCGGAGGCCTCGCCAGCGGCGGGTTGCAGGTTGGACATGCTGCCGATCAGCTCTTGGCTGCCGGGACGGCGGCCGGTGCCTCTTCGGACAGGGTCAAGACCTCGTGTCCCGATCCGGTGACCAGTAACGTGTGCTCCCATTGGGCCGAGAGGCTGTGGTCCTTGGTGACCACGGTCCAGCCGTCGGCGAGCTGCCGGATGTCCGGGCCGCCCGCGTTGATCATGGGCTCGATCGTGAACGTCATGCCGGGTTCCAGCCTCATGCCGACACCCGGCCGGCCATAGTGCAGGACCTGCGGCTCCTCGTGGAACTTGCGCCCGATGCCGTGCCCGCAGAATTCGCGCACCACGCTGTAGCCATGACGCTCGGCGTGACTCTGGATGGCGTGCCCGATGTCGCCGAGATGCGCGCCCGGCGTCACCGACTCGATCCCGTGCCACAGGCATTCATAGGTCACCTCGCACAGGCGTTTCGCCTGGATCGAGGGCCGGCCGACGTAGAACATCCGGCTGGTATCGCCGTGGAACCCGTCCTTGATCACGGTGATGTCGATGTTGATGATATCGCCGCTGCGCAGCTTCTTGTCCCCGGGCACGCCGTGGCATACCACGTGATTGACGGAAGTGCAGATGGACCGGGGAAACGGATGGTAGCCGGGGGGCGCGTAGTTGAGCGGCGCCGGCGTCGCGCGCTGCACCTCGGTGATGTATTCGTGGCACAGGCGGTCGAGTTCGGCCGTGGTAACGCCCGCCCTGACGTGGGGGGCGATGAAATCGAGGACCTCGGCGGCCAGCCGGCCCGCCACCCGCATCTTGCCGATTTCTTCGGGGGTCTTGATGCTGACTGCCATGGAACCGCGTCTCGCGGCATGCACCGCGACGACGCGAGGTCACCGCGTGGATGATTGGAGGACAGCGGATTGTATTCCAGAACGCCCGGTAGCGCATACGGCTGCGCGCGGCTTGAGGCTGGGCATTTTATCGTGTTAAAATAAAAAGTTAGCTTTACCCTGTTTTTAACTGTTTTCACCTCGGCGCAGCCGCTGCGGCGCGGCGAAAACACAACCACGCACACCCGTCTGAAGAGTGAGGGTGGCCGCCACGCGATGGCGGCCCCGCGACGGGTGGAGGCTCAACCCTTACCAGGAGAACTGCAGCATGTCGGTCACGATGCGTGAAATGCTCGAAGCGGGGGTCCATTTCGGGCACCAGACCCGCTACTGGAACCCGAGGATGGCGCCCTATATCTTCGGCCACCGCAACAAGATCCACATCGTCAATCTCGAGAAGACGATGGAGAAGTACCAGGAGGCGATCAAGTACGTCCACCGCCTCTCCGCCAACAAGGGCGCGGTTCTGTTCGTCGGCACCAAGCGCCAGGCCCGCGATATCGTCAAGGAAGAAGCCACGCGCTGCGGCGCGCCCTACGTCGACTATCGCTGGCTGGGCGGGATGCTGACCAACTACAAGACGGTCAAGCAGTCGATCAAGCGCCTGAAGGACATGGAGACCATGGCGCAGGACGGCACCCTCGACAAGCTGCCGAAGAAGGAGTCGCTCGGCTATCTGCGCGAGATCGCCAAGCTCGATCGCAGCCTGGGCGGCATCAAGAACATGAACGGGCTGCCCGATGCGCTGTTCGTCATCGACGTCGGCTACCAGAAGGGCGCTGTCGCGGAGGCCAACAAGCTCGGCATACCCGTCATCGCGGTCGTGGACACGAACCACTCGCCTGAGGGCGTTGCCTACGTCATCCCGGGCAACGACGACTCCAGCCGCGCCATCCGTCTCTACGTGCGGGGCATGGCCGATGCCGTGCTCGAGGGCCGGCAGGACAGCCTCAAGGAGATCGTCCGCGGTGGCGAGGAGTTCGTCGAGGTCGAAGAGGAAGCCTGATCGGGAACATACAGACGCAAGGGGGCGCAAGCCCCCTTTTTTTAACTAGCGAAAGGTATGAGGGGATACTCCCCTCATCCACCCCTACATCAGGGGCCGTTTCCAGGAGAAACGGCCGCAATCAGGAGCCGAATGGCGGAAATTTCTGCAGGAATGGTCAAGGCGCTGCGCGAAAAGACCGACGCGCCCATGATGGAGTGCAAGAAGGCGCTGACGGAAGCCGGCGGCGACATGGGCAAGGCCGAGGAGATCCTGCGCGTGAAGCTCGGCAACCGGGCGACGAAGGCGGCGGGGCGCATCGCGGCCGAGGGCGTAGTCGCGGCCCATGTCACGCCGGATGGCCGTACCGGGGCTCTGGTCGAAGTCAACTGCGAAACGGATTTCGTGGCGAAGAACAGCGAATTCGTTGCGTTGGCCGACGCTGTTGCGGAAGTGGTCGCGTCACGCAATCCGCGCGACGTTGAAGCCCTGGCCCAGCTGCCGCTCAAAGGTCAGACTGTGGAAGAAACCCGCAAGGAGCTGGCGGGCAAGATCGGCGAAAACCTGGCGATCCGACGGTTTACCCGCATGCCGGCGAAAGGGAAGCTTGCTGTCTACATACATGGCGGGGCCAAGATCGGATCCATCGTGGACGTCGTCGGCGGGGATGAGGCGCTCGGCAGGGATATCGCGATGCACGTCGCGGCCAGCAAGCCCATTGCGCTGGCGGGAAGCGGGGTGCCGTCCGAGCTGGTGGAAAAGGAGCGGACCATCGCGGCCGCGAAGGCGGCGGAATCGGGCAAGCCGGCCAACATCGTGGAGAAGATGGTCGAGGGCTCGGTTCAGAAATTCCTGAAGGAAGTGACGCTGCTCGGCCAACCGTTCGTCAAGAACGACAAGCAGACGGTGGAGCAGCTGCTGAAGTCCAAGAGCGCATCGGTCTCGGGGTTCGTCTACTACGTCGTGGGCGAAGGCATCGAGAAGCGCCGGGACGACCCCGCACCTGGCCAGGCGGGGTAAGTGAGAGCCCCCTCCGCGAAGGCCGCACCGCCAGAGATCCCCATGCCGCAGACGCCCGCCTACAAGCGTATCCTCCTCAAGCTGAGCGGGGAGGCCTTGATGGGCGGCGACGCGTATGGCATTAATCGCGATACCGTCGACCGCATCGTCGGCGAGGTCGCCGAGGTCGTGAATCTCGGGGTCGAGGTGGCCATAGTCATCGGAGGCGGTAACATCTTCCGGGGCGTTGCGCCCGCGTCATCCCACATGGACCGGGCGACGGCGGATTATATGGGCATGCTGGCGACCGTCATGAACGCCCTGGCCCTGCAGGATGCGATGCGGCGCGTGGGCCTGGTGAGCCGGGTCCAGTCGGCGCTCAACATCGAGCAGGTGGTGGAGCCGTACATCCGGGGCAAGGCCATGCGCTACCTGGAGGAGGGCAAGGTCGTCATCTTTGCCGCCGGCACGGGCAATCCTTTCTTCACTACCGACACGGCGGCGGCGCTGCGGGGCATGGAGATGAACGTGGACCTGGTGCTCAAGGCGACCAAGGTGGACGGCGTGTACACCGACGACCCGAAGGCCCACCCCGACGCCATGCGCTACAAGCGGCTGACCTTCGACGAGGCGATCATCAAGAACCTTAAGGTGATGGATGCCACCGCGTTGACCCTGTGCCGCGACCAGAAGCTGCCGATCAATGTCTTCAGCATTTTCAAGCCCGCCGCGCTGAAGCGCGTGGTGCTGGGCGAGGACGAAGGGACGTTCCTGCAAAACCAGTTTGCGTGATTGACGGGAGGCTTGCCATGATTGCCGACGTCAAGAAAAGCGCCGAGCAGAAAATGAGGAAGACCGTGGACGCGCTCAAGACGGACCTGGCCAAGGTCCGGACCGGCCGCGCCCACACCGGCATCCTCGATCACATCGTGGTCGACTATTACGGAACGCCGACGCCCATACCCCAGGTGGCCAACGTGACGCTGCTGGATGCGCGCACGATAGGCGTCAGCCCGTGGGACAAGAAGATGGCGCCGGCCATCGAGAAGGCCATACGCGATGCGGACCTGGGCCTCAATCCCGCCACCATGGGAGAGACGGTGCGAGTCCCCATGCCGGCCCTGACCGAGGAGCGCCGCAAGGAGCTGACCAAGGTGGTGCGCCACGAAAGCGAGAACGCGCGTGTCGCCGTGCGCAACGTGCGCCGGGACGCCATTCATCATCTGAAGGACCTGCTGAAGCAGAAAAAAGTCGCGGAGGACGAGGAGCGGAGGGCGCAGGACGAGGTGCAAAAGCTCACCGATCGCTCCATCGCCGAAATCGACAAGCTGCTGCAGCAGAAAGAAGCCGACTTGATGGCGGTGTGATGACCCATTTCGCCAGTTCGACCCAGGAAGTCCCGAAGCCGCGGCGCATCCCGCGCCATGTCGCCATCATCATGGATGGCAACGGCCGCTGGGCCAAGCAGCGGTTCCTGCCGCGGGTGGCCGGGCACCGGCGGGGCGTGGAAGCGGTGCGCACGGTCGTGCGCGCCTGCGCCGAGCGCGGCGTGGACTATCTCACCTTGTTCGCATTCAGCAGCGAGAACTGGCGGCGTCCCGCGGAGGAAGTCTCGTTCCTCATGCAGCTCTTCGTCATGGCGCTGGAGCAGGAAGTGGGAAAGCTGCACGAGAACGGAGTGCGCTTCAAGGTGATCGGCGACCTGTCCCGCTTCGAGCCCAAGCTCAGGCGGCTGGTACACGAGGCCGAGACGTTGACCGCGCGCAACAAGCGGCTGACGCTCACCATCGCCGCGAACTACGGCGGACGCTGGGACGTCCTGCAGGCGACGAACCGCATGCTCAAGGAGCGCCCTCAAACGGCGGCGGGCTTCGACGAGCGCGATCTCGCGCCGTATTTTGCGATGAGCTACGCGCCGGAGCCGGATTTGTTCATCCGGACCGGGGGCGAGCAACGCATCAGCAACTTCGTGTTGTGGCAGCTCGCGTACACGGAGCTGTATTTCACGGATACGCTGTGGCCCGATTTCGACGCAGCCTCGCTCGACCGCGCCATCGTTTCCTACCAGCAGCGCGAACGCCGCTTCGGGCGCACCAGCGATCAGCTTCCAGCCGGCGCCGCGCTGGCCGAATACCCCGTCGGGAACGCCCCCTCCGCCGGCAAGTAGTCGCCGGCGTCCATCATGCTCAACACGCGGCTCGCCACGGCGCTCGTCCTGCTGGCGGGCTGCATCATTGCGCTGTTCCTGTTGCCCGCCTGGTTGTGGGCTGTCCTGCTGCTAGCCGTGCTGGCCATTGCCGCCTGGGAATGGGGAGTACTGGCCGGATTCGGAAACGCGCTGCGCCTGGGGTACGCCGTGATCGTCGTGGGCTCGGCGGCGGCGATCGGACTGGCGATCGCGGCCGGCATCGGTCGCTCGGGGGCGCTGGAGACGGTGGTCTATGGCGCGAGCTGCGCGTTCTGGCTTCTGCTGGTGCTGCCGTGGCTCGCCCTTGGAAAGAAGGCGCCACCGCTCGTGCTGGCGCTCGCCGGCTGGATGGTCCTCGCGCCGGCTTGGCTCGGGCTGTCGCGCATGCAAGCACAGCCCGCAATCCTGCTCGCCGTTCTGGGCATCGTGTGGATAGCCGACAGCAGCGCGTATCTCGCGGGAAGGACGTGGGGCCGGCACCCTCTCGCGCCGAGCATCAGTCCCGCCAAGACATGGGAGGGCGTCGCGGGCGCCGCCGTGGGAGTGGCGGTGTATTATGCTCTCCTCTACTACCTCGTTCCGGAGTGGCGCTGGTGGCACGGCTGGAGCGGCGCCGTGCTGGTTACGGGTGTCGGATTGCTGAGCGTGGTCGGAGATCTGTTCGAGTCCTGGATCAAGCGCCTCGCGGGGGCGAAAGACAGCGGCAACCTGCTGCCGGGGCACGGCGGGATCCTTGACCGGATCGACAGCGTGACCTCGAGTATCCCGTTTGCCGCCTTATTGCTGCTTTACACCCGCTAGTGCCGAGCCAACTTTTCATGCCAAGCCTGCTGTTTCTCCAATGGCCCGTTGTCCCCGGCAGCCTGGGCGTCGGTATTTGCAGAAGCAAGCTGGAACGGCACTAGGCCGCTCCCATGACCGATCGGAAGCGCCTCACGATACTGGGATCTACCGGCAGCGTCGGCGCCAGCACGCTCGACGTGGTGGCGCGTCACCGCGACCGCTTTGAAGTCGTCGCGTTGACCGCACACCACCAAACCGAAGCGCTGTTCAAGCAGTGCGTCGCGTTCCGTCCCGCGATCGCGGTGATGCTGGAGCCCGCGGCGGCGGCCGAGCTGCAGCAGCGCGTAACCCGGGCGGGCCTGCAGTGCGAAGTACGCTGCGGCACGGAGGCCCTGGAGCAAGTGGCGAGCCTGCCCGCCGTCGATACCGTGATGGCGGCCATCGTGGGGATCGCCGGGCTGCGTCCAACGCTGGCCGCGGCCCGCGCCGGCAAGAAGCTCCTCCTCGCCAACAAGGAGGCGCTGGTGACCGCGGGCGCGCTCTTGATGGACGCCGTGCGCGCGAGCGGGGCCGTGCTGCTGCCGATAGACAGCGAGCACAACGCGATATTCCAGGCATTGCCGCGCAATTTCGGCGCGGCGGAGCGGGCAGGGGTCAGGCGCATCCTGCTCACCGCGTCCGGGGGGCCATTCCGCTCGGCGTCCCCGCGCGAGCTCGAAGCGGTCACGCCCGAGCAGGCGTGCGCGCACCCCAACTGGGTGATGGGACGCAAGATCTCGGTCGATTCCGCGACCATGATGAACAAGGGACTGGAAGTCATCGAGGCGCGCTGGCTGTTCGACGCGCGCCCGGATCAGATCGAGGTCGTGATCCATCCCGAGAGCGTGGTGCATTCGCTGGTCGAATACATCGACGGCTCGGTGATTGCGCAGCTCGGCAATCCGGACATGCGCACGCCGATCGCGTTCGCGCTGGGTTTTCCCGAGCGTATTGCCGCCGGCGTCGATTACCTCGACCTGGCGCGAGTCGGCGCGCTGCACTTCGAGCAGCCTGACACGCAGCGCTTCCCCTGCCTGCGCCTGGCTTACGAGGCCCTGGCCGCGGGCGGCACCGCGCCCACCGCGCTCAATGCCGCGAACGAAGTGGCCGTGGCGAGCTTCCTCGCGGGCACGCTCGGATTCCGCCGGATACCGGCGTTGATCGAGGCGGTCGTGGGCGGGCTGCCGTGCGCGGCGGTGCGCAGCCTCGAGGACGTGCTTGCGGCCGATCGCGCGGCCCGCGAGCGGGCCGAGGGCTGGCTGCGGACCGCCCGGCGCGGCGCCGAGACCGTCTCCTGAGCCAGCCCTGACGGACGAGGCGTCATGACCCTGCTTATCACGATCGTCGCGTTTGTCGTGGCCCTCGGCTGCCTGATCGTGGTCCACGAGTACGGCCACTACCTCGTGGCGCGCGCCTGCGGAGTCAAGGTGCTGCGGTTCTCCGTCGGCTTCGGCACGCCGCTGTGGGCGAAGCGGCTGGGGCGCGACGCGACGGAGTGGGTCATCGCCGCGTTCCCGCTCGGCGGCTACGTGAAGATGCTCGACGAGCGTGAGGGGGAAGTGGCGCCCGCGGATCTGCCGCGCGCGTTCAACCGCCAATCGGTGTGGCGGCGCATCGCGATTGTGGCCGCGGGCCCCGCGGCGAATTTCCTGCTCGCGATCGCGCTCTACTGGGCGTTGTTCCTGCACGGGATCCCGGGGCTCAGGCCGGTGGTGGGCGCCCCGCCGGCGAATACGGCCGCGCACCATGCGGGCTTCGCGGCGGGAGATGTCCTGCTCAGGATCGGCGGCGAACCGGTTGCCACCTGGCAGGATGCGCGCTGGGTATTCCTGCAGCGCGCCGTGCAGAAGACGGTCGCGATGGTCGAGGTGCGCGACGCGAACGGCGGAGCGGCCACGCGCCGGCTCGACCTCTCCGGACTGACTCCGGCCGATCTCGACAGCGATTTCCTGCGCACGCTCGGGCTGGCGCGGATGCAACCGGTGCTCAAGCCGGTCGTCGGCGAAGTCGTCAGGGGCGGCGCGGCCCAGCGCGCCGGACTGCGCGCGGGTGACGAGATCGTCGCAATCGATAACCGGCGCATCGAGAACTGGGAGCAGGTCGTGCGGCTGGTGCGCGAGCACCCGGGCGCGGCGCTGGTGATGGAGATCAGGCGCGGCGGGGCATTGCAGCCGGCGCTTGCCGTCACTCCCGACGCCGTCACCGAGGGCGGGCGCAAGATCGGCAGGATCGGCGCGGCGCCGCTGGTGGACCGCGCGACGCTGGCGGATATGATCGTCGAGGTGCGCTACGGTCCGGTGGAAAGCCTCGGCCGGGCGCTCGACAAGACCTGGGACACGTCGGTCTTCAGCCTGAAGATGCTGGGCAAGATGATCGTCGGGGAAGTCTCGCTCAAGAACCTCTCCGGGCCCATCACCATCGCCGACTACGCGGGGCAGTCCGCGCAGAGCGGCGCGCCCTCGTATCTGCTGTTTCTGGCGCTGATCAGCATCAGCCTCGGCGTGCTCAATCTCCTGCCGATCCCGCTGCTGGATGGCGGGCACTTGATGTACTATCTCCTCGAGATTTTCAAAGGTCGCCCGATTTCGGATCGGGCCATCGAAATCGGCCAGCACGTCGGCATGGCGCTGCTGTTCACGCTGATGGCCTTTGCCCTCTACAACGATATCTACCGCCTGATCGGCGGCTGACTTCATGCATTGGCTCCGTGCCGCAGCGCTGCTCATCACCCTCTACGCGACTCCGGCACAGGCTTTCGAACCCTTCGTCATCAAGGACATCCGGGTAGAAGGCATACAGCGCACCGAGGCCGGCACGATCTTCAGCTACCTGCCGGCCAAGGTCGGCGACACCATGACCGACGAGCGGGCTGCGCAGGCGATCCGCACGCTGTTCGCGACCGGCTTCTTCCGCGACGTGAGCCTGGAGCGCGACGGCGACGTGCTGGTGGTGGTGGTGCAGGAGCGGCCCTCGATCGCCCAGCTCGAATTCATCGGCATGAGAGAATTCGAGAAGGACCAGATCCTCACCGGCTTGCGCCAGATCGGAATCGCCGAGGGCCGCATCTTCGACCGCGGGCTGCTCGAGCGCGCCGAGCAGGAGTTGAAGCGCCAGTACCTGGGCCGCGGCTACTACGCGATGCGGGTCAGCACGACGGTGACGCCGCTGGAGCGCAATCGC
>JBIOVQ010000014.1:0-2175 GCA_044867805.1 Burkholderiales bacterium | reverse complement strand
GCGGTTCGCGACGAGCTGCTGGGGCTGCCGGTGAAAGACCGCGACTACGTCGTCGTCGGCGCAACCCCGGAGGAAATGCTGAAGCAGGGCTACCGGCCGGTGGGCCGGGACTTCCCGGTGTTCCTGCACCCGCAGACCCGCGAGGAATACGCGCTGGCGCGCACCGAGCGCAAGACCGCGCGCGGGTATCACGGCTTCGAGTTCCGCGCGGCGCCGGACGTGACCCTGGAGCAGGACCTGGCGCGGCGCGACCTCACCATCAACGCCATCGCGAAGGACGCCGAGGGCCGCATCCTGGACCCGCATCGCGGGGTGCCCGACCTCGAGGCGGGTGTCCTGCGCCACGTGAGCCCGGCCTTCGCCGAGGACCCGGTCAGGATATTGCGCGTCGCGCGCTTCGCCGCCCGCTTCGGCTTCCGCATCGCCGCGGAAACACTCGAGCTGATGCGCAAGATGGCGGACGGCGGGGAGGCCGACGCGCTCGTGCCCGAGCGCGTGTGGCAGGAAGTCGCGCGCGGCCTGATGGAAGCGAAGCCCTCGCGCATGTTCGGCGTGCTGCGGGAATGCGGGGCGCTCGCGCGGGTGATGCCGGAAGTCGACGCGCTGTGGGACGACCCGGACGCCGCGCGATCCGCCCTGCGCGCGCTCGATGACGCCGCGCAGAAACGCGCGACGCTCCCGGCGCGCTTTGCCGCGCTCACGCGCTCGCTCGACCCGCTGGCCGTGGAGTCGCTCGCGGCCCGGCTCAAGCTCCCGGCCGACTGCCGCGACCTGGCGCTGCTCGCGGCGCGCCACGCCAACATGGTGCTGGATGCGGCGGAACTGGGCGCCGAAGCCGTGCTGGAGATCTTCAATCTGGCGGACGCCTGGCGCCGGCCGGAGCGGTTTGCCGAATTGATGACCGCGGCGTTCGCGGACGAAGCGGAGGGCGGTCCGGCGCGAGCACGGCTCGAGCGGGCGCTGCAAGCCGCGGCGGGGGTCAAGGCGGGCGAGATAGCCAAGGCGTCCAAGGGCACCGACGCGATCCGCATGAACGTAGATGCCGCGCGCCTCGAAGCGATCCGCGCAGCGCTCAAAATGCGTGAGTAGTGAATAGTGATTGGTGATTGGACTGAACCGCCGGCCGGCGGAAGGCAAAATAATCCATTCACTAATCACTACTCACCATTCACGCCTTTCCCATCATGAGCGACGAAGGAGCGAAATGATAGACCTGTATACCTGGACCACCCCCAACGGCCGCAAGATCTCGATCATGCTGGAGGAGGTGGCCCTGCCGTACCAAGTACATGCGGTCAATATCGGCCAGGGGGACCAGTTCAAGCCCGACTACCTGAAGATCAATCCCAACGGCAAGATCCCGTCGATCGTGGATCCCGAGGGGCCCGACGGCAAGCCGATCGCGCTGATGGAGTCGGGGGCGATCCTGATCTATCTCGCGCGCAAGACGGGCAAGCTTTTTCCGCCGCCAGGCCGGGGCATGTACGACGTGCTGCAATGGCTGATGTTCCAGATGGGCGGCGTGGGCCCGATGTTCGGGCAGACGCACCATTTCCTGCGCGCGGCGAAGGAGCAGGTGCCGTACGCGATCGACCGCTACTCGAAGGAAACCCGGCGCCTCTACGGCGTGCTGAACGAGCGCCTGAAGGACCGCGACTATCTGGCCGACGGCTACTCGATCGCCGACATCGCGACCTACCCCTGGGTCGCGCGCCACGAGTGGCACAAGACCGATCTCAACGACTTCCCGGGCGTGAAGCGGTGGTTCGACGCGATCTCGGCCCGCCCGGCGGTGAAGAAGGGAATGAACGTTCCCGCGGCGAAGTGACTCCGAAGGAGTCATCCTCGCGAAGGCGGGGATCCAGGCCAACCCATGAACCGCCAAGCCGCCAAAAAGCACTCAGGAACATTGGAACCGCAGATAAACGCAGATACACGCCGCTAAGATCAAAGACTGAACCGCCAAGGCGCCAAGGACGTCAAGGAAGGCAGGACGAGGTTCGTGACCTGAATCGAATCACGACTCACGAATCACGATTCACGCCTTTTTCTCCTCGGTCCTCGACCCTCCCCACCCTAGCCTTCCCCTTGATAAGGGGGAGGGTCGGGAGGGGGTCAGTTGAGCGGCCGTTTCCCGGTGTACTCCAGCACGTAAAGCCCGCCGCGCGCGCGATC
>JBIOVQ010000013.1:0-5440 GCA_044867805.1 Burkholderiales bacterium | reverse complement strand
AGGTCGCCGCGCAGCGCTCGCAACCCTACGACATCAAGTTCGACGCCGAAGGCATGCTCTGGGTCTCCTGCAATGCGCGCCCCTGCCTGTTGAAGGTCCACCCGGATACCCTGGAGATCACCGAGGTGAAGCTCCCGCTGCCGATAACGACCGTCCGCCGCCTGGATTTCGCCCCGGACGGCATGATCTGGTACGTGAATTCGGGCGGTGGCCGCATCGGACGGCTCAACCCGAAGTCGGGCGATATCAAGGAGTGGGATTCGCCGTCGGGCCCGCGCTCGCATCCCTACGCCATCGTGGTGCTCGACGGTGCCGTCTGGTACAACGAATCCGGCGTCCGGCCCGATATGCTGGTCCGTTTCGACATCGCGACGGAAACGTTCCAGAGCTGGCCGATCAAGTCGGGCAACGTCTACGCCGGCATCCTGCGCAACGCGCGCGTTACGCGGCAAGGCACCCTGCTGATCCACCAGACTGCCACCAACCGCATCATCGAGGTAACGCCCGAGCGACAGCGCGCCGCGGAGCGGTAGGCGCCGCCGCGGCCCAGTAGCTGAGCCACGCGTAAGAAACAGACGGCCCGGCGCAAGTGCCGGGCCGTTATTTATTGCAGCGCCTGCCGGCGGTTACCCGTCACTCGCCACTATCCTAGTTGAGCTTTAGCGACCGGATCACCTTGCCCCACTTGTCGTATTCGGCCTGAACGAAGGCCGCGAATTCCTCCGCCGTGGTCGTGGTCGGCTCGAGCGCGTTGCGCTCGAGCGGAGTGCGGTAGTCCGGCGTCGCCGCGAGCTGGACGATCTCACCGTGCAGCCTGGCCACGTGCTCGCGCGGCGTGGCTGCTGGCGCCGCGATCGAGTACCACGAAGGCGCCTCTACTCCGCGCACGCCTAGCTCGACCAGCGTGGGGATCTCCGGCGCGTTCTCGGCGCGCTTGGGGCTGGTCACCGCCAACCCGATGAGCCGATTGCTCTTGACGTACGACAGGATGGCGGTCGTGCCGGCGAAGATGACCTGGGCTTCGCCCGACAGCACGCCGATTGCGGCCGGACCGGATCCCTTGTACTGAATGGCCACGATGTCCGTGCCCGTCGCCTGCTTGAACAGCTCGGGAACGAGGTGCGTGGGGGTCCATATATTGCCGGACGCGTAGTTGAGCTCGCCCGGCCGCTTCTTGGCGAGCGCGATGAGCTGCTTCACCGAGCGCACCGGCAGGGAGGGGTGCACCGCGAGGAAGTGGTAGGACGAGGCGATCAGGCTCACGCCGACGAAGTCCCTGAGCGGGTCGTAGCCCGCCTTCTCCACGTGAGGCAGCATCGCGAGCTGCCCGACGAAGCCGAGGAGCAGCGTGTAGCCGTCCGGCGGAGCCTTCGCCACGAAAGCCGTTCCGATGGCCCCGCCAGCGCCGGCCCGGTTCTCCACGATGAACTGCTGGCCCAGGCGCTCGCCGAGCTTCTGCCCCACGTGCCGGGCGACGAAATCGTTGCCGCCCCCCGGCGAAGTCGGGACCACGATCCGCACCGGCCTGGAGGGGTAGGTTTGCGCCACCGCGGCCCCGGCGACAACGGTCAAGCCGAGCACCACGGGCGCCACTCTCCTGAGGACTGTGCTTTTCATGGGGTCTCCTCGGACGGTTGTTTTGTACTCCGCACTTTGCACTCTGCACTCATCACTGTCCATTACCCCGGCGGCCAACCCAGCTTGCGGCCGGCGAGGATGTGCAGGTGCAGATGGAACACGCTTTGGCCTGCCTGGGCGCCGTTGTTGACCACGAGACGGAATGCCTCGCTAACGCCCAGCTGCTTCGCGACCTTGCCGGCCGCAAGCAACAAGTGCCCGAGCAGGGCCTGGTCCTCGCTGCGCGCGTTCTCCAGCCTGTCGATCTCCTTTTTCGGGATCAGCAGGACATGGGTGGGCGCCTGCGGGTTGATGTCACGAAACGCCAGGCAGAGTTCGTCCTCATAGACGATGTCGGCCGGTATCTCGCGCCGGATGATCTTGCCGAAAAGGGTCGTCAAGCGGCCTCCTGCCCGTATTTACCTGATTAGACGGGATTTTCTATGCTACGGCTGGAGCTGGCGGAAAGTCAAAGCCAGTCAGTAAGCGCTACCCAACTGGGCCGGTTTCCCGCGCTGCAATATATTTTTCCGGGAAACCCCTTGACTGCCCGGTTTTAAGCCATATAATGGAAATTGTGCGATGCAGCATAAAGCACCCAGTCCCCGTCTAACATACTGTTTATGAAGGAGTCCCCTGTGTATCAAGCCCCCGAGCAATTGCTGGCCCTCAACAAGGCCAACCTGGAAGTCGCAGCGAAATTCGCCGGCGTCGCCCTGCATGGCGCCGAGCGCATCCTGGAATTGCAGCTGAAGGCCGCCAAGACCGCGTTTGCCGACACCGTCGAAAACGCCAAGGCGATCGCCGCGGTCAAGGACATCAAGGAACTGGCGGCGTTGAAGGACCTGACCCAGCCGTCCATCGAAAAGGCGACCGCCTACGCCAAGGACATCTACGACGTGACCGCGGCCACGCAAGCCGAGTTCGGCAAGCTGGTCGACCAGCAGATCGCGGATTTCAACAAGCAGGTCGTGACCGTGCTCGACAAGATGGTGAAGAACGCCCCGGCAGGCTCGGAAGTCGGCATCGCCGCCCTGAAGTCCGGGATCGCAGCGGCCAATGGAGCCTACGAAAACCTGTCCAAGGTCGCGAAGCAGATCACCGAAGTGACCCAGTCGAACATCGAAGCTGCGGCGAAGCAGACGATCAACGGCACGAAGAAGGCCAGGAAGGCTGCCTGAGCTTTACGGGCAGGACACAAGACAAAGCCCCGGGCGACCGGGGCTTTTTGTTTGTACCGCCTTCAGCGAGGCGCGTCGTTCCAGGGAAAGCCGAGCTGGCTCACGCCCTGCTTCAGGGCGGCGATGGCCGTAGCGACCTCGGCGGGATCCCCCCGCACACCCAGCTCGATGAACCGCTCCGGCGCGAGCCGCGGGAGGCTGAACAGCTTGACGCGGCGGTAACGCGCCACGCACTGGTTCATCAGCTCGATCAGCTGGCTCTCGCCCGCTTCGCGCACGATGATCGAGGACTCCGCGATGCTCCCCGGCGCATGCAGGTGCGTCATGCGGGTGTCGAGCACCCAGGCCAGCATCGGCCATGCCATCTCCGGGAAGCCCGGCAGGAAGTGATGATTGCGGAAGATGAACCCGGGTATGCGGTTGTAGGGGTTGGGGATGATCTCGGCGCCTTCCGGGAACTCGCCCATCATGAGCCGCTGCGGCGTCACTCCCTTGGGGTCGCTCACGAAGCGCGCACGGATCTCGGCTTCCGCCTCGGGGTGCAGCTTGAGGGCGACGCCGGCGGCGCGTGCCGCCGCCGCCCGCGTGTGATCGTCGGGCGTGGCGCCGATCCCGCCGAAGCTGAATACCGCGTCTCCCGAGCCGAACGTGCGCCTGAAAGTCGCCGTGATCAGGTCGGGGTCGTCGCCGAGATAATGGCTCCAGGCGAGCTGCAGGCCGCGCGCGCCGAGGGTCTCGATGGTCTTGGCGAGATGCCCGTCCTTGCGCTTGCCGGAGAGGATTTCGTCGCCGATGATGATCGCGCCGAATTTCATGGGAAAAGCATTCTAACCGCCAAGACGCCAAACTGCATTCAATATCAACCGCACGGGAATAGACCCGCGTTGGACTTTCCTTGAATGCCTTTTGGCGACTTGGCGGTTGCCTGGCCGACTCAATCAGCTGTGTATGTAGGACTCGAGCTGCTTGATGGTCTGCTCCTGGTCGGCAATGACTTCCTTCACGAGGTCGCCGATCGAGAGCAGCCCGATGAGCCGCTCGCCCTCGGTCACCGGCAGGTGGCGGATGCGCTTGTCGGTCATCAGCGCCATGCACTCGGCGACCGTCTGGCCGGGATGCACCGTGATCACCTTGCCGGTCATGATCTCGCGCACGCGGATGTCGTGCGAGGACTTCCCGTGCAGGATCACCTTGCGCGCATAGTCCCGCTCCGAGATGATGCCGGCCAGCCGGCCGCCCTCGATCACGACCAGCGCCCCGACGTCCTTCTCCGCCATCAGCTTGAGCGCGTCGTACACCAGCGCGTCCGGGGCGATCGAGAACACGTTGCGGCCCTTGGACTTGGTCTCCAGTAATTGCTTGATGGACTTCATAGTGGCCTCCTGCGAGAACTCACCCGCCCCGTGCCGCGAGCATTCCAGTGTAGCCAATTTTGATCGGGCAATAAAGGAAACGCCGCCCGGCCGCGCCGGCTGTCGGGCTTTGGCGACCGGGACGATCAGGCCGCTACTGGGGGTCGGCGCCGTTGTCCGCGCGCCGCGGGCGTAACGGCTGGATGCTGGCGCGCTGGCCCATGGCGGCCGGCTGGCGCACGATGCTGGCCACGATCTCCGGGCCGACCGGAGGGCTGAAGTAGTTGCCCTGCATCTCCTCGCACCCGAGCTGGTGCAGGAACTCCCACTGCTCGCGCGTCTCCACGCCCTCGGCCGTGACGGAGATGCCCAGGCTGTGCGCCATCGCCACCACCGCGCGCGACAACGCCGCGGAGTCCGCGTCGCGCGGCAGCTCGCGGATCAGCGTGCGGTCGATCTTGACCGCGTCGATCGGCAGCCGCTTGAGATAGTTGAGCGACGAGTAGCCGGTCCCGTAGTCATCGATCACCAGCCGCACCCCGACCTCCTTGAGCTGGGCCAGCAGCCGGATCGCGCGCTCCGGGTTGCGCAGCACCATGTCCTCGCGTATCTCGATATCGAGGCGGCCCGGGTCCATCCCGCTCCGGTGCAGCGCCTCGCGCACCACCTGGATCAGGGTGTCCTGCGACAGCTGGCGCGGCGACAGGTTGATCGCCATCCGCAGGTGCGGCAGGCCCTGGTCGCGCCAGGCCCGCATCTGGCGGCACGCCGCATGGAGCACCCATTCCCCCATCGCCAGCATCAGCCCGGCATCCTCGGCGACCGGGACGAATTCACCGGGGTTGATCATGCCCTGCGTGGGGTGCTGCCAGCGCACCAGCGCCTCGACGCCGCTCACCTGGCCGTCGCGCACGCCGACCTTCGGCTGGTAGAGCAGCAGCATCTCGTCCCGTTCCAGCGCCCGCTTCAGGCTCGATTCCATGGAGAGCCGCTCGACGAGGTGGACGTTCATCTGCGGCGCGTAGAAGCGGAAGCTGTTCTTGCCCTGCTGCTTCACCAGGTACATCGCGATGTCCGAGTTCTTGAGCAGGGTCTGCGCGTCCTTGCCGTCGCCGGGATAGAGGCTGATGCCGAGGCTCGCGGTCACCTCGAAATCGCGGCCCTGCAGGGGGTACGGGCGGGCCACGGTCTCGAGCACCTTTTTCGCGACCTCGGCGACCTGCGCCGCGTCGCCGAATTCCTCGATCAGCACCACGAACTCGTCGCCGCCCATGCGCCCGATCACGTCGC
>JBIOVQ010000012.1:0-19419 GCA_044867805.1 Burkholderiales bacterium | reverse complement strand
TGTTCTTGTAGACACGCCCCGCGAGATCGAACAGCGAGCCGTGGCAGGGGCAGTAGAAGCCGCCCTTCCAATCGTCCGCGAACGGCTCGACCTGCGCCTTGAACTTGTCCACCGGCGAGCACCCGAGATGCGAGCAGATGCCGACCACCACCAGGTACTCCGGCTTGATCGAGCGGAACTCGTTGCGCGCGTACTTCGGAGTCAGCTCGGAGGGCTTGCGTTCGCTCCTGGGATCCGCGACTTTATCGTCGCTCTGCTTGATCGTGTCCAGCATCTCCTTCGTGCGCCGCACGATCCACACCGGCTTGCCCTGCCACTCGACGCGCTTCAGCTCGCCCGGGGCCAAATTGCCGATATCCTCCTCGACCGGCGCACCCGCGGCCTTGGCGCGCTCCGAAGGCCACATGCTGGCTGCAAACGGGTAGACCCCCGCTACGCCGGCGGCAATGCCGCCCGTGATCCCGGTGGCCGTGACCAAGAAACGCCGCTTCCCCTGATCCAACTCTTTGTCTGCCATACGTTATTTTCCGCCGGTCAGAAAGCCGACATTCTACACAAAGGCCTCGTCGAATTTAAGCAAAACATGAAAAAACAATTTCCATTCAGGTGGTTGGAAGACGAAAGCGTACGCTCCGGTCGGGCCCGATCAAGCGGAGTTTGCTATGATCGTTCCGCTCAGGGACCCTCCGCCGGCGCAGACCGGCGGCCTGCCCGATAACAACGCTCCATTACCCGTCGATGCGCCGATTCTGGCTCGTCTTTGCCCAGACCGCGACGATCTGCCTCGCGGTGCTGTTCGTCGTCTCGACGCTGCGGCCGGACCTCGTCGCCTGGACCACCCGCGGGGATGTCGTCCCGGTGAAGGAGCCCGCGCCGGAGCCGGCGGTGCAAACGGCCGTCTCCTACAGCGAGGCCGTGCGCAAGGCGATGCCCGCGGTGGTGAACATTTTCACCAGCCAGCAGGTCAAGCGCCCGCGGCACCCGCTCATGGATGATCCGCTGTTCCGCTATTTCTTCGGCGATCAAGCGGATTCCGGCACGCAGCGCCGCGAGGGCCTGGGCTCGGGCGTAATCGTGAGCGAGCGGGGCTACATCCTCACCAACCACCACGTCGTCGAGTCGGTGGACCAGATCGAGGTCGCGCTCTCCGACTCGCGCAAGGTGCCGGCGAAAGTGGTCGGCACCGATCCCGAGACCGACCTGGCCGTGCTCAAGATCGAGGTGCAGAAGCTGCCGGCGATCACCTTTGCGCGCGCCGAACAGCTGCGCGTCGGAGACGTCGTGCTCGCGATCGGCAACCCGTTCGGCGTGGGCCAGACCGTGACGTTCGGCATCGTGAGCGGGCTGGGGCGCAGCCATCTCGGCATCGCCACGTTCGAGAATTTCATCCAGACCGACGCGGCCATCCACCCGGGGAACTCGGGCGGGGCGCTGGTGGACGTCAGGGGCAACCTGGTCGGGGTCAATACGGCGATCTACTCGCAGACCGGGACCTCGATGGGCATCGGCTACGCCATCCCCGTCAGCATCGCCCGCCAGGTGATGGAGCAGATCATCGAGAAGGGCTCGGTGACGCGCGGCTGGATCGGCGTCGGCGTGCAGGACATCAACAGGGAGCTGGCGGAGTCGTTCAAGCTTCCCACCGCCAAGGGGGTGTTGATCACCCAGATCGAGCGCGGAAGTCCCGCCGACAAGGCCGGGGTCAAGCTCGGCGACGTGCTGGTGGCGGTGAACGGCAGGCCGGTCGGCGATACCACGACCATGCTCAATCTCGTCGCCGCGCTGCGGCCGGGCGAGCAGGCGCGCGTGCGGGTCGCACGCAACCGGGAAGAAACCGACCTCACCGTCACCGTCGGCCGCCGCCCCCGGCCAAAACAGCGCAAGGCCTAGAACCAGGCTCAAAAACAGCCACAGAATCACACGGAACCACACGGACGAGAACCCGACCTGTTGGCCGTCAGTGGTTCTCTGGGAATTTCCGTGTGTTTCCGTGGCTGAAGTAGTTTCTAGCTCAAGGCTGGGCGCTGTCTCCCCGGCCGCTCTCCTCGGCGTCCAACGCGTCGCGTCCCTGCCCGTTGTCCGCCCTCTTGGGAACCAATCGGGCAGCGACGATGCCGACCTCGTAGAGCAGGCACATCGGTATCGCGAGCAGCAGCTGCGAGAGCACGTCGGGCGGCGTCACGACCGCGGCGATGACGAACGCGCCGACGATGACGTAGGAGCGGATCCCCTTCAGCTTCTCCACCGTGACGACTCCCGAGCGCACCAGCACCAGCTGGATGAGCGGTATCTCGAACGTGATGCCGAAGGCGAGGAACATCGTGATCACGAAATTGAGATATGCCTCGATATCCGGCGCCGGGGTAATCGCCTGCGGAGCGAAGCTGTGGATCGCATGGAAGATCATCCCGAACACGACAAAGTAGCAGTACGCCACCCCGAGCAGGAACAACGCGGTGCCGCCGGTGACCAGCGGCACGGCGATGCGCTTCTCGTGGGCGTAGAGGCCGGGCGCAATGAAGGCCCACGCCTGGTAGAGCACGTAGGGCAGAGCGATCATGAACGCAGCCAGCACCGTGACCTTGAGCGGGACCAGGATCGGCGAGATCACCCCGGTCGCGATCATCTTCGTGCCTTCCGGCAGCGACTGCACCATCGGCCAGGCGAGCAGATCGTAGACGCCGCCGATGCCCGGCCATATCGAGAGCACGACCGTCACCGCGGCGATCGCCAGCAGCGAGCGCAGCAGGCGGTCCCGCAACTCCATCAGGTGGGAGATGAAGGTGTCTTCCGTCATGCGTGATGAAGCGTGACCGGTTGAAGTTGGCAGTTGGCAGCAGTCAGTTGGCAGCAACTACTGCAAACTGCCCACTGAAAACTGCACACTCGCCCATTCCTCACGCCGGCTTTTGCGCCGGCGGCTTCGCTTCCGGCGCTGGCTGCTCGGCGGCCGGCGCTGCGGGCTGCGGCGGCGGGGTATCGCCGAAACCGTCCACTGCCGATTGCGCGTCCTGCGCCATCTTGTTCAGCTCGCTCTCGGTCGAGCTCACTTCCTTGTCGACGGAGGTCTGGAAAGAGCGCGCCGCGTCCTCCATGCTGGTGCGCATCTTTTTCAGTTCTTCCAGCTCCATCTCGCGCGTAATGTCGGCCTTGACGTCATTCACGTAGCGCTGCATGCGGCCGAACAGGTGTCCCAGCGTGCGCGCCACTTTGGGCAGCTGCTGGGGGCCGATCACGATCAGCGCCACGACCGCGATGACCAGCAACTCGGAGAACCCGATGTCGAACATGAAAGGCGGTGAACGGTGAGCGGTGAGCGGTGAGCGGATAACCCCGAGCGATGACCACCGCTCACCGCTTACTGCTTACCGCTTACGCCTTCGGCGTTTCCTTCTTCGCTTCGCCGTTGATGGTCTGGCCGGTGGTGGGCGGAATCTCCGCCTTGGCCTGGGCGGACTTGTCTTCCTCGGTCTTCATGCCGTCCTTGAAGCCTTTCACGGCGGCGCCCAGGTCCGAGCCGAGGTTGCGCAGCTTCTTGGTCCCGAAGATCACCAGTACCACGACCAGCACGATCAGCCAGTGCCAGATGCTTATTGAGCCCATGTTCCTTCTCCTACGGTGCGCCGACCCGGCATGGCTATTTGCCGCGGGACTGCTTCTCGGCGAGCCCCGAGACGCCCTCGCGCCGCCGCAGCTCGGCGAGCACGTCCTCGGGCGCGAGGCCGTGCCATGCGAGCAGCAGCAGGCTGTGAAACCACAGGTCGGCGGTTTCCCTCACGATATGCAGTTTATCACCGCCCTTTGCGGCGAGCACGGCTTCGGCGGCCTCCTCCGCGACCTTCTTCAATATCGCATCCTGCCCTTTCGCGAACAGGCTCGCGACATAGGATTCCGCCGGATCGCCGCGCCTGCGGGCGGCGATCGTTTCGCCGAGCCTCTGCAGCACTTTCTCGTCGCTCATCGTTTGACGTTCTTGTAGATTTCCTTCGGGTCCTTGAGCACCGGGTCGCTCGCGACCCAGCGCGTGCCTTCGAGCCGCCGGAAAAAGCAGCTGTGGCGCCCCGTATGACAGGCGATGCCGCCCACCTGCTCCACTTCCAGCAATATCACGTCCTCGTCGCAATCCAGGCGCACCGATTTCACTTTCTGCACGTGGCCGGATTCCTCGCCCTTGCGCCAGAGCTTGCGCCGGGAACGCGACCAGTAGTGCGCTTCCCCGCTCGCCACGGTCTTGCCGAGCGCTTCGCGGTTCATCCAGGCCACCGTCAGGACCTTGCCGCTGCCGGCTTCCTGCGCCACGGCCGGCACCAATCCGTCCTGCGCCCAGTTGATCTTGTCGAGCCAGTCGTCTTTCATCTCAAATGCGTGAGGCGTCGGGGGTGAGGAGTGAGGCGCCGACGCACGCGTTTCAGGATTTTACGCCTAACGCCTGGCGCCTAACGCCTCACAGGCGCACTTCGATGCCGCGGCGCGCGAGGTGTTCCTTCGCCTGGCGCACGGTGAACTCCCCGTAGTGAAATACGCTCGCCGCGAGCACCGCGTCTGCGCGTCCCTGCAGGATGCCGTCCGCGAGGTGATCGAGGTTGCCCACGCCGCCGCTCGCGATCACGGGTATCGACAACGCGTCAGCGAAGGCGCGCGTGAGCTCGAGGTCGAAGCCGGCGCGCGTGCCGTCGCGGTCCATGCTCGTGAGCAGGACTTCGCCCGCGCCGGCGGCCTCCATCCTGCGGCCCCACTCGACCGCGTCGAGGCCCGTCGCCTTGCGACCGCCGTGCGTGTAGACCTCCCAGTGCGCCGCCCCGGCGCCGGGCACGCGCTTCGCGTCCACCGCCACCACGATGCACTGGGAGCCGTACCGGGCCGTCGCGTCGCGCACCAGCCGCGGATTCTCCACCGCCGCGGTATTGATGCTCACCTTGTCCGCTCCCGCGTTGAGCAGCCGCCGCACGTCCTCCACCGAGCGCACGCCGCCGCCCACCGTCAGCGGGATGAAGACCTGCGAGGCGACGGCTTCCACGACGCCCACGATCAGGTCGCGCCCGTCGCTCGAGGCCGTGATGTCGAGAAAGGCCAGCTCGTCCGCGCCCTGCTCGTTGTAGCGCCGCGCGATCTCCACCGGATCGCCCGCGTCGCGCAGGCCGACGAAATTGATCCCCTTCACCACGCGTCCGGCGGTGACGTCGAGGCAGGGGATGATGCGCTTGGCGAGACCCATCAGGGAAATGCGTGAGTGGTGAGTGGTGAGCGGTGAGTGGAGATCAAGACCGACCTTCCACTCACTACTCCCTATTCACTACGCACCTTTCTTCGACAGCTCGTCTGCGAGCTTCTGCGCCTTGGCGAAATCGAGCTTGCCTTCGTAGATCGCGCGCCCCGTGATGGCGCCGACGACGCCCTCCGGCTCGATCTTGCACAAGGCCTTGATGTCGTCGAGCCCGTTGATGCCGCCGCTCGCGATCACCGGAGCGCTGATCTCCTTCGCCAGCGCCACGGTCGCGGCGATGTTGACGCCGGTCATCATGCCGTCGCGCCCGATGTCGGTGTAGATGATCGCTTCCACGCCGTAGTCCTGGAATTTACGGGCGAGGTCGAGCACCTCGTGACCGGTCATCTTCGACCATCCATCCACCGCGACCTTCCCGTCCTTGGCGTCGAGCGCCACCATGACGTGCCCGGGAAATGCCGTGCACGCCTCGTGCAGGAAACCGGGCGTCTTGACCGCGGCGGTGCCGATGATGACGTAGCTCACGCCGGAGTCGAGCAGCTTCTCGATGGTATCGAGATCGCGGATGCCGCCGCCGAGCTGGATCGGGAGCTTGCCGGCGACCGCCTCGGTGATCGCCTTGATTGCCGGCTCGTTCTTGGGACGGCCCGCGGCCGCGCCGTTGAGATCGACGATGTGCAGCCGCCGCGCGCCGAGCTTCAGCCACTGCGCCGCGGTCGCCGCCGGGTCGTCGGAGAACACGGTGGCCTTGTGCATCGCGCCTTGCTTCAGGCGCACGCACTTGCCGTCCTTGAGGTCGATGGCCGGGATGATCAGCATCGTTCGCTATGCGGCCGGAGAAGCGGTCGTCCGCTGTCCGGGTCGCTGCATGAGCGGCTGCCAGGCCAGGAAATTGGCGAACAGCCTGAGGCCGGCCGCTTCGCTCTTTTCCGGGTGGAATTGCACGGCGAAGACGTTGTCGCGCGCCGCCGCGCACGTGAAGGGCACGCCGTAAACGGTCTCGCCCGCCGTCAGCTCGCGCGCGCCGGGCTCCGGATAGTAACTGTGCACGAAATAGAAACGGGCGCCCTGCGCAATGCCGTCCCACAGCGGGTGCCGCGCCGTCTGGCGCACCTCGTTCCAGCCCATGTGCGGAACCTTGAGCCGCGCTCCTTGCGCGTCCACCATCCGCTCCGCAGGAAACCGCCGCACCCGCCCCGGGAGCAGTCCCAGTCCGGGGGTGTCGCCTTCCTCGCTGTTCTCGAACAGCATCTGCAGCCCGATGCAGATGCCCAGGAACGGCTTGCCGCGGGCGGCCGCGAGAACCGCGCCGCGCAGCCCGCGCGCATCCATCTCGCGCACGCAGTCCGGCATCGCGCCCTGGCCGGGGAAGACGACGCGCGCCGCGCGCCCCACGACGGCTGCGTCGCTCGTCACTGCGACCTCGAGGCGCGGGCCGACGTGCTCGATCGCCTTGGCCACCGAGTGCAGGTTGCCCATGCCGTAATCAACGACGGCGACGTCGGTCATAGATCAGCAGCCAGCCGCCAGCGGTCAGCTGTCAGCGCAAGACAACGATCGGAGGGGCTCTGCGGCATTGGAGGGTGTGGCTGACTGCTGAAAACTGACGGCTGACGGCTCCTACAGGGACCCCTTGGTGGACGGGACGCCCTCCACCCGCGGATCCGCTTCCGCCGCCATGCGCAGGGCGCGCGCGAACGCCTTGAACGCGGTTTCGGCCTGGTGATGAGCGTTCGAGCCCTTGATGTTGTCCACGTGCAGCGTGACGTGCGCGTGGTTGACGAAACCCTGGAAGAATTCGTGCACGAGATCGACGTCGAACTCGCCGATGCGCGCGCGCGCGAACTTGATGTTGTATTCCAGCCCCGGCCGCCCCGACAGGTCGACCACCGCCCGCGACAGCGCCTCGTCCAGCGGCACGTAGGCGTGGCCGTAGCGGCGCACGCCCGACTTGTCGCCGAGCGCCTTGGCGAAGGCCTGCCCGAGCGCGATGCCCACGTCCTCGACGGTGTGGTGCGCGTCGATGTGCAGATCGCCCTTCGCCGAGATCGCAAGGTCGAACACGCCGTGACGCGCGACCTGCTCCAGCATGTGGTCGAGGAACGGCACGCCGGTGGCAATGCTGGCCTGGCCGGCGCCGTCGAGATCGAGCTTGACCGCGATACGGGTCTCGTTGGTGTTGCGGCTGACTTCAGCTTTGCGCATGGCCGGGCGGGCAGCGGGACGGGCGCGCTGCGCGCGGGGAGGTGATTTCAAGCGTCGACGGACCGGATCAATGCGGAAAGGAAAGCGGTGTTCTCGTCAGGCGTGCCGACCGTCACCCGCAGGCAATCCGCGAGCAATCGATGAGAACCGTGAAGATTCTTGATCAGTACTCCGCGCCGTTTCAGTGCTTCGAAAACGCGTCCTGCCTGGCTGACTTTGAACAGTATGAAATTCGCGTCGCTCGGGTATGCCGTCACTCCGGGGACCCGCTGCAGCTCGCGCAGCAGGCGACCGCGCTCAAGCTTGATCGCCGCCGCCTGTTCTGTCAACACCGAATCGTGCTCCAGCACTTCGGCGGCAATGAGCTGCGTGAGCGTGTTCACATTATAAGGCAAACGCAGTTTGTCCAGCTCCCCGATCCAGCGCGCGGGGCCGATCAATACGCCCAGGCGGATGCCGGCGAGGCCGAGCTTGGACAGCGTGCGCATCACCAGCAGGTTCGGGTGGCGGGCGAGGCGGGGAAGAAAGCTCGCGCCGGCGAATGCGTGGTAGGCCTCGTCGACTACCACCAGCCCGGGCGCGGCCTCCACGATGCGCTCGATCACGCCGGCGTCGAACAGGTTGCCGGTCGGGTTGTTGGGGTAGGCGATGAAGACCAGCCCGGGCCGGTGGCGCTCGACCGCGGCGAGCAGCTTCTCGATATCGAGCGAGTAATCGTCGCGCAGATCGACGCCGACGTACGGCGCGCCGGCGAAGGTCGCGATCATGCGGAACATCACGAAGGACGGCGCGACGCCGAGCACCGCGTCCGGCTTGCGGGCGGCCAGCGCGAGCACCTGGATCAGCTCGTCGGAGCCGTTGCCCAGCAGCAGCTCCATCCCGTCCGGCACGCCGAACGCGCGCCGCAGTCGGGCCTTGAGCGCCGGCGCGGCCGCGTCGGGATACCGGTTCAGCGCGGCCTCCTCGACGAGCCGCGCCAGTCGGCTCCGCAGTTCGGGCGGCAGCCGGTACGGATTTTCCATCGCGTCGAGCTTCACCATGCCGGTCGCGTCCGGCACGGGGTACGCCTTCAGCTCGCGTATCTCGGCGCGGATGACGTCTTCGGGTGTCTTCGACATGGAAAACCTAAATTAGCCGCCAAGACGCCAAGAACGCCAAGGAAGACTAGAAATGAGAATGAAATTCAAAGACCAGATTGCCTCTTGAACCGGCTGCGTGCGCGGGTTTTCAGAGATCATGAAGGTAAATTGTCTTTCGCCCAAGCCTGTTGCTTCGACGCTTCAGTTTATTTCTTGTTTTTCCTTTTCTTGGCGTTCTTGGCGCCTTGGCGGCTGTTTTCCTGCATTCGCAGTTCGGCGGCGCACGCGTGAGCGGTCAGGCCTTCGCCGCGCGCGAGCTCGGCCGCCACCGCGCCGAGCTTCGCCGCGGCCTTGCGCGAGACGCGGATCACGCTCGAGCGCTTCTGGAAATCATAGACGCCGAGCGGCGAGGAGAAGCGCGCCGTGCGCGACGTCGGCAGCACGTGATTGGGCCCCGCGCAGTAGTCGCCCAGCGCTTCCGAGCTGTCGCGGCCGAGGAAGATCGCCCCGGCATGGCGGATCTTCGGCAGCAACGCGTCGGGCTTTGCCACCGACAGTTCCAGGTGCTCCGGCGCGATGCGATTGACCAGCTCGCACGCTTCGCGCAGGTCGCGCACGCGGACCAGCGCGCCCCGCTTCGAGAGCGATGCCCCGATCACATCGCGCCGCGGCAGAGCGCCGATCTGGCGCTCCATGCTCGCCGCCACGGAGTCGAGGAACGCGGCATCGGGCGTGATGAGGATGGCTTGCGCGAGCTCGTCGTGCTCCGCCTGCGCGAAGAGATCCATCGCGACCCAGTCCGGATCGGTGCCGCCGTCGCAGACGATCACGACTTCCGACGGGCCCGCGACCATGTCGATGCCGACGACGCCGAACACGCGGCGCTTCGCAGCGGTGACGTAGGCGTTGCCCGGGCCCACGATCTTGTCCACCGCCGGTATCGTCGCGGTGCCGTAAGCGAGCGCCGCGATGGCTTGCGCGCCGCCGAGCGCGAAGACGCGGTCGACTCCGCACAGCGCCGCCGCCGCGAGCACTAGGTCGTTGCGCTCGCCGCCGGGGGCCGGTGCCACCATGATGACTTCGCGCACACCGGCCACCTTTGCGGGAATGGCGTTCATGAGCACGGTCGAGGGATAAGCCGCCTTCCCGCCGGGGACGTAGATCCCGACGCGATCGAGCGGCGTGACGCGCTGCCCGAGCTCGGTCCCGTCCGGCTCGCGATAGCACCAGGAAGCCGCGAGCTGCTTGCCGTGGTACGCGCGCACGCGCCGCGCGGCGGTCTCGAGCGCGGCGCGGGTCGCCTTCGAAATCCGCTGCCGCGCCTGCGCGAGCTGCACGCGCGGCACCTCGAGTGCCGCGACCGAGCCTGCCTCCAGGCGGTCATGGCGGCGCGTGTACTCCAGCACCGCCGTGTCGCCGCGGGCCTTGACGTCGGCAACGATGGCCGCGACCTCCGCGTCCACCCCCGGGTCCTGCGCCGATTCGAATGCGAGCAGTTCCGCGAGCCGCGCCTCGAAGTCGGCCTGCGCCGTCGAAAGGCGCCGTATCGGGATCATCGCGCGGCCCGCGCGAAAGCGTCGAGCAGGGGCTGGACGGCGGCGCGCTTGAGCTTCAGGGCCGCCTGGTTCACGATCAGGCGCGCGGAGAGCGGCACGATCTCCTCTACCGCCTCCAGGTTGTTCGCCTTGAGCGTCCTGCCGCTGCTCACCAGGTCCACGATCGCGTCGGCGAGCCCGGTGAGCGGCGCGAGCTCCATCGAGCCGTAGAGCTTGATGAGATCCACGTGCACGCCTTTCGCGGCGAAGTGCTCGCGCGCCGTCCGCACGTACTTGGTGGCGACGCGCAGCCGCGCCCCCTGCCGCACCGCGCGCTGGTAGTCGAAGCCGTTCGCCACCGCCACCACCATGCGGCAGCGCGCGATGCCGAGGTCGAGCGGCTGATACAGCCCTTCGCCGCCGTGCTCGTCGAGCACGTCCTTGCCGGCGACCCCGAGGTCCGCCGCGCCGTGCTGCACATAGGTGGGGACGTCGGTCGCGCGCACGAGGACGAGCCGCACATCGCTGCGGTTGGTGCGCAGGATCAGCTTGCGCGACTTCTCCGGATCGTCGCGCGCGACGATGCCAGCCGCCTTCAGCAGCGGTGCCGTCTCGTCGTAAATGCGGCCCTTGGACAGGGCAATGGTGATCACTCTAGCCGCCCGGCAAGTTTCAACAGGGCGCGTATTCTACAGCAAAAACAATAAATTAGCCGCCAAGACGCCAAGCACGCCAAGGAATGGCATTGAAAAGCCCCTTCAAGACAGCAGGAATCCGGTGAACCCACAAAGAATCCCGAAGTTTCTCGACTGGAACCCCCGGTTGCTGCCGTAATTCGCATGCATTGGGGGCCTGGTGCCTCAATTATTGTTCTTGTTTTCTTGGCGCCCTTGGCGCCTTGGCGGCTATTTTCCGATCCTGAAGTTCAGCGGACGCGCTTGATGCGCGCGCCGAGCTTCGAGAGCTTCTCCTCGATCCGCTCGTAGCCGCGGTCGAGGTGATAGACGCGATCCACCGTGGTGGTGCCGCTCGCGACGAGCCCGGCCACCACCAGGCTCGCCGAGGCGCGCAGATCGGTCGCCATCACGACGGCGCCGGTGAGTTGCGGCACGCCCTTCACCACCGCGGTGTTGCCCTCGACCTCGATGTCCGCGCCGAGCCGCTTCAACTCCTGCACGTGCATGAAGCGGTTCTCGAAGATCGTTTCGGTCACCATCGCGGTGCCGCGCGCGATGCTGTTCAGCGCCATGAATTGCGCCTGCATATCGGTGGGAAACGCCGGATACGGGGCGGTGCGCAGGTTGACCGCGTCGAGCGCCCCGTTGGTCTTCAGCGCGATCCAGTCCTCTCCGGTGGCGACCTGCGCCCCGGCCTCCCGCAGCTTCTCCAGCACCGCGTCGAGGACGCCGGGCCGCGCGCCGGTCAGGCGGATATCGCCGCCGGTCGCCGCCGCCGCCACCAGGAAGGTGCCCGTCTCGATGCGGTCCGGCATGACGCGATGGCGCGCACCGCGCAGGCGTCCGACGCCCTCGATCGCGATCACGTCGGTCCCGGCGCCCCGCACGCGCGCGCCCATCGCGTTGAGGCAATCGGCGAGGTCCACCACCTCCGGCTCGCGCGCGGCGTTCTCGATCACGGTCGTGCCCTCGGCCAGGGTCGCGGCCATCATGATGTTCTCGGTGCCGGTGACGGTGACGAGGTCCATGCAGATGCGCGCGCCCCTGAGCCGCCGCGCGCGCACCGAGATGTAGCCGTGCTCGATCGAGACTTCCGCGCCCAGCGCCTGCAGCCCCTTGATGTGCTGGTCCACCGGCCGCAGCCCGATGGCGCAGCCGCCGGGCAACGACACCTGCGCCTCTCCGCAACGCGCCGTGAGCGCGCCCAGCACCAGCACCGAAGCGCGCATGGTCTTGACGAGGTCGTAGGGCGCGCTGGGGTTGGCGATGCGCTGCGCAGAGAGATGGACACCCCCCTTTTCGTCCATCGAGACCGACACGCCCATCTGCGCGAGCAGGTTGAGCATCGTCGTCACGTCCCGCAGGTGCGGCACGTTGGCGACGACCAGCGGCTCGTCGGTGAGCAGCGCGGCGGTGAAGATCGGCAGCGTCGCGTTCTTGGCGCCGGAGACCGCGATTTCACCCGACAACGGCGCGCCGCCCTCGATGACCAGCCTATCCATGGCGCGCTAACACAAGATCAAGAACTTCAGCCACAGAGAGCACAGAGAACACCCAGAAGTCTGTGTCATGGGGTTTTCTCTGTGAACTCTGTGTTCTCTGTGGCTTAATTTCTGATTCTGATCGGCGTTCATCGGCGATCATCGGCGGCTGAAGGTCTTCGCCTCGCCCAGTCCTCGGGCGTGAAGGTCGTCATGGAGAGCGCGTGGATGTCCGCGTGCATGCGCTTGCCCAGCGCAGCGTACACCAGCTGGTGCTGCTGCACGCGCGACTTGCCGCGAAACGCGGGGCTCACGATCACCGCCTCGAAATGGCGCCCGTCGCCCTGCACTTCCACGTGCTCGCAGGCGAGGCCCTCGCGCAGCCATCCTTCGATTTGTGCGGAGTCGATCATTCTGCTCGAATCACGAATCACCAATCACGAATCACGCTCTTCAACGTCAGTGGCGCAATTTGTAGCCGGAACGCAGCAGCCACAGCGTGAAAAATGATAAGGCGAAAAAACTCGCCGCGACAATCGCGAGGCTGAGCTGCGGCGCGACGTCACTCTGCCCGAAAAAGCCGTAGCGGAATCCATCCACCATATAGAAGAACGGGTTCAGGTGCGACAGCGCCTGCCACAGCGGCGGCAGCGAATGAATCGAGTAGAACACGCCCGAGAGGAAGGTCAGGGGCAGGACGATGAAATTCTGGAACGCCGCCAGCTCGTCCACCTTGTCCGAGTGGATGCCGGCAATGATGCCCAGCACGCCCATGACGCCGCTGCCGGCCAGCGCAAAGGCGACCGTCCAGAGCGGGTGCGCGAGCCCCAGGTCCACGAACCACACCGTGGCGAGGAAAACCCCCGCCCCCACGACCAGGCCGCGCGCCACGGAAGCCAGCAGATAGGCGGCGAAGAACTCCAGGTGCGAGAGCGGCGGCAGGAGCACGAAGATGATGTTGCCGGTCATCTTCGACTGCATCAGGCTGGAGGAGCTGTTGGCGAAAGCGTTCTGCAGCACCGACATCATGGCGAGTCCCGGCACCAGGAAAGCCGTGTAGTCCACGCCTTCGAAAATCTCGACGCGCTCGCGCAGCGAGTGGGCGAACACCACCAGGAACAGCAGCGCCGTCAGCACCGGCGCCAGTATGGTCTGCACGCTCACTTTCCAGAAGCGCAGCCACTCCTTGCGGAACAGCGTCCAGAACCCCCAGATGCGAGATTCGGGATAGGCAACACCGGATGCGGGATACGCGATGCGGGATGCGGGATGGGAAACGATGGGTTTATCTCGCATCTCGCATCTCGTATCCAGTATCTGTGTTTTCGTCACGCATCTCGTATCTCGTATCTCGCATCTTGTATCGCGCATCTCGTATCTCGTATTTCGCATCATGATTTATGCATGATCTGGACGAATATCTCCTCCAGGTCCGGCTGCATCACTTCCAGCTCCTGGATTTCCACGCCCGCGGCGCGCAACTCGGCGATGACGCGCTCGACCTCGGCATAGCTTGGCAGCGCGAGCCGGTAACCGTCCTCGCGGCGCTGCGCGACCAGCGCGGCGAGCGATGCCGGCAGCCGATCCGGCTGGAGCCGCAACTGGACGTAGCACCCCGAATGCAGGCGCAGGAGGTTGTGCTTGGTGTCGAGCGCGACGACGCGCCCTTGCTTGAGCATGGCGATGCGGCCGCACAACGCTTCCGCTTCCTCCAGGTAGTGGGTGGTGAGCACGATGGTATGCCCGTCGCGGTTCAGCCTGCGCACGAAATGCCACAATGCCTGCCGGAGCTCGACATCCACGCCCGCCGTGGGCTCGTCGAGCACGATCACCGGCGGCTTGTGCACCAGCGCCTGCGCCACCAGTACCCGCCGCTTCATTCCGCCGGAGAGCGCGCGCATGTTGGTTTCGGCCCGCGACGCGAGGTCGAGGTGATGCATGACCTCATCGATCCAGCCGCGATTGTTGCTCAACCCGAAATAACCGGACTGGAAGACGAGCGCCTCGCGCACCGTGAAGAACGGGTCGAATACCAGCTCCTGCGGCACGACCCCGAGCGCGCGCCGCGCGGCGCGATAGTCGCTGACGACGTCGTGCCCGAGCACGCGCGCGGTCCCGCTCGAGGCCAGCACCAGGCCGGCAAGCGTATTGATGAGGGTCGTCTTGCCGGCGCCGTTGGGGCCGAGCAGGCCGAAGAATTCACCCTGGTCGACGGTCAGGCTGACATCATCGAGCGCCCGCAAGGCACCGTAGGCCTTCGAGACCCGCTCGACCTGGATAGCCGGAACCGTCACCGTAGTGCGGAATGCAGAGTGCAGAATGCAGAATTGTAATTACTCTGCACTCATCATTCTGCATTCATCGTTAGAAGTTCAGTGACGCCGTAGAGCTGGGCGAGACTCTGAAGATTGGCGGGGAGTTGGGCGAAGCGGACGGCGCGGCCGTTGCGCGCCGCGTCGCGCCGCCACTCGAGCAACAGGCTCAACGCGGAGGAGTCCACTTCCGTGACCGCGGAGAGATCGATCGTTGACGATGCGGAAGTCAGCTGTTCCCTCCCCTGTTCCAGCAGGGACACGACGCTGTCCACGGTGACCGGCCCCTGCACGGTGCAGCGGCCGTCCTTGCAGGTGATCATTTTGCAGTCAGCTGCTTGTTCTTGTCGGCAAGCGCCTTGATGAGACCGTCCACTCCGCCTTTCTGCACTTCGGCGTTGAACGTGCCCCGATAGTTCTGCACGAGGCTCAGGTCCGCGACTACCACGTCGTACACCTTCCACCCGTTGTCGGTCTTCTCCATCCTGTAGTCCACGGTGACCGGCTTGCCGCCCGCCTGGTTGATCAATGATTTCACCACCACTTCCGTATCGCCGGGCTGCATGCGCAGCGGCCGGAAATCGACCTTCTGGTCGCGGTATGCGGTCAATGTCGCCGCATAGGTCTGCACGAGCAGCGTGCGGAATTCGTCGGTCAGGCGCTGCCGCTGCTCCGGGCTCGCCTGCCGCCAGTTCGCGCCGACGGCCAGCCGCGTCATGCGCGTGAAATTGAAATGGGGCAGCACCCTGTTCTCGACCAGGTCGATCACCTTCCTCTGGTTGCCCGCCTGGATGTCCTTGTCCGCGCGCAGCACGGCCAGCACTTCCTCGGTCACGCCCTTCGCCAGCGCGTCGGGCGCCATCGCTTCGGCCGCCGCGGCCGGCAACGCGAGCGCACAGCAAAAACCCAATCCAATCAATATGTTCCTCAGCACTTCGTCACCTCATCAATTGTGCATTCTGCACTCAGTGTTACTTTGACCCGCCTTCGGCCGCTTTGTTGTATAGGAATTGCCCGATCAGCTTTTCCAGGACCACCGCGGACTGCGTGAGCTGCACCGTGTCGCCGTCCTTCAGCATGACGTCGTCACCGCCCGCTTCGAGCCCGACGTACTGCTCGCCGAGCAGGCCCGAGGTCAGGATGGAGACCGAAGTGTCCTTGGGAAACGGGTAGCGCCGGTCGATGTTCAGCGTGACCCGCGCCTTGAAGCTCTTGCTGTCGAACTGGATTTCGGCGACGCGCCCGACGACCACGCCCGCGCTCTTCACCGGCGCGCGCGGCTTGAGCCCGCCGATGTTGTCGAACTGCGCGTGGATGCGGTAGGTCTCGCCCGTGTGGAAGGTGGTGCTCGCGTTGCCCACCTTCAGAGCGAGCACCATCAGCGCCACGATGCCGGCGGCGACGAAGATGCCCACCCACAAGTCGATGAAGGTCCTGTCCATGCGCCTAGACTCCCGTGAACATGAAGGCGGTCAGCACGAAATCGAGCCCGAGGATGGCGAGCGAGGAAGTGACGACGGTGCGCGTGGTCGCCCCCGAAACGCCTTCCGCCGTGGGCGGGGCGTCGTATCCCTCGAAAAGCGCGATGGCCGTGACCGCCACCCCGAACACCACGCTCTTGATCACTCCGTTCACGATGTCCTGCCGGAAATCCACCGTGTTCTGCATCTGCGACCAGAACGCGCCCTCGTCCACCCCGATCAGCACCACCGTGATCAGGTAGCCGCCGAATACGCCCACGGCGCTGAAGATCGCCGCCAGCAACGGCATCGAGATCACGCCGCCCCAGAAGCGCGGGCCGACAACGCGCGCAATCGGGTCCACCGCCATCATTTCCATCGCCGAGATCTGCTCGGTCGCCTTCATCAGCCCGATCTCGGCTGTCATGGCCGAGCCGGCGCGGCTCGCGAACAGGAGCGCCGCGACTACCGGTCCCAGCTCGCGCGTGAGCGACAACGCGACCAGCGTCCCGACGGCGTCCGAGGCCCCGTATTTCTGAAGCGTCTCGTAGCCCTGCAGGCCCAGCACCATGCCGACGAACAGGCCCGAGACGACGATGATGATCAGGGACAGCACGCCCGCGAAGTAGAGCTCCCGCATCGTGAGCTGGAAGCGGCGGAAGCTCACGGCCGACCGCAGCAGCGTCAGCGCGAAGAAGCGCGTGGCATAGCCCAGCCGCCACAGCCCGCCGACGACCTGGTGGCCAATGCCGCGCAGATAGCCGGCGACGCGCTCAGGCACCGGCGGGCCCCAGCTCGAGGTCCTTTGCATACGCGGCGCCCGGGTAGTGGAACGGCAGCGGGCCGTCCATTTCTCCCCAGACGAACTGGTGCACGAAAGGCGCGTCCGACTTGCGGATGTCCTCCGGCGTGCCATGCGTTACCACGGCACCGTCCGCCATGAAATAGACGTAGTCCACGATCTTCAGCGATTCCTGCACGTCGTGCGTGACCACGATCGAGGTCGCGCCGAGCGCATCGTTGAGGCTGCGGATCAGGTTGCTGATGACGCCCATCGAGATCGGGTCGAGGCCGGTGAACGGCTCGTCGTACATGATCAGCATAGGATCGAGCGCAATCGCGCGCGCCAGCGCCACGCGCCGCGCCATGCCGCCCGACAATTCGGACGGCATCATGTGCTGCGCGCCGCGCAGCCCCACGGCGTGCAGTTTCATCAGCACGAGATCCTGGATCATGTCCTCGGGCAGGTCGGTGTGCTCCCGCATCTGGAAGGCGACATTTTCGAACACGGACATGTCGGTGAAGAGCGCGCCGAACTGGAACAGCATGCCCATTCGGCGGCGCATCGCGTACAGCTCTTCCTGGCCGAGCTCGCTCATCACCCGGCCCGCCACCCTGACGGTGCCGCTGTCGGCCCGCAGCGCTCCGCCGATGAGTCGCAGCAGCGTCGTCTTGCCGCAGCCCGACAGGCCCATGATGGCCACGATCTTCCCGCGCGGCACCGTCAGGTTGATGCCCTTGAGGATCGGGCGAACGTCGTACGAGAAATTGACGTCCTTGATTTCTACGAGGTTTTCCATCGGCAGGCGGGGCGGAAAGGCGGTTAATTCTAACAGGCCGTTTCAACCTGATGGAAACGGCGTTCTGACGTAGGGGAGCACGAGGGGAGTATCCCTCGTTCATCTCCTCCATACCACCGCGCCATCTGTGACACGCCCTGCCTTTTGCGCTAACTTAAGCCGGACATGAATGACTTGGCACTGCGTTTTTCCGGGGTCGAGAAGCGCTACGCCCGCGTCCCCGCGCTGAGCGATTTCTCGCTCGAGGTGCGGCGCGGCGAGTTTTTCGGGCTGGTGGGCGTCAACGGCGCGGGCAAGACGACTCTCATCAAGTGCATGCTCGATTTCTGCGATGCGGACGCGGGCACCATCGAGATCTTCGGCGCGCCGCACCGGGCCACCGCGGCGCGCGCCTGCCTGGCGTTTCTGCCGGAACGGTTCAACCCGCCGTTCTACCTGACGGGCCGGGACTTCCTGCAGTACATGTGCAAGCTCTATCGCACCCGCTACGAGGACGCGGAGGTGGCCCGGATGTTCGGCTCGCTGGACCTCGACCTCTCCGCGCTTGACCGCCTGGCCCGCACCTACTCGAAAGGGATGACCCAGAAGCTGGGGCTGGCCGCCTGCCTGCTCTCCGGGAAAGCCCTCTACGTGCTGGACGAGCCGGCGGGAGGTCTCGACCCCAAGGCGCGCGCGCTGTTCAAGGAGGAGCTCGCCGCGTTGAAACGCTCCGGCCGCACCGTTTTCTTCACTTCCCACGCGCTGGCGGACGTCGCGGAGATGTGCGATCGCATGGCGGTGCTGCATGCCGGCCAGTTGCGCTTCGCGGGGACCCCGCGGGAGCTGGCGGCCCGCTACGGCAGCCCCGACCTCGAGCGGGCCTTCCTGGCCTGCATCTCGGCCTGATTTCGGCCCCCCCGGCAGAGCCGAAAAGCCTTTACTATACAATTAGTACTAGGCCGGACGTGAAACGCCGGCCTGGTGCGCGCCGGAGCGCGGAGCAGGTGCCCGCTTGCGGGTGCGACCGCGCAGGCGCGCAAGCGGCCGACGCGATATGGTCTGATGCTTGCCGTCGGGTCGGTCGGAGGCCGCGCACGTTCGAACGGGCAAGGGCTCGCCGCTCGACGGGCGGGGCCGTTCGACAGGGGGGCGCATTGAAGGAAGCCGTAGCCGCCAAGCCGGAGCTGCTGATCGTCGACGACGATCCGCTGATCACGGACACGCTCAATTTCGTCCTGAGCCGCGATTTCAACGTGTACGTCGCAGACTCGCGCGCCCGCGTCAAGAGCCTGCTGCGCCAGCTCGACACCGTGCCGCAGCTCGCGCTGGTCGACCTCGGGCTGCCCCCGACCCCGCACCGTCCCGACGAGGGATTCCAGCTGATCAGCGAGCTCATCGCGCACTCACCCGGCATCAAGATCGTGGTGCTGTCCGGGCAGAACGACGAGTCCAACGCGCGCCATGCGCGCACGCTGGGCGCCATCGATTTCGTCGCCAAGCCGTGCGAGCCGGCGACGCTGAAGGCGCTGCTCACGCGCGCGCTCGAGGTGCGCGCGGCCGAGCTCGGCGCGCCCGTTGCGGACGGCGGGCTGCTGGGCAAGAGCGTGCTCATCGAGAAGCTGCGCCAGCAGATCTCGCAGTTCGCCAACGCCCCTTTCCCCGTGCTGATCGAGGGCGAATCCGGCAGCGGCAAGGAGCTCGTTGCCAGTTCGCTGCACCGCATGAGCCAGCGCGCCGCGCACCCGTTCCTCGCGCTCAACTGCGCCGCGATCTCCCCGACCCTGGTGGAGCCGACCCTGTTCGGCTACGCCAAGGGGTCGTTCACCGGGGCCACCACGTCGCGGGCGGGCTATTTCGAGGACGCCAAGGATTCCACCCTGTTCCTGG
>JBIOVQ010000011.1:0-2021 GCA_044867805.1 Burkholderiales bacterium | reverse complement strand
GCAGGAGAACCCGCAATGACCGCAAAGCCCAGGAAAGTGAAGGCGTCGATGATGAACGCCGTCCACGACCTGCCGCTGCTGGTCGCCCGCGACGAGGGCTATTTCCGCGACCAGGGCCTCGACGTGGAGATCATCCGCACCCCCGGATCCGGCCAGCGGCATTCCGACCACCAGGCGCTGCGCGCCAACATCTTCGACCGCACCATGGAGGCGCTCTACGACCAGGGCGCCTGCGACCAGTTCCGCATGTGCGAATGGGGCGTCATGAAGCGCGCGGTGGAGTCCACCGTGGAGGGCGGGCACCGCCCGGCGAAGATCGTCGCGCTGGGCTCCGCGATGTCGTCGTTCGCGATCGTGACCGACCCGAAATCGCGCATCTACGAGCCCGAGCAGCTGAAGGACAAGCCGATCGCGGTGAGCCCCTTCAACGGCTCGCATTTCACGACCCTCAAGCTGCTCGAGGGTTTTCTCAAGCGCGAGCAGATCAAGACCACCTTCGCCGGAACGATGAAGGAACGGATGGAAGCGGCGGGCCGGGGCGAAGTCGCGGCCGTGAGCCTCATGGAGCCGTGGATCAGCATCGCGGAAAAGCGCGGCATGCGCGTGCTCATGGAGTCGCACTCCACGCGCAGCGAAGCGGCCGGCGACGAGCTGGACGGCGACACCCTGGCGAAGATGTTCCGCGCCGAGGCGGAGGCCGCCCGCGCGATCGAGAAGGACCCGGGCCGCTACGAGCACTACTTCGTGGAAGAAGCCGGCGGGCTGCTGGCGAAAGGGGACCTCGAGCTCTCGCGCCTGCTCAACGCGCCGCCCGAGCCTTACACGCGGGAGCGCTTCGACCACACCTACAAGTGGACGCTGGATTGGGGGCTCGTGCCCCCGGGCGCGACCTACGAGAACACCGTGGACAACCGCGCCTGGCGGTAGCCGGCTCCGCCTGAAGGATGAAGGCGGAAGGATGAAGGATGACCGTGCACCGTGCGCGACCAAATCATGATCCGACCTTTCGTTTCCTTCGGTCGGATTCCGACAACCGATCGGACATCAGTGAAAGATCGGGACAACCAACCTCACGCGTAGCGTGGGGTCATCCCTCATCCCTCATCCTTCATCCTTGAGTCTCTAATGTCACCCATCCCGCAACCCAGCACCTCCACCGCGCTGCGGCTCAAGACGCTGCTCGGGGACTACCCCACGACCCGGGCGCTGCGGCGCGGCCAGCTCACGTCGCCGAAGGTCAGCTTCGACTTCGCGGACGTGCCGCAGGTCGCGAGCGCGTTCAAGCGCACCGTGCGCAACCTCGAGTTCGACGTGTCCGAGCTCGCCATCACGACCTACCTCATGGCCAAGGCGCACGGCAAGCCGTACGTGCTGCTGCCGGCGGTGGTGCTCGGGCGCTTCCAGCACCCGTTCCTGGTCTACAACTCGGCGCGCGGCGAGCTGCGCCCGCAGGACCTGAACGGGCGCCGCGTCGGCATCCGCTCCTACTCGGTCACCACCAGCATGTGGCTGCGCGGCATCCTCGCCAGCGACCACGGCGTGGATATCGATTCGATCCGCTGGGTGACGTTCGAGGAGGCGCACGTGGCGGAATTCAAGGACCCGCCCTCGGTCGAGCGCGCGCCCGAGGGCCGCGACCTGCTCAAGATGCTGCTCGACGGCGAGGTGGATGCCGCGGTGCTGCGGGACCCTGCCCTGCCCGACCCGCGCCTGAAGCGCCTCATCGCCGACCCCGACCATGCCGCGCGCGACTGGCACGCCCGCAACCGCGCGATCCAGATCAACCACATGGTGGTGGTCCGGGACACGCTGTCGAAGTCCAGCCCCGACGCGGTGCGCGAGGTGTACCGGCTGCTGCTCGACGCCAAGCACGCCGCGCCCCCCTCCGGCATGCCCGACATGACGCCTTTCGGCCTGGAAGCGAACCGGCACAATCTCGAGATCGCTATCGATTACGTTCACCGCCAGAAACTCATTCCGAAGCGCTTCAAGGTGGACGAGCTGTTCGACGACGTCACGCG
>JBIOVQ010000010.1:0-8883 GCA_044867805.1 Burkholderiales bacterium | reverse complement strand
ATCAGTCACGCGCGCGCCGGCCACGATGTCGATCTCGCCCTTGATCCGGTACGACCCAGTGAAGATCAGGACGCGCGTCTTGTTGTATCCCTCCGCCATGGCTCCTCCCAGTGCTGAGTGCAGAGTTCAGAGTGCAGAATGCAGGGCAGGGTTGTAACCCGTGACCTGCCGCTCGTCTCTATCCCGACGGGCATATCCTGTCCTACGCCGCGCGAGCGCGCAAGTTCCGGCCGTTGACGCCGGCTTGCGCGCAATCCGGCTCGAATCACGACTCACGGACCACGATTCACGCCTTCTTGTTCTTGAGCGCCGCGGCGCGGATCGCGGACAAGGTCGTCCGCGTCGTGATCGCCTCGGGATCGATGCGCAGCTCGATGAGGGAGGCGGTCTTGGCCTTCCACGCGCGCTCGAACGCCGGCTCGAAGTCCGCGGTCTTCTCCACGGTCTCGCCGTGCAGGCCATAGGCGCGCGCGAGCGCCGCGAAATCGGGGTTCTTCAGCTCGGTCCCGCTCACCCGGCCGGGATACTCTCGCTCCTGGTGCATGCGGATGGTGCCGTACATGCCGTTGTTCACCACCATGAACACGATCTTCAGGCCGTACTGTGCGGCCGTCGCGAGCTCCTGCCCGTTCATGAGGAAGTCGCCGTCGCCGTTGATCGAGACGACCGGCCGCTCGGGATGCACCAGCTTGGCGGCCACGCCCGCCGGCACCCCGTAGCCCATCGAGCCGCTGGTCGGCGCGAGCTCGGTGCGGAAGCCGGGATACTGGTAGTAGCGATGGATCCAGCCCGCGAAGTTGCCGGCGCCGTTGGCCATGATCGTTTCGGGCGGGAGCCGCCCGCGCAGGAACGCGATCACCTCGCCGGGATGGAGCGTGCCCGGCGCCGGCTCGGGCACGAGCCAGGCTTCGTAATCCGCGCGCGCGGTCTTGGTCGACTCCTGCCATGGGCGCTGCTCTACGGGCGCGAGCTTGCGCGCGGCCCGGGCGAATTCCGGCATGCCGGAGTGGATCAGGAGATCGCCCTGGTATACCCGCCCAAGAACTTCCGCGCCGGGGTGCACGTGCACGAACTGCTGCTTCGGGCGCGGCGCGTCCACCAGCGTGTAGCCGCCGGTCGTCATCTCGTCCATGCGTGCGCCCACGGCGATGAGCAGATCGCAGGTCTTGACGCGCTCGGCGAGCTTCGGATTGATGCCGATGCCGACATCGCCCACGAAATTCTGCGCCCGGTTGTCGTAGAGGTCCTGGCGGCGAAACGCGGTGCCGACCGGCAAGTCGTTCGCCTCGGCGAAGGCGCGGAAGTCGGCGCACGCCTGCGCGTTCCAGTCGCTCCCGCCGAGGAGCACGAAGGGGCGCTTCGCCCGGGCTAGCATCGCGTGCAGCTTCTGGAGATCGGCTTCGCCCGGATGCGCCGCGACGCGCTGGTAGCGCCCGGTGTCGGCGACAGCGGCGGTCTCGGTCTGCATGTCTTCCGGCAGCGCCAGCACGACCGGCCCCGGCCGGCCCGCCACGGCGGTGTGGAACGCCCGGCTCACGTACTCGGGAACGCGGTCCGCGCGGTCGATCTGCGCCACCCATTTCGCCATTTGTCCGTACATGCGGCGGTAATCGATTTCCTGGAACGCCTCGCGCTCGACGAAGTCGTTGCCCACCTGGCCCACGAACAGGACTACCGGCGTCGAATCCTGGTATGCGGTGTGTATGCCGAGCGAGGCATTGGTCGCGCCCGGGCCGCGCGTCGCGAAGCACACGCCGGGGCGTCCGGTGAGCTTGCCGTAGGCGTCCGCCATGTAGGCGGCGCCGCCTTCCTGGCGGCAGATGACGAACTTGATCTTCTCGGACGCGCCGTGGAACGCGTCCAGCGACGCGAGATAGCTCTCGCCGGGTACCCCGAACACCAGGTCCACTCCATGGACCTTGAGCGCGTCGATGAGCAGCTGACCCCCGGTACGGGCGAGGGTGTTGTCGGAGATTTTCATGGCTACCTCCGTAGAGGCGCAAAGCCTATCACGACCGCACGGTTTGCTACCATGCCACGATATGGCAGAGGGGAAAACGAGCGAGCTGTGGCGCCTGTCCGCGGTGGAGACGGTGCGGCTGTTGAAGCGCGGGGAGGTGTCGCCCCTCGAGTTGATCGACGTTGCGGCGGCGCGGATCGAGGCGACCAACCCCAGGATCAACGCGTTCGTGACGCTGTGCTATGACCGCGCCCGCGAGCACGCCCGGCGACTGGAGAAAACCCGGGCCAGTGATGTGCCGGCGCATTATCTGCATGGCCTTCCGATCGGGGTGAAAGACGGCACGGACGTCGCGGGCGTGCGCTGCACCTCCGGTTCGCGCATCTACGCGGACCGCATCGCGCCTGCGTCCGACGTCATCGTGGAGCGCCTGGAGCGCAACGGCGCAATCGTCATCGGCAAGACCAACCTGCCCGAGTTCGCCGCGGGCGGCAATACCTTCAACGACGTGTTCGGCGCCACGCTCAACCCCTGGGACGTGCGCACGACTTCGAGCGGTTCCTCGGGAGGGTCGGCGGCGGCGCTGGCGGCGGGACAGGTGTGGCTGGCGACCGGCGGTGATTTCGGCGGCAGCATACGTACGCCGTCGAGCTACTGCTCGACGACCGGGCTGCGCCCGAGCCCGGGCATGGTGCCGCGCACCGCGCGCCAGCCTTTTAACCCGCTCTCGGTCGAAGGGCCGATGGCGCGCGACGTCAAGGACACGGCGCTGATGTTCGATTGTGAGGCCGGCTGGCATCCGCTCGACCCGGCGGCGCAGGTTGGGCCGCATCCGAGTTACTCGGAAACCGCGGCACGGCCGCTGAAGCCGCGCAGGATCGCGTTCAGCACTGACCTCGGCATTGCGCGGGCGGTGGATCGGGAGGTGCGCGGCGTGTGCAAGGCGGCGGTGGAGAAGCTGTCGCGCGACGGCGTGACAGTAGAGGGAGGGCATCCCGATCTGTCCGACGCCGAGAAAACCTTTCACACGCTGCGCGGCGCCGTCTTTATCGCTCGGCACGCCGAGCTCATGAAGAAGCACCGTCACCTGTACAAGCCGGAGATCATCGAGAATACCGAATTCGGGCTGAAGCTGAAGCCCGAGGAAATCGTCGCGGCAGAGGTTGCGCAGGGCGATTTGATCCGGCGCACGGCGAAGTGGTTCGAGAATTACGACCTGCTGATCTGTCCGGCGGTATCCTGCCCGCCGTTCGACGTGAACCTGCGCTACCCCGGGCAGGTGGACGGCGTCCGCATGGAAGGCTACATGGGCTGGCTGGTTCTCACCCTGGCGATCACGATGACGGCCTGCCCGGTCGTTTCGCTCCCGGGCGGATTCACCGCGTCGGGTCTGCCCATAGGACTGCAGCTCGTCGGGCCGCTGCGCAGCGAAGCGCGCCTGCTGGCGATGGCGGCTTATGTGGAATCGCTGCTGGACGTGAAGCCGAAGACGCCGATCGACCCGCGCTGACCACCCCGGCCCTACGGTCCACCCCTCCTAGACTAGGAGGGGTCGAGCGGACCACCCCCCTAAACCCCCTCCTGGTTTAGGAGGGGGAAGAGCAAACCACCCCGGTCCTTCGGACCACCCCTCCTAGTGTAGGAGGGTCGAGCGTATGCGAGGGGGTGGTACAAAAAAACCCCGGCACACGCCGGGGCAAACAGGGGACGGTAGCAGCGTTGTGCCGCTGCGAAACGGGTGCGCTGTTTAGTTCTTGGTTTTGCCGATTTCGTAGCCGACCACACCGCCGATTGCGAGTCCGGTGATGGCGCCGGCGAAGTTGCCGCTCAGAGCCGCGCCCGCCAGGCCGCCCGCGAGCGCGCCGGTGATGGCTCCGACATGGGAAGTGGATGCATTCGACATGCACGCGCCGAGCGCCAGGCACAGCGCTCCCGCGGCGATGAATCTGGACGATCCCTTTATATTCATTGTGTTATTGGCCCGGACCCAAAAAAAACCCCGGCTTACGCCGGGGGTAAACAGGGGAGGGATGGAGCTATGCTCCGTGCCCACACTGAGCATATGCTGTGCCAGGGTGGAGGGTTTCAAATAAATCAATGGGATACGCCGGTAATCGGGCGTCCCCCGAGGCCTCAAACTGTCGCCGTCCGGCGACGGGATAAATACCGCGTCGCATCATGTCCTTGTGACTGGAGGTAGATAACCTGTCGCCAAAACCCGACGAGTCCACGAGCGACCCTCACCGGACACCTGCCTATCGCGTAGATTCTGAATTCCTATGGCGCTGCCTCTGCAAGGCGTGAGAGTGATCGAGCTCGGAACCCTGATCGCGGGGCCGTTCTGCGCGCGCCTGCTGGCGGAGTTCGGCGCGGAGGTGATCAAGATCGAGCCGCCGGGCGGCGGCGATCCGCTGAGGAAATGGCGCAAGCTGCACGACGGCACCTCGCTCTGGTGGTACGCGCAGGCGCGCAACAAGAAGTCGGTGACGCTGGACCTCAAGCACCGGGAAGCGCAGGAAATCGTGCGCAGGCTCGCGCGCGACGCCGACATCGTGGTCGAGAATTTCCGCCCCGGCGCGATGGAAAAATGGGGTCTCGGCTGGAACGATCTCTCGGGGATCAACCCGCGTCTCATCATGGTCCGGCTCTCCGGCTTCGGCCAGACCGGGCCGTACCGCGACCGCCCCGGTTTCGGCGCGATCGGGGAATCCATGGGAGGGCTGCGCTACGTCACCGGCCATCCCGACCGGCCGCCGGTGCGCGTGGGAGTCTCGATCGGCGACTCGATCGCCGCGCTGCACGGGGTGATCGGGGCGCTGATGGCGCTGCACCACCGCAACGTCAACGGCGGCCGCGGGCAATTCGTGGACGTCGCTCTCTACGAGGCCGTGTTCAACATGATGGAGAGCGTGCTGCCCGAGTACGACATGTTCGGATTCGTGCGCGAGCGGAGCGGGGCGTCGCTCCCCGGCATCGTGCCGTCCAACACCTACGTGACGCGGGACGGCAAGTACGTCGTGATCGGGGCGAACGCCGACTCCATCTTCAAGCGCATGATGAATGCCATCGGCCGCTCCGACCTGGCGGACGACCCGGCGCTTGCGCACAACGACGGGCGCGTGGCGCGCACCGGGGAAATCGAGAAGGTGATCGGCGACTGGGTCGCCGGGCACGACCTCGACCGGGTGCTCGAAGTGCTGGAGAAGGCCGACGTGCCGAGCGGCAAGATCTACGACATCGCCGACATTGTGCGGGACGCCCACTACGCGGCGCGGGAGATGATCGGCAGCTACCAGCTCAAGGACGGGAAGTCCCTCAAGCTCCCGGGCATCGTGCCGAAGCTGTCGGAAACGCCGGGCGAAACGAAGTGGGTGGGGCCGGCGCTCGGCGAGCACACCGCCGAAGTGCTGTCCGCGCTCGGCTACGGCGTCGAGCAGCAGCGCGAGCTCAAGAAGCGCGGCGTCATTTGAGCAGGCTGAACGAATGAGGGGATACTTCCCTCATGCTCCCCTGCATCAGGACAGGGGCTCCAAAGGATCTCACCTGATGTGCGCTGCCAGGCCAAGGACGCCGATGATGATGAGGTAGATGGCGACGATGTAGCTGAGCAGTCTCGGCATGAAGAGGATCAGTATGCCGGCGATGAGAGCGACGAGAGGGGTGATGGTAACGAGGGTCAGGCTCATGTCTTGTTGCTCCTTGAAGTAGCCCGCCGCGGCGGCGCCGCCCGCCCCGGAAAGCGGGTGTCCGACTTTAACATCGCCATCAGTTCAACGCGCTTCCCGGAGCATCCAGGCCGGCGCATGCAGCGCGGGTCGCGCCCGGCACGGCCGGGCCCGGCCTCCTGCTCATTTGCCAATGCCGGGGGCCGCTGCTATCGTAAACCGCCCCGATAGCCCGGGCGGAGAGAGGCACATGATTATCCGCGACATACTCAAGGCGAAGGGGAGCAACGTTTTCAGCATCGCGCCGGGCGCCGCGGTGTCCGACGCCCTGGGCCTGATGGTGAAGAACGACATCGGCTCCCTCGTTGTCCTGGAGGGCCCGAAGATGGCGGGCATGCTGACCTTTCGGGAAGTGCTGCGGGCGCTCGATGCGAACAAGGGCAACCTCGCGGGCCTCAAGGTCAGCGACGTGATGATCAAGAACCCCGCCTGCGGCAACCCCGAGGACTCGCTCGAGAGCCTGCGCGAGCTCATGAACAGGGACCATATCCGCTATCTGCCGATCAGGGAAGGCGACACGCTCCTCGGCGTGATCTCCTTCCACGACGTCGCGAACGCGGTGATCAAGGAAACCGCGTTCCACAATCGCCTGCTCAAGAGCTACATCAAGAACTGGCCCGAAGAAGAATCCGCTAAATAGACGCGGCTGCCGTGTCCGGCGGCTGGAAGCCTGTTATCGCGCGAGCGGACGTTATCGACCGAAACCGCGGATTCTTGATTTGAGTAACTCTTCATTCAGAAAAAGCCTCGCGCCGGGTGTCGAGCCGCGCGAGGTTTTTTCTTGGGCGTTCTACGACTTCGCCAATTCCGGCTACACGACGGTCGTCATCACGGCGGTATTCAACGCTTACTTCGTCGCCGAGGTCGCGGGACGCGCGCCGTGGGCGACTTTTGCCTGGACTTCGGCGCTGGCGGTCTCGTACGCGCTCATCATGCTCACCGCGCCGGTGATCGGCGCCTACGCCGACGCCCACGCAGCCAAGAAGCGATTGCTGCTCCTCACCACCGCGGGCTGCGTCGTGTTCACTGCCGGACTCGCGCTCGTCGGCCGCGGCGACCTCGCGCTCGGCATCGGGCTGATCATCCTCTCCAATTTCTTCTTCGGCAGCGGCGAAAACCTGGTGGCTGCCTTCCTGCCCGAGATCGCCGAGGGGGAGGCGATGGGAAGGGTTTCGGGCTGGGGGTGGAGCCTCGGCTATCTCGGCGGCCTCGCCGCGCTGGGCGCCTGCCTCGCGTACGTAACTCATGCGCAGGCGCGCGGGGCATCGGCCGCCGACTTCGTCCCGGTCACGATGCTGATCACGGCGGCCATCTTCGCGCTCGCGAGCCTGCCGACGTTTTTCTTCCTGCGCGAGCGCGCGCAACCGGCGGCCGGCACCGCTGATGTGCAGAAAAGCGCGTTCGCCCGCGTGGCCGAAACGCTCCGCCATGCGCAGCGCCATGCCGACCTGTGGCGTTTCCTGGTGTGCGTCGTGTTCTACCAGGCCGGGATCCAGACGGTGATTATCGTCGCCGCGGTCTACGCGCAGGAAGTCATGGGTTTCACCACGCGCGACACGCTCATGCTGATACTCGTGGTCAACGTCACGGCCGCGGCAGGCGCCTTTGCCTTCGGCCAGGTGCAGGACCGGCTCGGGCACGTGCGCACGCTCGTGCTGACCCTCGTCGGGTGGCTCGTCGCCGTGGTGCTGGCGTGGCTCGCCGAAGGACCGGCCCTGTTCTGGGTTGTCGCCAATATCGTCGGCCTGTGTCTCGGGTCGAGCCAGTCCGCCGGGCGCGCGCTGGTCGGCTATCTGAGCCCGCCGGCCCGCACCGCGGAGTTCTTTGGCCTATGGGGACTCGCGGTCAAGCTCTCGGCGATACTCGGCCCGGTGACTTATGGCCTCGTCACCTGGGTTACCCACGGCAACCACCGCTTCGCGATGCTGGTGACCGGAATCTTCTTCGTGATCGGCCTCGCGATACTCGCCGGTTTGGACGTCGCGCGTGGCAGGCGTGCCGCGCTCGAGTCAGGAATGTAACTCGGCCCGTATCCGGAAAATACTGGCCACGGAATCACACGGAAATACACAGAATAGCGAACACAGGGACCGGCTCACGTTTTTCTTGCTTGCTATTGTCTGTGTGCTTCCGTGTGTGTCCGTGGCCGCAGTGGTTTTCAGTCCGTTCATGCGACCAGCGGCCGGCGTACCCGGAGCCACCAGAATACGAAGCCGAGCGCGACGCCGACCATCACATGCTTCAAGTTGTGGCCGCTGATCAATCCGCCGGTCAGGCGGAATATCTCATGATCGTGCCGCTCGAGAGCCGCCATGAGAACCTCGCAAATCAGCGCCGCCACCAGCCATTTCGTTCCCGTGTGCCGTGGACGCCGCAGGATCACGAGCAACGCAATGGCAATCCCTGCGCCTACGCGCACGACCAGGTAGAGCAGAAGGTCGCCTCGCTCCATCGCTTCGGAGACGCCCCAGACGATCACGCCGGCTACGGCGAGCGCCGTCAAGGGCCATATTCCATGGCGCGCGAACAGCGGATGCACGCGATCGGCCAAGACCAGCGCGAGTATTGATATGAGGACGATCGCCAGCGGCAGCCGGTCCCACACGAGCGTCGGGTTGGCCGGCGCCCAGTGGTAGTACGCGGATCCGAACGCGGTCAGGATCGTCGCCGCGACCAGCACGTTCAGCGCCGTGCGCTCTTCCGGCGCGACCGTCATGCGGTTTCGCAGCGCAAGCCCTAACAAGCCGGCGGCAAGTATGGCCAGGTTCGTGAGGACGTCTCCGGCGCGCGGAATGACGCCAAGAAACGTGCGCGTATCCGCGAGGAGGTGGTAGGACGGGTCCTGCGGCATCGGACCGAACGACAGTCGCAGCCATGCGTAGAGGAGCAGAACGGTCGCGATGATGAGCCACACCTGCCGCCGGACTCGAGAGGCGTCGTTCACGGGGCTCATGATACTTGCTGGCTCGCCAGCCGCAAGCCGTCCGCCTCGCCAAGCAGGCGCAGCTCGGTCGCCCGCCAGACGGCAGCGCGGGCAGAATGAACGTCGAGCTTGCGGTATACGTTCTTGATGTGGCTTTCGACCGTGTGCACCGACATGGCGAGGCGGTCGGCCACCTGGATGTAGGTGCAGCCGCGCGCGAGGAGCCGCAGGACTTCGGCCTCGCGCGGAGTCAACCAGATGGTCGTGTCCATGGT
>JBIOVQ010000009.1:0-3111 GCA_044867805.1 Burkholderiales bacterium | reverse complement strand
GCGCTGCAATTGCTGCATGCTCTGTCGTTCGGCGCGACTCATCTCGGCGCGCTGATGTTCCTCGCCCGGCACGCACCGCCGGCTCAGGCGGCGACTGCGCAGGGCTACCTGGCGATCGCGTCCGGAGTGGCCATGGCAGGCGCGATGGCGCTCTCAGGCGTGCTCTATCGTGATTTCGGCAGCGCCGCCTACGCGGCGATGGCTCTAATGGCGATCGCCGGAGGCGCTTGCGGACTGGTAGCGCACTGGCTCCGGCGCCAGGCGACGCGCTGAGCGTGTCTGCGAGCGTGGGCTGCGGTCACAGCTGGCGACGATCCCACTCAAGTCGCGCCCCTGCAGATAAATCATCTTTCGCGACAAGCCGCCGTGCCGCGAGATCCAGCGCCGGACCGACGCCGGATAAATATTCCAGAGCGCCTGCGTGCCCAGCGGACTTGTTACAGGACGGCCGTCGTGGTCGGGCATCCAGGCGGCGTGGAAGCCGAACCGCGCATTCTGCGTCGCGCAGATACGCTCGCGCGGCACCACGCCCAGCAGCAGCGTGCATGCCGAAAGGCAGCTTCCATCGACGACGACATTTTCGCCGGATGAGCGCAACGCGGCGTAAGCCTGCAGGTAGCGGCCGATCTGACCGCCGCGATCTTCCGAGATCCGCATTGTCGCGGATGCTGACGATACTGTGAGCGCCATCACGGCGGCGCCGAGCACCAGTCCCCGAATATTCATTTCCCCGTCCCGTTATCATGGCCCGCTGTTCGAGCAGCGGTGCGATCGTTAAGTTAAGTGTAGACCAAGCGGGCGTCCGACGGGAAGCATTGGTTTTCGAAATCTACAAGATCAGGGCGAACGGTCAGGCACATTTCGCGAACAGAATCAGGCTGGTGGCAGGCTAAAAAGTTCCGTGCCGTCAGCCCCAAAGCGCGGCCGAAGGCGGAAAGACAAGGCTGCCCTCGTAGCGCAGGCCGCCGGGGCGGTCCTTGCTGAGCAGCAGGGGTCCGTCGAGATCGACGAATCGCGCTCTTTGCGCCAGCAGCACCGCCGGCGCCATCGCCAAAGACGTCGCTACCATGCAACCGACCATGATCGTGAACTTCCGCCGTTCTGCTTCGGCGGCCGTGGCGAACGCCTCCGTCAGCCCGCCGGTTTTGTCCAATTTGATATTCACCGCGTCGTATTTTCCCGCGAGAGCGGGCAACGAAGCCCGATCGTGCATGCTCTCGTCGGCGCATACAGGAATCGTTCGTTCGGCGCGCGCAAGCGCGTCGTCCTTTCCGGCCGGCAATGGCTGCTCGATCAGCGCCACGCCTGCCTGCGCGCAGGCCGCGAGATTGGAACCGAGACTATCTTCGGTCCACCCTTCATTCGCATCGACAATCAGCGTTGCCTTTGGGGCAGCGTTGCGAACGGCGGCGATGCGATCGGGGTCACCGTCGGCCCCGAGCTTTATCTTGAGCAGGGCGCGGCTCGCCGCTTTTGCCGCGGCCTTCGCCATGTCGGCGGGCGCCGCCAGGGAAATCGTGAACGCGGTGGTCAGTGCGGCGGGCGCCGCGATACCGGCAAGCTCGTTGACGGGACGGCCGCTGCGCTTCGACTCCAGGTCCCAGAACGCGCAATCGAGCGCGTTGCGCGCGGCCCCCGGCGGCATTGCCGTCTGCAGCATGCGCCGGTCGAGGCCGCCTTCGATCTGCGGCCGCAGCCCTTCGAACTGCGCGGTAACGCTCTCGACGGTCTCGCCATACCGGAGATATGGCACGCATTCGCCGCGCCCGCGCGCTTTGCCGTCGGTCAACTCGGCCACCACGACGACAGCTTCGGTCTTGACGCCGCGGCTGATGCCGAACGATCCGGCAATCGGCCAACGCTCGACAGTGTAAGAAAGGGTCAGCGATGGCCGCGTCAATCGAAACGGCCGGCCGCGTGCGCGAGCATCGTATAGACCTTGCCCGTTTCCGAGGTGAGGTAAGTGCGGGCCACGACCTGGCCGCGATCGTCGCGTGACACCTCCTCGAGCAACCGCTCAAACTCCGAAATGTAGCGGTCGACCGTCTGCTTGAATTCGCGGTCCGCTCGGTACTTCTTGCGGATGTCGTCGAATGCCTGCTGACCCTGGAGCGTATAGAGCCGGCGGGTGAACACGTTACGTTCGCCGCGCTTATAACGATCCCAAAGGTCGGCCGCAGCGTCGTGGTCGATCATCCGCGCAATATCGACGGACAACGAATCGAGCGACTCGATGGAGTGGCGCGGCGGCCGATCCTCGCTTGCCCGGGACGGTTCGCGCATGACGTCACGCGTCGTTTCGCGGGCCGGCTCGCGCGGAAGATCGCGCATTGGTTCGTTTTCTTCGCGTGACGCGCGATTGAGAAGATCCGAAAGCCAGCCGCGGCCGGGACTGGTTGCCGGGGCCGCGGCGACGGCGGGCGATTCCGCGGGTGCACGACGGGGAGGCGGAGCAAAGCCGCCGCCCTCGCTTCGCTGTGGCGGACGCGGCGGAGGCATTTCGCTTCGCGGAATATCGGCGGGAGCGCGCGGAAGCTCGCTGCGGCCCCCGACAACGGCCAGCGTGGGCTCTTCGCGCGTGCGGCGCACCACGGGCTCCACCGCGTCGAGATTGCGTCCGTGGCGCGCAACGATGCGATTGAGCTCGGCGAGAGCCTCGATCTGGTCGACGATAACCCGGCGCATCTGGGCGGCACTTTCGGCAGTTTCTTGCGGCAACTCGAAGACGCCGCGCCGGAGTTCGTTGCGCGTGCTTTCCAGCTCACGCTGCATTTCCGTGGCCATTTGCTTCATGCCCTGTACGGTTTCGCCAAAACGCTCGTTCGCGCTTTGGAACAGGGCCTGGGTGTCGCCGACGGTCTGCTCGTAGATTGCGCGCATCGCTTCGGAAGCGCGCTGGCGCTCTTCCTCGGCGTTTTCGCGGACGCGCTCGTACTGTTCGCTGATGGCGCGGGTGCCTTCTGCGCTCGATTCCGAGACGAGCCGGGCAACTTCGCGCGCACGTGTCGAAGCAGCCTCGAGGGACTCGTCGAGAAGACCGGAGAATCGGGTCAGGCGCTTCTCGAGATCCTCGGTCCGGATGTCGAGTGTGGCGACCAGTGAATCGAGCTG
>JBIOVQ010000008.1:0-5121 GCA_044867805.1 Burkholderiales bacterium | reverse complement strand
TCATGATGTTGGCGGGCTTGATGTCGCGGTGGACCACGCCGTGCTCGTGCGCGTGCGCCAGGCCGTCCGCCACCTGCGCCACCACGTCGAGCGCGAACGGCAGCGGCAGCCGCCCCTTGGCCATCATCTCGCGCAGCTCGGTGCCTTCCAGCAGCTCCATCGCCATGTAGGCGACGTCGCCCTCGCGGCCGATGTCGTGGATGGTGATCAGGTTGGGATGGTTCAGCCCGCCGGCGGCTTTCGCTTCCTGGAAGAAGCGCGCTTCGTACTCGGCCCGCGCGGCGGGATCGTCCATCAGGATGATGGTCTTGATCGCCACCGTGCGGTTGAGCAGCGGATCCTCCGCCTTGTAGACGACGCCCATCGCGCCGCGACCGAGCTCCGCGGCGAGGTGGTAGCGCCCCAGCTGCTTGAATTTCGCTTTTGCCTTGCTCATGCGACAGATGCGTGATTAGTGATTAGACCAGAACAAACACCTGCACGCCTGTCGTCCCACTCGAGCCCAATCACTATTCACCATTCACGCAGTTACAAACCTATGTCCCGCCGGAACTGGCGCCAGTAATCGCCGAAGGTCTTGTCCTTGGGCTTTTCCGCGGGCCTCGGCTTCGGCTTGGGCTTGGGCGCGGCCTTGGCTTCGGGCTTCTTCTTGGGCGACGCGCTCTTGGCAGGAGGGCTCTTGGCGGGCGGCTTGGGGGCGACAAACGAGTGGCGGATCGTCATCTCCTCGCCCGAGCCCAGCGTCAGCTCGAGCCGCAGCGGCGGGCTCGGCTTGTTGCGCACCTCGATAGTGTGGGGGCCGGGGTCGATCTCGATTTCCCTGAGCGGAGGACTCGTGCCGCGCAGCGCGCCGTCGATGTAGACATCGCCGCGAGGCTTGATTTCCAGATGGATCAGCCCGGGCTTGGGCGGCGGCGGTGGCGGTGGCGGCTCCAGCGCCTGCCGGGTAAACCGCGCCGCAAAGCCCATCGCGAGTATCGCCGCGACCGTGAGGACGCCGAGCGCGAGCAGCCGCAGGCGGCGGATGAAGCCCGGCCGCCAGTCGAGCGCGAAAAGCTCGTGCGCCCGCAACTGGGCGTCGGTGTAGGTCCCCGCCGGCCCGAGTTCCTGCACGCGGCGCGGGTCGGACGCCTTGAGCGCTTCGCGGAAGGAGCGCGAAGCGACGAAGCGGCCCGGCTTGGCGGCGTTCGACAGCGTCACGGCCGCCGTCAAGCCGTCCCCGACCAGCCCGGGACCGCGCAAGGAGTCGAGCGCGGACATGACCGGACCATGGTTGACGCCGATGGACAGGCGCAGGCCCTCCGCGACGAACTGCGCCCGCTTCGCCAGCTCCAGCGCCGGTCCCGGCCCGCCCAGCACCACGATCGCGATCCCCTCGGGGGCGTCGAGCACGACGCGGGTGCCGGCGGGCAAGGGGCGGATGGCGAACGTGACCAGCGCGTCGAGCCGCTCCTTGAGCCGCGCCTGCTCCGCCACCGGCTTGCGAACGAATTCCGCGATGCGCATGACCACGACGCTGGCCATCGTCGTCGGCGGCGGAGCGTAGCTCACGGTATCGGCGGATGCGGCCATGACGGCATTTTAACCGCGACCCTGCCCTGATAAGGCGCGACGCGGCCCGGCGTGACGCGATGCTGCGTGACGCGGTGAATCGTGACGCGGATCACGACGCACGAATCGCGGCGGGCGCCGTCACTGGCTTTGATATATGCCAGCGGCCTTGGAGGCGCGTGCAAATTTCTGCGTCTCCGACTTGATGAAGGCTGCGAACTCGTCGGGCGTTGAGCCTACGGGGTCGGCCCCCAGCGCGCTGAGCCGGTCGCGCAGCTCGGTGGAGAGCAGATGCTTCGCGCTGTCGCGCTGGATCTTCTCAACGATCTCGCGCGGCGTCCCTGCCGGTGCAAGGAAACCGTTCCAGCCCGTCACCGTTGCGTTCGGATAGCCGGCTTCGGCCATCGAGGGCGTGTCGGGCCAGGCCGCGGAGCGCTTCTCGCCGCCCGTGGCGATGAGTCTCATGCGGCCAGACTTGATGTGGGGCGCGGCCGCCGAGGACACGGCGGAGAGCAGGACCACCTGCCCACCGATCAATTCCGTGATGGCAGGCGTCTCGCCCTTGTACGGCACGTGCACGATCCTGATCTTCGCTTCGGCGCTGAGCAGCTCTCCCGCAAGGTGCGTGAGGTTCCCCACACCGAACGAGCCGTAGTTGAGCTCGCCGGGGCGCGCCCGGGCGAGCGCCACCAGGTCCTTGACGGTACGCACGGGAAGCGACGGGTGTACTACGAGCACCATGGTATTGGTGACCGTCTGCGTGATGGGCGAGAGGTCGCGCACCGGGTCGTAGGGCAGCGCCTTGTAGACATGGGGGTTGATGGTAAGCACCGAGGTGAAAGCGGCGCTCAGTGTATAGCCGTCGGGCTTCGCCTTCACCACCGGCTCAATGCCGATGATGCCGTTGGCGCCGGGGCGGTTGTCCACGATCACCTGCTGGCCCCAGGTCTCGGTCAGCTTCTGGGCGACCGCGCGCGACATGATGTCCACGCCGCCCCCCGCAGCCTGGGGCACGATGATCCGCACCGGCCGGGCGGGGTATTGCTGCGCGACGGCCGCCGGTGCCGCAAGGGCCGCTACCAGCATCGTGATTCTGAATATTCCCTTCATCGGGTTCCTCATTGAGTTCATTCTATCGACCGGCGGCAAGCACCAAGCTCCAAATCCCAAATTACAAACAAACCCCAAATCTCAAACTCCAAACGTTTGGTGCTTGGTTATTTGGACCTTGGCGCTTGTTTGAGTATTGGTGCTTGGGATTTGGTGCTTGGGGTTCCCGCATCCCTCGTCCGCTACGCCGAGCGGCGCGCGCGCTGCTCTCCACCCGTCCGCAGGATCTCCATCAACCGGCGCACCGACTTGAGCTCCTCGAGGCGCGTGACCGAGCCGATTGCCTCCTCGATGGCTGCCTGCGACAGCAGCGCCTTGCCGTAACCGCGGAACTTGTCCTCGATCTCGGCGCGCTTGAGCGGGTTCTCGGGAGCGCCCCTCGGATGCTCGCAGCGCGCCGTGACGGTCTTGCCGCCGGCGGTTTCGGCTTCCACCACCGCCTGGACGCCGGACAGCGCCGGGTCGACCCGCACCTCCACCTGCTCCGCCGCGAAGCGCGCGAGCTGCGGATCGTTGTAGCGCGCCGGCTCGAACTGGGCGAGGGTCAGTGCGCGATCGTGCAGGATGGCCGCCGCGCAATAGTGGGTCGAGAGCAGCGCTTCGAACTTGCCGTTGTAGCGCGGGAAGATCCCGTGCATGTCGACGCCGGTCTTGTTCATGGAGACGCGCAGCTTCTTTACCTGGTGGAAGCTCAAGCGGTGCTTTTCCACCAGGTCGAACATCGCCGTGACGAAGCCCTGTATGGTAGAGGCGGAAGGCCACAGCCGCAGCGCGACGTTCTCGAGCTCCCAGCGCTGGCCGAGACCCTCGACCGCGGCGTCGGGGCGTCCGCCGCCCGAATAGGTGTTGAACAGCCCGCCGTCGGCGGCCGTGAGGAACTCGCGCGTGGCCACGAATCTCTGTTGCGCCAGCAATGCCGCCATGAGGCCCGACAACGCGCCGCGGCACTGGTGGAATTTGACCGTCGGCGTGCCCCAGGCCGCGAAGGTGCCCGCGGACTGGCTGCCGGCCAGGCCGAAGGCGCGCGCCATGGTGTCCGCGTCGAGCCCGAGGAGCCGCCCGACCGCGGCGGCCGCGCCGAAGGGGCCGAGGACGCCGGGGCCGTGCCAGCCCCTGGCGCGCGCGGACGGCCAGTCCATGCCGATGCCGATGCGGGTCATGACCTCGCAACCGGCCGCGAGGGCGGTGAGCAGGTCGCGCCCGGACAGCGCGTCGCGCTCGGCGACAGCCAGCGCGGGCGGCACGACTTCGGGCGTGATATGCGTGAGGGTCGGGCGGTGGACGTCGCACATCGTGACCGCGGTGATGAGGTAGCCGTTGAGCAGCGTGGCGCCGGCGAGCGAGGAGCGGCCGTCGCCGATGACGCTGCTTTCATCCGACTGGGCCAGCGCGGAAGCCAGGCCCGCGACTTGACCGGTTTCCTCCCCCTTGTGGCCGGCGAGGGCGCAGGCCAATGCATCGAGGAGAAGGTTCTTGCAATGCTCCCGCGCGCGCTCGGGGACGTGGTCGAGGTTTAATGCCGCCGCGAATCCGGCCAGCGCCTGCGTCACATTGGTGGCCATGCGTGCTCCGCACTGCATCGGGATAGGAAACGGCATGATAAGACGCGCGCCATCAAAAGGGAAACCGGCGCGGGTATCATGACGGCGTACCGTTTTGCCACTCGAGACCACATGATGAATACCCGCACCGCGCGCATGCTGACGCGCTACAACGCCTGGGCGAACCGGCTCATTTTCGACGCCGTCGGCGCGCTACCCGGCGGCGAGGCGACCCGGGAACGGAAGTCCCTGTTCAAGAACATGGTGCACACGCTCAACCACAACTACGTCATAGACCGGATCTGGCAGGCGCATCTGGAAGGGCGCGAGCACGGCTATGAGGCGCGCAACACGCCGGATCACCCGCCACTGGGCGAATTGTGGCGCGTGCAGCAGGAGGCGGACCGGTGGTACATCGCCTGGAGCGACGCCCTGTCCGATGCCAGCCTCGACGAAAAAGTGAGCTTCACGCTCATCGGCGGCAACCCCGGCGTGATGACGCGCGGCGAGATCCTGCTGCACATCGTCAATCACACCTCCTATCACCGCGGCTTCGTCGCCGACCTGTTCTACCAGGTGCCGGCCCGTCCGCCGACGACCGACCTGCCGGTGTTCCTGCGCGAAGTGCCCGTCACCTGGTAGTTTGCAGTTTGCAGTGGGCAGTTTGCTGCGGATAGCGTGTAGTTGCTGCCAACTGTCAACTGTCGACTGCAAACTTCAGTCGGCGAGGCGGACTTCGTCGCCGAGCCGGACGCTGCCGCCGCCGCCGCGCGTGGTCATGCCCACCGCGAAGGTCGGCTCCTCCTGGCTGAAGGCGCGCATGAGGGTCGCCATGACCGGCACATCGCGCTGGCCGGTCTGCGGGTTGGCGTGCGTGGCGAGGCACCGCACCTTCCGCTTCACCACTTCGAATTCGACC
>JBIOVQ010000007.1:0-5448 GCA_044867805.1 Burkholderiales bacterium | reverse complement strand
CGCGAGCGGCGGGACGACGGCCCATTTCCGGCTCGATTCACAGGCCGTTGCCCTCGCGGGCGATCTGTTTCCATGTCTTGCCGGCGTCCCGCGAGATAAGCACGTTCCGCTGGCGGGTCGCGATAGCCAGTTCGTTCGGCTTCGCCGGGTTCTGCGTGAGGTAGAACACTATGTCCTGCCCCATATCCGGTAACTGCAGTGTGGCGTTGTTCTTTCCGTCGAGCGTTATGCGTCGAACGGCGTTGACATCGTCGCGCACGAAATACAGATGCTTTCCGTCGACATCGAAGAGTACCGCGGTCACCGGCGAGCCCAGGCCGAGGCGTTTGAAGCTCGCGCCGAAGTCGCGCGACAGGTAGAGTCCTCCCATCGTGCCCGCGGCAACCGTGCCCGCAACGGTCGGATGCGCGGCGATGCCGATCACTTCCGCGGACAGCCTCGCCGCCGCGCTCCGCTTCCATGATTTTCCGTCGTCCACGGTGTAGTAAAGCCCCGCTTGCGGCATCCGCGAGTTCGGCTCGGCGTTCACCACGTACACGGCGTTCGTCCCGTAACCCGCAGCCAGGTTGTGGAAGTCGGCCTCGCCCATGAGACCGTGCGAGCGCCAGTTCTGCCCGCCATCCGTGCTTTTCATCAGGCCGAACGGGTTGCGCAGCGCCGAACCCGGTCCCGGGTGACCGCTCGTATAGATCGCGTTCTTCGCGATGGAAAATCCCATAAAATCGTGCGCTGGACCCGGCGCAAGGCTCCAGCGCCCGTCCCGATAGATCGCGAGCCCGGTATGGGCTGGCACGACGAGCGCCTTCCCATCCGTCGTGAACGCCAGCCCGTGCACGTGGTGCAGTATCGGCTCGGCGCCGGCCGCAGCGCAGAACGTTGCGGCGAACGCCGCTGCAAGAAGGGAATCGCGGAACAACTCCGGTTTCATATCACCGTCCTCCGGATTCGAGCAGAAGCTTCATGTCGTGAACCATCGCTTCGACGGACCGGCCGTTGGCGCTGAAATAAAGCCGCGCTCGGCCCTGCGTGTCAAAGACGTAGATTCCCGTCGAGTGGTCGACCATGTAGGAACGATGCTCCGTGCCGTGCGCGGATTGGCCGCCTTTGTCGTCCTTCTGCGCCTGGTAGTAGACCTTGAATTCCTTTGCCGCGGCGGCGGTTTCCTCCGGCGACCCGCGAAGACCGATGAACGACGGGTGGAACGCGGCAACGTAGCGCGCGAGCTTTTCGCGCGTGTCACGCTCCGGGTCCACGGTGACGAACAGGCCCTGCACGCGCTCGGCCCCGATCGCTTTCGTCACTTGCGCCATCTCCGCCAGCGCGGTCGGGCACGGCCCCGGGCAGTTCGTGTATCCGAAGTACAGCAGGACGACCTTGCCCTTGAAGTCGGCGGCCGTACGGCGCCGTCCGCTGTGGTCCGTGAGGTCGAGCTTTCCGCCCCATTGTGCGCCGGTGATGTCGGTGCCGTGGAACCGCGAGGCGGGCTCCTCGGTTGCGGGCTGGCAACCCGGAATGAACGCAGCCAATCCGCCGGCAGCCGTCGCGGCAAGCAAGCGCCTCCTCGAACCGGAGCGCGGTGTTGAACTGCTGGAACCGTCCATCTTTGAAAGTCTCCGTGACGGACCACGCCGCTACGCTGCATTGCATCAGTGGATAGTGCCTTGGGGGGCGCTCCCTGACGGGACGTGCGCTTTCCCCTGGATCGTTCCCGCTCGCGCGGCGCACCGGCGATCCGCGCGGGAACGCGAGGGACTAGTTCAGCAGCCGCTGAAACTGATAGATGAGAGGGGTGCCGCTTGACGCACGTGGCACGGCGCGCAGCCGCGATCGTTGCGGGGAATATGCGATCCGCGCGGCAAGCGCCGGTGAATAAAGGACGATACTTGCCGGCGCTGGAAGGCCATCATGCGGTTGCGGTGCGTCCTTACTCTGAACGCAATACCGGGTGCAGACATCCACTGCTCCCGCCATCGCGTCTTGAAGGCTGGCGCACGCCGACCCCGAGCCGCTATCGCAGCACGTGTCGACGGCAGGGGTCGCCGCCATCGGCGCGGCATTTGCCGGGGGGGCGGCGAAACCGGCGCACGCCTGCGCGAAAACCAGTGCCGCAGCGAGCAACAAGGCGTTCACGCGCATCGATCTCGAACGGTTCGGTATCATCGCTGCCGGAAGTAGCGGCTGTGACCCCGCGCACGGATGTTGGTTCATTCTACATCAGCGCGCCCGCGGTGGTCGCACTTCCCCGGGTGCTTTTCGCCCCGAGAAGGCGCCCGGGGCGAAACTTTTCTCGGGGAGCACGGATCAGCCCGTGGGGGATCGGCGATGCCCGAAGCAGACCTCTACGACGGACTGATCATGGAGCGCCGCATCCGCGCGTTCATGACGCTGGCGTCCGGCGACGATCGCGCGCGCCGCGGAGCCACCCGCGAGCAGCGCGCCATCCTCGCCACCGTCCGGAAATTTCCCTCCCGCGCCCGCTGCGCCACGCTCGCCTGGTCCACGCTCGAGAGCGCGCTCGAAGAGCGGCGGGAAGCGGCGAGCCTGCGCTGATTTCACGGCTGCCGGGAGCGGCGCGCCTGCTTCGGTCCCGCGCATCGCGCGGACGCGAGCGCCGGCGCGCGCGAAAAAAAGTGCTTCAAGCGCCGGGAAAATGCTAGACTTCACGACACAAAAAAGATTTTTCCGGGAATGTACGAGAAAAAGCACGTAAAGTTCGACGGCAGGCTGGTCTTCATCGGGTTCGGTTCCGTCGGTCAAGGCACTCTCCCTCTCATCCTGCGGCACATCGACATGCCGCGGGAGCGCGTCACCATCGTCACCAGCGACAACCGCGGACGGCAGGAAGCCGCGCACTACGGCATCAAGTTCGTCATCAACCCGCTCAAGAAGGACAACTACCAGAAGATCCTCGACCCGCTGCTGAAGAAGGGCGATTTCCTCCTCAATCTCTCGGTGGACGTCTCGAGCGCGGTGCTGATCGAGTACTGCCTGAAGCGCGGGGTGCTCTATCTCGACACCTGCATCGAGCCGTGGCACGGCATGTACACCGACGGCTCGCTCCCGCTCGCCAAGCGCTCCAACTACGCGCTGCGCGAGGGCGTGCTGGAACTCAAGAAGAAATATCCGAAAGGGCCCACGGTCATCCCCACCCATGGGGCGAACCCCGGCCTGATCTCGCACTGGGTGAAGCAGGGCATGATCAACATCGCGCGCGACCTGTGGCGCGACGTGAAGATCCCGAAGACCCGCGAGGCGTGGGCCAGGCTCGCGAAGCGGCTCGGGATCAAGGTCATCCACTGCGCCGAGCGCGACACCCAGGTCTCCAACCCGCGCAAGGAGCGCTTCGAGTTCGCGAACACCTGGTCGGTGGACGGGTTCGTCAGCGAGGGGAGGCAGCCGTCCGAGCTCGGGTGGGGCACGCATGAGAAGCATTTTCCGGCCGACGGGCGCCGCCACGACTTCGGTTGCGGCTCGGCGATCTACCTCACCCGCCCGGGGATGTCGGTGAAGGTGCGTTCGTGGACGCCCAACGAGGGGCCCTATCACGGTTTCCTCATCACCCACGGCGAGGCGATTTCGATCGCCGACTATTTCACCGTGCGCGACAAGGGCAAGGTCGTGTACCGCCCGACCTGCCACTACGCCTACCACCCCTGCGACGACGCGGTGCTGTCGAACCACGAGATCGGGGGCAAGAACTGGAAAGCTCAGCCCAAGTACCGCATCCTCATGGATGAAATCTACGAAGGCGTGGACGAGCTGGGCGCGCTCCTCATGGGGCACGCCAGGGGCGCCTACTGGTTCGGCTCGAAACTCTCGATCCAGGAGGCACGCAAGCTCGCCCCCTACAACAATGCGACCAGCCTCCAGGTCGCCGCGGGCGTGATGGGCGGCGTCGTGTGGGCGATGGAGAATCCGGCGGCCGGCATCATCGATCCGGACGAGATCGACTTCCGCCGCATTCTCGATCTCGCCGATCCCTATCTCGGCGACATCGTCGGCGAATATTCCGACTGGACGCCGTTGCAGGACCGCGGCTGGCTGTTCAAGGAGGAGGTGGACAAGTCGGACCCGTGGCAGTTCAAGAACTTCCGCGTCGCTTGAAGATCTCGACGCAAAGGCGCAAAGCCGCAAAGAATTCCAGAAATGGAACCACAGATGGATTGCCGGTGAACGGGCACGGAAGCGTGCCCGTTTTTCATTTCCGCGGACGGAATCGCGCGGGCGTAAGATAGCCGAGCTGGATGGCCTGTCGGGGATGAAGTCATTCTTGGCGTTCTTGGCGTCTTGGCGGCTATTTTTGAGGGTTGGATGATCGCGGTCATCTTCGAAGTCGTTCCCGCGCCTGGGCGGAAGCAGGAGTATCTCGACCTTGCGGCGGGCTTGCGTTCCGCGCTGGAGAAGATGGACGGATTCGTCTCGATCGAGCGGTTCGAGAGCCTCACGGAGAAGGGCAAGATACTGTCGCTGTCCCTCTGGCGCGACGAGGATGCGGTGAAGCGCTGGCGGCAGTTCGAAGGGCACCGCATCGCGCAGGCAAAGGGCAGGGGCGGTATCTTCGCCGACTACCGGTTGCGGGTCGCGAGCGTCATCCGCGACTACGGTATGTTCGAACGGGAGCAGGCTCCAGCCGACAGCCGCGCCCGTCACGATGCGGCAGACAAGGCGTCGAGGCCGGATCAGGCGCAAAATTCACCCCGATACGAGGAAGAGCACGACCCACAGGCCGACTGAATATGAGAAAACCCTTTACGCTGCTCGCCGCCCTGATATTTGCCCTCATCGCGCTGGCCCACCTGCTGCGGCTGATCTTTGGCTGGATGGTGACCATCGTGGGGATCGATGTGCCGATGTGGGGAAGCGTGGTGGCTCTCGTAATCTCCGGCATCCTGGCCGCCGGGCTCTGGTGGGAATCCCGAGAATAGCTGGACGCCGTTCCGCGGGCAGAACGAATGCGCCTCGGGTTATTTTCAGGCGCGGCGACCGGCGATGGCAGAAACCGGGGCCCCCGCCCCATCCAATGAGTGACGGACACCATGATGTCGTCGCGCCTTCGGCCTGGGTCGTCCGCTGGGCGGAACGGCTGCCTGCCGGCGGGAGGGTGCTGGACGTCGCCAGCGGCAACGGCCGGCATGCTCGCTTCCTCGCCGGGCGCGGCCACCCGGTCGAGGCCGTCGACCGGGACCCCGCCGCGCTCTCCAGCCTGACGGGTGTGCCCGGCGTTTCCACCCGGTGCGCCGACCTGGAAACCGGGCTTTGGCCGTACGGGGGAGAGCAATTTGCCGGCGTGGTGGTGGTCAACTACCTGCACCGCCCCCTGGTTCCCCGCCTGCTCGCCGCGCTGGCGCCGGCGGGCGTGCTGATCTACGAGACCTTCGCCGCCGGGAACGAGCGCTACGGCCGCCCCTCCAACCCCGCCTTTCTGCTGAAGCCGGGAGAGCTGCTGGA
>JBIOVQ010000006.1:0-6867 GCA_044867805.1 Burkholderiales bacterium | reverse complement strand
GCCTGCACCACCTGCTCACGCGCGTGGACCACCTCGGCGTGTCCGGCATCAACGGCGTGGAGTGGGACGCGGTGGAGCTGCCCTCGCAGTTCATGGAGAACTTCTGCTGGGAATGGGACGTGCTGCGGCCGATGACCGCCCACGTCGACACCGGGGAGCCGCTGCCGCGCGCCCTCTTCGACAAGATGCTCGCCGCCAAGAATTTCCAGAGCGGCATGCAAACCGTGCGCCAGCTCGAGTTCTCGCTGTTCGACCTCCACCTCCATCACGATTTCGATCCCGACGGGAAGAAGTCCGCGCTCGATCTGCTGAACGAGGTGCGCGCGCGAGTCGCCGTGGTGGTGCCGCCCCCCTACAACCGCTTTCCCCACAACTTCTCTCACATCTTTGCCGGCGGCTACGCGGCGGGCTACTACAGCTACAAGTGGGCCGAGGTGCTCTCGGCGGACGCCTACAGCCTGTTCGAGGAGAACGGCGTGCTCGATCCGCGCACCGGCCAGCGCTTCTGGGATGAGATCCTCGGCGTGGGCGGCAGCCGCCCGGCGCTCGAATCCTTCGTCGCCTTCCGCGGGCGCGAGCCGAAGATCGACGCGTTACTCCGTCACAGCGGCATGACCGGCGCGGCGGACACGATCCGCGCAGCGTGACGGCGGTCACTTTTTGCGCGCCCGATTCGGGGGTGCTACAGTCGCAACGCGTCGCAGCGTCCGCCTTGGCAGAAACCCCCACACGCGTGAAAGACGGGAATGCCGCCGATCTTGCCGTTCCGTCGGAACCGGCTCGCGTCCTCGAATTTCGAGGACATTTTGCGACCGCACGTCGAGTATCTCCATCGCCTGGCCTGGCGCTTCACGGGCAGCACCGCTGACGCCGAGGACCTGGTTCAGGACGTATTGATCAAGCTTTTCCCCCGCACTCGCGAGCTTTCCGCCATCGACAAGCTGCGGCCCTGGCTTGCGCGCGTTCTCTATCGGCAGTACGTCGACACCGTGCGCCAGCGGGGCCGTTCGCCCATGACCGCGCAGGCAACCGAGGCGGAGGGCGACGATGATCCGCTCGACACCTTTGCGGCGGCCGAGGACGGCCCCGAGGAGCAGGCCGAGCGCAGCCAGCTGCACGAGCGCATTCTGCGCGCATTGGACCGGCTCAACCCGGAGCAGCGCGCGGTCATCACGCTGCACGACGTCGAGGGATACAGCCTGGTGGAACTCGAGCCTATCCTGGACACGCCGCTGGGCACCCTGAAGTCGCGCCTGCACCGGGCCCGCCAGCAGCTTCGGGCCCTCCTCGCGATGGAACCTTTTTCCGGCCGCGAGCGTGTAAAGGAATGAAGAGAGAACGTAATCCCTTGCCGCAATTGAGATTCTCATGAACCTGACTTGCCGCGACAGCGCCGCCAGCCTCGACGACTATCTCGATGGGCAGCTCGACGCTGCCCGCAATCAGGCGCTGGAAGAGCACCTTCAGCAGTGCCCGCGGTGCCGCCTGCAGCACGACCGGGCGGCGGCGCTACGGGCGGCGTTGCGAGCCCTGCCCGCACCCGCGGCGCGCCCCGGCTTCGTGGACGAGGCCTTGGCGCGCGCGGTCCGTGGCGCGGACAGCGCCACGCGCCGTGCGCGCCGCCCGCTTATTGCGATGGCGCTCGCCGCGAGCCTCACCCTCGCCGTGGGCGTGGCGGTCATCGTCGGCACCCGCCCCGTGCCCGCTCTTGTGCAAACCGTGACACTTACGCTCGACCAGCCGGAAACGCTGCGCCTGAAGTTCAACAGCGCGACGCCGCTGCCAGCGGCAACGTTGAGCTTGACGCTGCCTGAGAATCTCGAGCTCGCGGGCTACGGCGCCCGGCGCGAGCTGACCTGGCAAACAGACCTGAATGAAGGCGGCAATCTCCTCCAGCTGCCGCTCGTCGCGCGCGGGACGGTCAGGGGCGATCTCGTGGCGCGCCTGTCCCACGGCGAGAGCAGCAAGACGTTCCGTGTGAAGATTGAAGTCAGGGGTCCGGACAAGACGGGCATGTCTGCCGAACCGCTCGCGACCCTACAGTCCAGCAGAGGTATCACATGACGCACGTAAAGAGTTATACGATCAGTGCCGTTCTCGCCCTCGCATTGTCAAGCGCCGCCTGGGCGCAGCAGCAGGATCTCGAGGTGACGATGGACGTGGTGCCGGCCAACGCGTCTCCCGGCGCCGTGACCGGGGAGATCAAGCTGCCGGAAACGGCGGCGCCCCGGGCGCAGGACGCCTCGGCCTTCGGGCTCGATACCGCCAATAGAGCTCGCGAGCTCGGCCGCGAGTTCGGAGTGCAAAAATCCCAGGCCGCGCGTGACCGGCGACCGCCCATGCCGAGCGTCCCATCGAAAAAGTGACATCGCGACGCACCCTGTCGCACGAGATTTGAAGCGGCTCATACGCACAGCGAGGACAACAAATGCGTGACGAAAAACCTGAAGCTGACGACTCCCGGGGATTGAATGAAGTGCTTGCCGTGTTCCGCCAGATCGCGCTGAACACCAATGCGGCGGAAGGACCCCCCGTCACTGTGGCGGTCGAGACGGTGCGTGCCGTGTTCCGCGAGGTCGCGCGCAACGCGAGCGAGGCGGAAGTGCCCGCTGTCACCAACGACGCCAAGCCGGCCTAACCCTGAAATTCGTGAGCTGTCGGTGGGCGCGGGCTTCTCCCCGCGCCCTGCTTTTTCTGGTAAGCAGATATCGGCTCGACCTAGAGCCTCGCTCGAAAACACCGGATTACCCAAAGTCGCCCGCCTGAAACGGACAGGATCGACGGCCCATTGATCCTGTAAATCGTCCAATCCTGCTCTTCAGACAGGTTCTGGACATCCGCGCCCCAATCACAGAATAATCCACTCCTTGTGCTGTTTCCCGGGTGGCGGGCCATCCGCGGTGCCGGCAGGGGAGGAGAAAAGTTGGGCACGATCGAGGGGCGGCCATTTTCGCCCGCAGCGAGACTGTTCGGCCAGATCGCGGAGCCGATGATGTGCGATTTCGGCCGCGGGCTCGCGATTCAAGGGGGCGCGTGAACGGAGGCGAGAGCGCACCCGCAGTATCCTCCGGCTCGAATCCTGGCACCCGCAACGCCGCCTCCGCGCCTGCGCCCGGCTGGGCTGAATTCCGGCGGATATGCGCATTCCCGGGAGGGCAACGGACACTTGGCGCGAGGATAGCGTGCCATCGGATTTCCACCCTGGTCGTCGTCCTCGCATTGTTCCTGGCCACCGTTTCGGGTCAGGCCGCCCGCGCCGACACGCACGAGATGGAGGCGTTCGACCGCGGCCTCGAGGCGTTTCGGGCCGGCGATTACGATGCGGCGCTTCAGTCCTTCCTCGATGCCCGCGGGGCGGGCCTGGACACCCGGGCTCTCGGCTACAACATAGGCGTCACGTACTACCGGCTGCAGCAGTACGCTCAGGCCGAGCGCGAGTTCCTGGAGCTCGCGCGCGAGCCGGTGTGGGCTGCTCTTGCTCACTACAACCTCGGCCTGACCACGCAGCGCATGGGGCGCGAGCGGCAGGCGAGGGAGCATTTCGAACGAGCGCGGCGCATGAGCACGGATCCGAACCTGCACGCGCTTGCCAGCGCGGCGCTCGAAAGGCTCGGCGTGGCGCCACCGCCGCCCTGGACCGGCACCCTGCTCTCGCTGGCCGGCGGCTACGACAGCAACGCGACCCTCTCATCGAACGCCGGAGCGCTCGCGATCAGCGACAAGAGCGACCTGTTCGTCGAAGCGCTCGCCGCCGGGACCCGCCATTTGGCCGGAAACGACGCCGGGGGATGGTACGTTGACGGCGCCCTGGTCCTCCGGAAATACAGGGATCTGCATCAATTCGATCAGATCGGATCGCAGGTCGGCCTGAGCTACAAGACCGACTGGGGTCGCTCGCAGACGAGCGTCGGCGGTTATTTCGACTTGACCTACGTTGACGGCAATCGCCTCGAGCGGGCTGCAGTAGCCGACATGCAGGTGCGCCGCTGGCTCGCCACCGGCGGCAATCTGGTTTTCCGTTATCGGCCCGGACGCATAGAAGGGGGAAGCAGTTACGAATATCTCGACGGATGGCAGCACCGGATTACGCTGGACGCCGGCTCCGCGCGGACGTCCGTCCCGCTGCGTGTCGGCTATCAATTCGAGTACAACGACCGGGAAGATCTGCGGCAGGGGGCCGAATTCACGAGCTACTCGCCGACACGACATATGCTGTTTGCGAGCGTGACATGGCCCGGAAACGGCGGCTGGCGGATGGATGCGCGCGGCGAGTATCAGTTGAGCCGTTACAAAGATCCTGATCGTCTGGACGGCGGTACGCGCGAGGTCACGCGCGAGGACATCAGCTATGGCGTATGGGCGCGCGCGTCTCGCCGCTGGACCGATGTCTGGTGGCCATTCATCGACTACAGCTACTACAGAAACAACTCGAGCCTCAACACCTACGACTACCATCGCAATCAGCTGCTGACGGGCATTGAAGCCCTGTTTTAACGCCCGGGAGCCGCATCCGTATCGAGTCCTGATCGCGGGCGCCAGGGGATGGTCTGGGCGCGACGCGCGTCCCTTGCAGTGACGTAAGTGCTTTACGCAGGGCTGACCCCGGTGTTACAGTGAAGCCGTCAAATCAGGAGGTAACACCATGAAAAGAATCGCGATTCTTGTTGCGCTGGCGATTCTGGCTGCGCCGGCGGGCGCCGCCCAGCTCTACCGTTGGGTGGACGACAACGGCAACGTCGAATACCGCGATACGCCCCCGCCCCCGTCGGCGAAAAAAGTCGAGGAGCGCAACATGCGTGGCAGCGCCTCGGCCGACCCCTCCGGGCTGCCCTTCAGCGTGCAGCAGGCCATGAAGAACTATCCGGTTACGCTATGGAACGCGCCCTGCGGCGCTCCGTGCGACCAGGCGCGCGCGCACCTGGCGCGGCGCGGCGTGCCTCACACCCGGAAGGACGCGCAGGCGGACGTCGAAGCGTTCCAGAAGCTGACCGGCGGCATCGACGTGCCCGTGCTCTACGTCGGTACTACCCGGATCAAGGGCTATCTCGCGAGCGAGTACGACGCCGCGCTCGACGTCGCCGGCTATCCCAGGACCCCGCCGCCAGGCGTGAAGCCGGCCGCCCAGGGTCGCGCTGCGCGGGATATGCCTCCCGTCAAGCTCTACACCCATCCCGAGTGCGGTACCCCCTGCAACGAGGCGCGCGACTTGCTCGCCGGCCGCGGCGTGCGCTTCCAGGAGATCACGGCGCAGGAACAGGCGGATATCGACGAGCTGCAAAAGGTATCGGGCGATACCCGCGTGCCGGTGTTGCTCGTCGGGCAGGTCGTCACGCGCGGGTTCTCGGCGTCCGACTACAACCTGGCGCTCGACGCGGCGGGCTTTCCGAGCGGGCAGTAGGCCGCCGCCTGGACCGGGATAGTTCATTGCTCCGCGTCGCAAGATGAAGCTTGCGACGTGGAACGTCAATTCGCTCAAGGTCAGGCTGCCGCAGGTCCTGGCCTTCGCCGAGAAGCACCGGCCCGACGTCCTGTGCCTGCAGGAAACCAAGCTGGAAGACGCGAATTTCCCGTCGCGGGAGATCGCCGAGGCCGGCTACCAGGCGCTGTGCAGCGGGCAAAAAACCTATAACGGCGTCGCCATCCTCTCGCTCGCTGCGGGCGCGGAGTGCGCCATCGGCATCGCAGATTACGAGGACGCGCAGAAGCGGGTGGTTGCCGCGAGTATCCACGGCGTGCGCGTGGTCTGCGCTTACGTGCCCAACGGCGAGAGCGTCGAGTCCGACAAGTACCAGTACAAGCTCAAGTGGCTGCGCGCCTTCCGCGGCTGGCTGGAGGTCGAGCTCGCCCGCTATCCGCGACTCGCGGTGCTGGGTGATTTCAACATTGCGCCGGAAGCGCGGGACGTGCACGACCCGAAGGCATGGGAGGGGCACGTGCTGTTCAGCGAGCCGGAGCGCGAGGCGTTCGGCAGGCTGCTCGGCCTGGGGCTGAAAGACGCGTTCCGGCTATTTGAACAGCCGGAGCGGTCGTTCACCTGGTGGGACTACCGCATGAACGCTTTCCGCCGCAAGCTGGGGCTGCGCATCGACCACATCCTGCTGTCGGAGCCGCTCGCCGCGCAGTGCGTCTCCTGCACGATCGACACCCAGCCGCGGCAGAACGAGCGGCCGTCCGACCACGCGCCGGTCATCGCTGAGCTCAACCTCTAAACGCGGAGGACGCGGAGGAAAGAAGATCAGGTATGAAACACCGGGCATCGACCCTGCGGATAGTCGCCGATGCATCGCGAAAGCACGTTTCCCGTAGCCGAAAGCTTCTATCTATCGTTCTTGCTTTTCCTCGGCGTCCTCTGCGTCCTCCGCGTTGAGAGGTTAGGGTTCGACTTTCACGCCTTTCCAGAACGCGATGTGGCCGGCGATGTTCCTCGCCGCCGCCTTCGGGTCGGGGTAGTACCACGCCGCATCTTTATTGACTTGCCCGCTCACGATCACATCGTAATAGGACGCGATACCCTTCCATCCGCAAGTCGTGTGTGTAGCACTGTCCTTGAGCAACTCATGTTTTACCGTATCGGGGGGAAAGTAGTGGTTGCCTTCCACGATTTCACACTGGTGGCTTTCTGCGACTACGTGTCCGTTCCAAACTGCCTTTGCCATACGACCTCCGCTCCAATTCAAACCTCCCTACCTTGCCTCCGACAATCACCGGGCCGCAGGCAGCGGCGCCTGATAGAAATGCGTGATTCGTGATTGGTGATTTGTGATTCGACCCCGACAGCCGGTCTAGCCTCGATTCACGAACCCCCACCCTAGCCCTCCCCCTTGGCAAGGGGGAGGGTTGGGAAGGGGTCACGATTCACTCTCCTTT
>JBIOVQ010000005.1:0-2416 GCA_044867805.1 Burkholderiales bacterium | reverse complement strand
GCGGCCAGAGGAAGGTCGCGCCGGGCGATCTCGTTACGGTCGAGGTGGACACAGTGGTGATGATCGACAACAGCTTCATCGCCAGCCGCTGGCGCAATATCCAGAAGGTGCGCGACCCGTCCCGCATCGTCGTCGTGTTCGATCACCGCGCGCCTGCCTCGACCGAGGACGCCGCCGCCGCGCACCGCACCGGCCGGGCGTTCGTGGAGAAATTCGGCATCAAGCGCTTTCACGACATCGGCTACGACCAGGGCATCAGCCACCAGCTGGTGGCGGACCACGGCTACGCGCTGCCCGGCACGGTCCTTGTCTGCAGCGATTCGCACACCTGCAGCGGGGGGGTGTTCAACTGCCTTGCGCGCGGCGTGGGCGAGCCCGACGTCGTCTACTCGGCAATCAAGAACGAGACGTGGTTCCGCGTGGGGGAAACGGTGCGCTACGAGCTCGCCGGGAAGCTCTCGCCCGCGGTCACGACCAAGGATGCCTTCCTGCAGATTGCCGGCAAGCACGGCGATCACGCGACGCAGAACATCGAGTGGGGCGGCCCCGGCGTCGCGGGGCTCTCGATCGCCGCGCGCAAGACGCTGACCACGATGTCGGCGGAGCTGTCGGCCGAATTTTCGACCTTCGAGCCCGACCCGTTGATGCTCGACTGGGTGCGGGCGCGCAATCCCGCGCCGTTCGAGCCGGTCTACCCCGACAAGGATGCGGGCTACGCGGAGACGAGAAAGGTGGATCTCGCGAAGCTCGAGCCGCTGGTGGCGTTTCCGGATACCGTCATCGAGAACTCGAAGCCAGTGAGCGCGGCGGCGGGGACTCGCATCGACCAAGGCTTTATCGGCTCATGCGCGAACGGCACCATGGACGACCTGGAGCTCGCGGCGCGCATCCTGCGCGGCAAGCGCGTCGCGCCGTCCGTGCGGCTCATCATCACGCCCGGTTCGCAGAACGTGTTCCGCGAAGCCGCGCGGGCCGGGATCGTCAGCACGCTGGTCGAGGCCGGAGCGGTGGTGACGCCCTCGACCTGCGGCGCGTGCGGGGGAGGGCATCTCGGCATACTGGGCCCGAACGAGACGTGCATCACCGCCAGTACGCGCAATTTCAAGGGCCGCATGGGCGACAACACCGCGAAGATCTACATGGGCTCGCCGGCGACAGTCGCCGCTTCCGCGATACGCGGGGTGATCACCGATCCTCGCGAATTTCTGAACTGAACCGCCAGGGCGCCAAGAGCAGAAACAATAATTGAACCGCCAAGACGCCAAGAAGAACGAGAGTGAAATCTGAAACGTCGGAATTGCGCATTAGCATAGGGGGAGTTGAAACAAATCGCAGAAAAACTGCGGCCAGTCTCGCAAAGGTGCGGACAGATAAAGATGGGCGTGAGGAATTTCTTTGTTTTCATTCTGATTTGGTTCTCTTGGCGTCTTGGCGGTTAATTTAAGGTTTTTATGAAATTCAAGGCAAGAGTCTGGAAGTTCGGCGACAACATCAACACCGACCTGATCCTGCCGATCCAGGCGTTCTACCTGCCGGCCGCGGAGCAGCCTAAGTATGTGTTCCACGCCAACCGCCCCGGCTGGGTGGACCAGGTCAAACCCGGCGACATCCTCATTGGCGGCAGGAATTTCGGCATGGGCTCGAGCCGGCCCGCCGCGCGCTCGCTCAAGAACCTGGGCATCGCCTGCCTGGTCGCGCCGTCCATCAACGGCCTTTTTTTCCGAAACTGCGTCAATTTCGCCTTCCCTGCCGTGGAATGTCCGGGCGTCGACGAGGCCTTCCAGGAAGGCGAAATTGCGGAGGTGGACTTCGATGCCGGCGTGGTACGGAACGCCACCCGCGGCACGACGCTGAAAGGGCGGCCGATGCCGCCGCGGCTGCTGGAGCTGGTGAAGGCGGGAGGCATCTACCCGCTCCTCGAAAAAGAGGGGCTGATCGCGCCCAGAGCGTGATGCCGCTGAACGGAGGGACGGGCGCGGTATGGTAGATTGCGCCTTCTTTCCGCTCGGACACCTATCACGGAGGAATGCATGTCCAGGCTCACGTTGAAGCAGGCCAACACCATCATCGAGAGAGCATTCGCCAAGGCGCGCGAGATGAAGATCAAGCCGCTCGGCGTGGTGGTGCTCGATGATTCCGGCAATATCGTATCGGCGCAGCGCGAGGACGGCGCGAGCATGTTCCGGCTCGACATCGCCAAGGGCAAGGCGTGGGCCTCGGTGGCGATGGGGGCATCGAGCAAGGCGCTCGGCAAGCGCGCCAAGGACAATCCGAACTTCTTCGTCACGCTCGCAGCGACCGCCGGAGGCAAGTTCCTCCCCCAGACCGGCGCTGCGCTGATCAAGGACAACACCGGAGCGATTATCGGCTCGGCGGGCGCCAGCGGCGGCACTGGCGAGGAGGACGAGGCGTGCTG
>JBIOVQ010000004.1:0-2267 GCA_044867805.1 Burkholderiales bacterium | reverse complement strand
TGCCGGGCCCTTTCCATGTGCACCGCCATGCAGGCGCCCACCACGCTCGGAACCACGCTTACCCGGGCGTCGTCGAGCTTCATCATGTAGCGCGGCAGGCTGCGGTTGATGAGCTCCCAGGCGATCGAGGGCTCCGGGATGGCGCTCGCCTGCACCGAGTGGTCGGGGCGAAAGAGCTTGGGCGAAGCGAGCACCGCCCTGGGATCGGACACCAGCGCTTCGGCCAGCAGCTCGGTGACGTTGTTCAGGAACCGTATATCGGAGTTCAGGACGAAGGCAAAGGGTTCCGTCACGCGCTCCAGTCCCGCATTGGCGGCCTTCGCAAACCCGAGGTTGGCCGGCATGCGAACGACTTCGGCGTCGGGCAGCTCACGAGCGAAAACGTCCGGGGAGTCATCGCCGGAGTTATTGTCGACGATCATGACGCGGAGCAGCGCCGGATCGGACACCGTCGACCTCGCCGAACGGACCGCCTCGACCACGAGATGGGGAGTCTCCCAGTTGACGTAGATCAGGGCGTAGCGGGCCCGGGGGTGCGTCATGCGCGCGGTCGAGAGGGGGGGTCCGTAGGTCACCGATCCGCGGATTCGTTGAGGTACATCAGCTTCAGGTAGCGATAGTAGGAGGCTTCGGCGGTGGAGATCGCGTTGGCGACCCCCTCCCGCCCATCGAGGAAACCGCGCTTCAGGAAATAGATTCGGATGAAGGCCCAGAATCCGTGGACGAGCGCCGTGCCGATGCCTGCCTTGCGTCCGCGATCGGCGAGCATGCGCGCGCCCTCGCTCGAATAGAGATTGACTTTCTCCAGCACCTGGGCCGGGTCACGGAAACTCTCGTGGACGAGATGAGACTTCAAGCGCCCCGTCGTACCGCGCACTTCCACGCGCTCGTGCACGCGCGCATCGCTGAAGCGGGCACTGCCGCGGCGGAACAGCCGCACGACCCGATCGGGCCACCAGCCTCCGTGGCGCAGGTAGCGCCCGCAATAGCTCGACAAGCGCGGGATGCCGAACGCCACGGCCTCTCCGGGGCTGGCGACGGTCGCCTGGATTTCGCTGCGCAACCCGGAAGGCACGTGCTCATCTGCGTCCAGTGAGAGTACCCAATCGCCCCGCGCAAGATCGAGCGCGCGGTTCTTCTGGGGCCCGAAGCCGGGCCAGTCGGGAGTCTGGTGGACCTTCGCTCCCAGCTCGCGGCAGATGTCGGCGGTGCGGTCGCCGCTGCCGTGCTCGACCACCACGATCTCGTCGGCCCAGGCAACCGACTCGAGGCAGCGGCGGATCGTGCCCTCGGCGTCCTTCGCGATGATGATGACCGACAGGCTCATGTTATTCCGCGGCACTAGGAGTGCGTCGGACTTTGCCCCGACACACTCCTTACGCAAAACCGCACGCACGCAAACGGCAAATTTGGGTTCGAAATACCTGAATTCGACGCTGCTCTTGGGCTTCTCACTGGCAACAACACGTCTTCTCACTCCACTCTGTCGTAAGTCTGAGGGCGGTTTTGCATTCAGCAGCCTGTCGAAACCTCAAGTCCGACAGGCTGCTAGTGATGCAAGCGATGCCGGGCGTGGAGCCGATTATAAGGGAGGCGACCGTTGCGCCGTATCCCGGGCAACTTTCCCATACAATAACGGACTGACATGAGAGACACGGTTCTCGTCACCGGCGGCGCCGGCTACATCGGCTCGCACACCGTGCGGCAGCTCATGGGTGCCGGGTACCGTGTCGTCGTGCTCGACGATCTTTCCACCGGGCACCGCTGGGCGGTAGCGCCGCAAGCGGTGCTGGTCGTGGGCAACGCTGGAGACAAGACCCTGGTCGGCGCGTTGATCGAAGAACATTCGGTGGGCGCGGTGGCGCATTTCGCGGGGAGCATCGTTGTTTCCGAGTCGGTCGCGGATCCGCTCAAGTACTACGGCAACAACAGCGGTGCTTCGCGAAGCCTGATCGAGGCGTGTCTGGAGAGGGGGGTCGAGAGGTTCGTTTTCTCTTCGACCGCGGCGGTCTACGGCACTCCCGAGAAGCTGCCCGTGGCGGAATCGGCGCCGACCCGGCCGATCAATCCCTACGGCAGGTCGAAGCTCGTCACCGAGTGGATGCTCGAGGACGTCGCCGCAAGCGGCAAGGCGCGCAGTTTTCGGCACGCGATCCTGCGCTACTTCAATGTCGCGGGCGCGAGTCTGGACGGGACGCTGGGCCAGGCAACGGAAGCGGCGACGCATCTGATAAAAGTGGCGTGCGAGGCGGCGTGCGGGGTTCGGG
>JBIOVQ010000003.1:0-12935 GCA_044867805.1 Burkholderiales bacterium | reverse complement strand
GGGCGAACAAGCCGTACCGGCTGAAGATTCGTGCGCCAGGCTTCGTGCATCTCTCGGCGCTCGACGAGATGGCGCGCGGCCACATGATCGCGGACGTGGTTGCGATCATCGGCACGCAGGACATCGTGTTCGGAGAAGTGGACCGTTGAAGACCTCGACGCAAAGTCGCAAAGTCGCAAAGATTTTCAATATGAAGATCAAGGTTTTCTTTGCGGCTTCGCGGCTTCGCGTCCAAGGTGTAGCGGGTTTTCACATGCAAGGTTACGAGCCATGAATGCCCCGACGGTGCTGTCGCCGGGAGCGCTCGTGAAAATCGACGAGGCGGCGGCGAAATACCCGCGCGACCAGCGGCAGTCTGCGGTGATGGCCGCGCTTACCGTTGCGCAGGACGAGAAAGGCTGGCTCTCGACCGAGACCATGGATTTCGTCGCGCACTACCTCGGCATGCCGCCGATCGCAGTCTACGAGGTGGCCTCGTTCTACACGATGTACGACCTCAAGCCCTGCGGGAAGTACAAGCTCACAATCTGCACCAATCTGCCCTGTGCCCTGCAAGGCGCCAATATCGCGGCGGAGCACCTGAAGAAAAAGCTGGGCATCGGCTTCAACGACACCACGAAGGACGGCCTGGTCACGCTGAAGGAGGGCGAGTGCTTCGGCGCCTGCGGCGACGCACCGGTCATCCTGATGAACAACAAGAAGATGCTGTGCGCGATGACGCCGGACAAGTTGGATTCGATGTTGAAGGAATTAGGGCTCCCATGATGGTAAAACACGCGTGCGTTGCTGCCAGAATTGGTGATGACGCGAAGCGAGGTGCAGCCAATATGTCGATATTGGCAAGCCGAGCGACAAAGTCAGCGCCGATTCTGGCTGCAACCCCATGGAAGATGTCGGAATACTCAATAGTCTCGCTGGGGCTGGCGCGAGTTTTGGCCCATGGCTTTGTCGCAAGTCCCTTGCTTAGTCGGTCTAAGCGGCGGGACTTGCTCCGCGCCCTGAACCAAAATCGCGCCAGCGCATCGCGCGTTTTACCATCATGGGAGCCCTTGTAATGGGCCTGCCGGTTCCCCCGTTCGCCAAAGACCTGTTCGGCCCCGACGCGGTCATCATGAAGGGGCTCGACGGCCTCAACTGGCGGCTCAAGGACTACGAGGCGCGCGGCGGCTACGCGGCGCTCAAGAAGATCCTCGCGGAGAAGATTCCGCCCGAGCAGATCATCGCCGAGGTGAAGAAATCGGCGCTGCGCGGGCGCGGCGGCGCGGGCTTCCCGACCGGCCTCAAGTGGAGCTTCATGCCGCGCCAGTACCCGGGCGCCAAGTACCTCGTGTGCAACTCCGACGAGGGTGAGCCGGGGACGTTCAAGGACCGCGACCTGCTGCGCTACAACCCGCACATCGTGATCGAGGGCATGATCATCGCGGGCTACGCGATGGGCATTCCCGTCGCCTACAACTACATCCACGGCGAGATCTGGGACGTCTACGAGCGCTGCGAGGAGGCCGTGGCGGAAGCGCGCGCCGCGGGCTACCTTGGCAAGAATATCCTCGGTTCGAATTTCGGCTTCGAGCTCCACAACCACCACGGCTACGGGGCCTACATTTGCGGCGAGGAGACCGGCCTGCTGGAGTCGCTCGAGGGCAAGAAGGGCATGCCGCGTTTCAAGCCGCCGTTTCCCGCGAGCTTCGGGCTCTACGGCAAGCCCACCACGATCAACAACACCGAGACCTTCGCCGCGGTTCCGTGGATCATCCTGAACGGCGGCGACGCGTTCCTCAACCTGGGGCGGCCCAACAACGGCGGCACCAAGATCTTCTCCGTTACCGGCGACGTCGCGCGGCCGGGCAATTTCGAGGTGAAGCTCGGCACGCCGTTCGCGAAGCTGCTCGAGATGGCGGGCGGCATGCGCGGCGGGCGCGAGCTCAAGGCCTGCATCCCCGGCGGTTCCTCCATGCCCGTGCTGACGGCGGACACCATGATGAAGACCGACATGGATTACGACTCCATCGCCAAGGCCGGCTCCATGCTGGGATCCGGCGCGGTGATCATCATGGACGAGACGCGCTGCATGGTGCGCTGCCTGCTGCGGCTGTCGTATTTCTATTTCGAGGAGTCCTGCGGCCAGTGCACGCCCTGCCGCGAGGGCACCGGCTGGCTCTACCGCATGGTGCACCGCATCGAGCACGGGCAGGGGCGCATGGACGACCTGGCGCTCCTCGACAACGTGTCCGACAACATCGCGGGACGCACCATCTGCGCGCTCGGCGACGCCGCGGCGCTGCCGGTAAAGAGCTTCATCAAGCATTTCCGCAGCGAGTTCGTGCATCACATCGAGCACAAGAAGTGCCTGGTTCCAGACTACGTCTAACTGACGACTGACGACTGACGACATGCCACTTGAGTTGAATATAGACGGGAAGCAGATGGAGGTCGCCGACGGGGTGACCATCATCGAGGCGGCCAACCAGGCCGGCATCTATGTCCCTCACTTCTGCTATCACCGCAAGCTTTCCATCGCGGCGAACTGCCGGATGTGCCTGGTGCACGTGGAGAAGGCGCCCAAGCCGCTACCGGCCTGCGCCACGCCGGTCACCAACGGCATGAAGGTCTACACCCACTCCGAGCAGGCCGTGACCGCCCAGAAGGGCGTCATGGAGTTCCTGCTCATCAACCACCCGCTCGACTGCCCGATCTGCGACCAGGGCGGGGAGTGCCAGCTGCAGGACCTCGCGGTGGGCTACGGCGCGAGCGGATCGCGCTACGAGGAGCCCAAGCGCGTGGTCACCGACAAGGATCTCGGGCCGCTGATCTCGACCGACATGACGCGCTGCATCCATTGCACGCGCTGCGTGCGCTTCGGCCAGGAGATCGCCGGCATCATGGAGCTCGGCATGATCGGGCGCGGCGAGCATGCCGAGATCATCACCTTCGTCGGCAAGACCGTGGATTCGGAGCTGTCGGGGAACGTGATCGACCTGTGCCCGGTCGGCGCACTGACCTCGAAGCCGTTCCGCTACACCGCGCGCACCTGGGAGCTCACGCGCAAGCCTTCGGTGAGCCCGCACTGCGGCCTGGGCACGAACCTGACCGTGCAGGTCAAGCAGAACCGCGTGATGCGCGTGCTGCCGCGCGACAACGAGGTGCTGAACGAGTGCTGGCTGTCGGACAAGGACCGCTTTTCCTACGAAGGGCTCAACTCCGAGCAGCGGCTCGCCCGGCCGATGCTGAAGCAGGGCGGTACCTGGAAGGAGGTCGAGTGGCAGGTCGCGCTCGACTTCGTGGCGCGGGAGCTGAAGCGCATCAAGGATGCTCACGGCACGGGCGCCATCGGCGCCCTGGCGACTCCGCACCAGACCGTCGAGGAGCTGCACCTGCTCGCCAAGCTCGTGCGCGGGCTGGGCTCGGGCAACGTCGACTTTCGCCTGCGCCAGAGCGATTTCAGCGCGGATGGCAAGGTCGCGGGCGCTCCCTGGCTCGGCATGAAGGTCGCCGACCTGGGCAAGCTCGACCGCGTGCTGGTCGTCGGCAGCACCCTGCGCAAGGACCATCCGTTGATCGCGCACCGGCTGCGGCAGGCCACCAAGCGCCGCATGCAGCTGAATTTCATCAATCCCTTCGACGACGATCTGAAGATGCCCGTCGCCAACAAGGCGATCGTGGCGCCCGCCGGCATGCCTGACATGCTGGCGCAGGTGGTCAAGGCCGCGGCGGAGGGGAAAGGCGCGCAAGTCCCCGAGAGCGTGCGCGGCGCCGTGGAGCGTGCAGCCGTGACCGAGCCGGCGCGGCAGATTGCGGCGAGCCTGGCCGGCGGCAAGGGCACGGCGGTCTTCCTCGGCAACCTCGCACAGCATCATCCGCAAGCAGCGCAACTGCACGCGCTGGGGCAGGCCCTGGCCGAGGTCACAGGAGCACGCTTCGGCTTCCTCGGCGAGGCCGCCAACAGCGTCGGCGGATACCTGGCGCGCGCGCTCCCGCTGGCCGCGGCGCCCGGCATGAACGCGGGGCGCATGCTGGCGCAGCCGCGCAAGGCCTACCTGCTGCTCGGCGTGGAAGCCGAGCTCGATACGCACGACCCGCAGCAGGCGGTGGCTGCGATGGGATCCGCCGAGCTGGTGGTGGCGATGAGCCCGTACCAGCACCGGGCCACCGAGTATGCCCACGTACTGCTGCCGATCGCCCCTTTCACCGAGACGGCGGGCACCTTCGTCAATACCGAAGGCACCGTGCAGAGCTTCCAGGGCGTGGTGCGGCCCCTGGGCGAGACGCGTCCCGCGTGGAAGGTGCTGCGCGTGCTGGGGAACCTGCTGGGGATCCCTGGCTTCGAGCAGGACAGCGCTGAAGAAGTGAGACGTGAGGCGTTAGGCGAGAGGGGGGTCGAAGCCCTGCTCGACAACCGTCTGAAGGACGTGCGCGTGGACGCCGTGGCGGCGCCGCCGACGGGCGGCATCCAACGCATCGCGGAGGTTCCCATCTACGCCGCAGACGCGATCGTGCGCCGCTCGCGCTCGCTGCAGCTCACGCGGGATGCCGCACCGCCGGTAGCTTGGATGACCCGCGCCCTGTTCGAGCAGCTCGGCCTGCGCGACGGCGACGACCTGCGCGTGCGGCAGGGCGCGAGCGAGGCGCTGGTCGCTTGCGCGATCGACGACAGGCTGCCGGCCGGGTGCATCCGGCTGGCCACGGCGCGGCCGGAGACGGCGGTGCTGGGCGCCATGTTCGGGGTGATAACGGCCGAGCGCGTGCCGGCGCGAGCAAAGGTGGCGATGTGAGCGCGGTCTTCCAGCCCCTCGTGAGCTTCGGCCACTGGCTGTGGGGCCTGCTCGCGGCCATCGTCATCTGGATCTTCGGCCAGGACCTCGCGCCCGCGGTGCTCCACACGATCAAGATCCTGCTGCTGATCGTATGCATCGTCGCGCCGCTGCTGCTGTGCGTCGCCTACCTCACGCTCGCCGAGCGCAAGGTGATCGGCTACATGCAGGTACGCATCGGCCCGAACCGTGTCACCTTCTTCGGGATACCCTGGCTCGGCGGTTGGGCGCAGCCGATCGCGGACGGCTTGAAGCTCCTGGTGAAGGAAATCATCGTCCCCACCGGCGCGAACCGGTTCCTGTTCGTGCTCGCGCCGATCATGGCGATCATGCCCGCGATGGCGGCGTGGGCGGTGGTGCCGTTCGGTCCGGAGCTGGTGCTCTCGAACATCGATGCCGGGCTGCTCTACGTCATGGCGATCACGGGCATGGGCGTCTACGGCATCATCATCGCGGGCTGGGCGTCGAACTCCAAGTACGCCTTCCTCGGGTCGCTGCGCTCGGCGGCGCAGATGGTCTCGTACGAGCTGGCGATGGGGTTCGCGCTGGTGTGCGTGCTGATGGCGGCGCAGAGCCTCAACCTCGGCGAGGTCGTGCGCATGCAGCAGGGCGCCTGGGGCGCTCTCAACTGGTTCTGGATCCCGCTGTTCCCGATCTTCCTGGTCTACCTCATTTCCGGCGTGGCGGAGACCAACCGCGCGCCGTTCGACGTGGCGGAAGGCGAGTCGGAGATCGTCGCCGGCTTCCACGTCGAGTACTCGGGCATGACCTTCGCGGTGTTCTTCCTCGCCGAGTACGCCAACATGATCCTGATCTCGACCATGGCCTCGGTCATGTTCCTCGGGGGCTGGCTGTCGCCGGTGCCGTGGCTCGCCGATGTCCCGGTCGTCGGGTGGGCGTTCGAGGATGGTTTCGTGTGGCTCGGCGCGAAGGTCGCTTTTCTGCTGTTCCTGTTCCTGTGGTTCCGCGCCACCTTCCCGCGCTACCGCTACGACCAGATCATGCGGCTCGGCTGGAAGGTGTTCCTGCCGCTCACCATTCTTTACATCGTGGTGCTGGGGGCGTGGATGCAGACGCCGCTGTGGATATGGTGGAAGTAATGGCCGGCCGCATCCGCGATTTCTTCAAGACCTTCCTGCTCTTCGAGCTGGTGAAGGGCATGGTGCTCACCGGCCGCCACCTGTTCAAGCGCAAGATCACGGTGCAGTTCCCGGAGGAGAAGACGCCGCAGAGCCCGCGCTTCCGCGGCCTGCACGCGCTGCGGCGCTATCCCAACGGCGAGGAGCGCTGCATCGCCTGCAAGCTGTGCGAGGCGGTGTGCCCGGCGCTCGCCATCACCATCGAGTCCGAGCAGCGCGCCGACGGCACGCGCCGCACCACGCGCTACGACATCGATCTCACCAAGTGCATCTTCTGCGGGTTTTGCGAGGAATCGTGCCCGGTGGACTCCATCGTCGAGACGCGCATCCTCGAGTACCACGGCGAGAAGCGCGGCGACCTCATCTACACCAAGCCGATGCTGCTCGCGGTGGGCGACCGCTACGAGGACGAGATCGCCAAGGACCGCGCGGACGACGCCGCCTACCGTTAGACCCCATTTGCCACCGAGAACACAGAGAACACAGAGAATAAGAATGAAATAGCCGCCGAGCATGCGGGGTTTCCTCTGTGACCTCTGTGCTCTCTGTGGCTAGGCTTCTATGACTTTTACCGAAATCGTCTTCTACGCGTTCTCCGCGATCCTGATCATCGCGTCGCTTGGCGTGATCACGTCGCGCAACCCGGTGCACGCGGCGCTGTGGCTGGTGCTGGCATTTTGCACGTCCGCCGCGCTGTGGGTGCAGCTGGAGGCCGAGTTCCTCGCCATCACGCTGGTGCTGGTCTACGTCGGCGCGGTGATGGTCCTGTTCCTGTTCGTAGTGATGATGCTCGACATCAACCTGGCGCGCCTGCGCGAGGGATTCTGGAGCTACCTGCCGCTCGGCGCCTTGGTCGGGCTGCTGCTGGTGGCCGAAATGGTGTTGGTGCTGGGCGGCCGCTACGCGGGCTTCTACGACATGCCGGCCCCGCCGCCGCTGGCGTCGGGCTACAGCAATACCAAGGAGCTCGGCCGCCTCATCTACACCGAGTACGTCTACGCGTTCGAGATCGCGGCGGTGATCCTGCTGGTCGCGATCGTCGCCGCGATCGCGCTGACCCTGCGCGGCCGCAAGCCGAGCAAGTACATCGACCCGGCACAGCAGGTCAAGGTGCGCCGCGAGGACCGGGTGCGGATCGTCAGCATGCCTGCCGAGAAGAAGGAGCAGGCATGAAGGCGAAAGGCGCAGGACAGCGCGCCTGGAGGGCGCGAGGGAGATATCGAAAGTCGAAAGGGCAAGAAGAAGACATCCGCGCCGCGGACCATCCTTCCGACTTCCGACTTCCGGCTTCCGACTTGGAACGAGGGGAACCCGAGTGATATCACTGTCGCACTACCTGGTGCTGGGCGCGATCCTGTTCGCGGTCGCGGTGATCGGCATCTTCCTCAACCGCAAGAACATGATCGTGCTGCTGATGGCGATCGAGCTGATGCTGCTCGCGGTGAACATGAATTTCGTCGCGTTCTCGCACTACCTCGACGATCCCTCGGGGCAGATCTTCGTGTTCTTCATCCTGACGGTGGCGGCGGCCGAGTCGGCGATCGGCCTGGCGATCCTGGTCGCGCTGTTCAGGAACCTGAATACGATCAACGTTGATGATCTCGACAGCCTCAAAGGCTAGCCGCCAGATGCCAGCCGCCAGCCGCCAGTCGAACCCACTATGAGAATGCAACTGCTTTATCTGGTGATTCCGTTGGCGCCGCTGGTGGGGGCGACCATCGCGGGCCTGTTCGGGCACGCGGTCGGGCGGCGCGGCGCGCACCGGGTCACGATCGCCGGCATGGTGATCTCGACGCTCGCCGCCGCGGCGGTGTTCTTCGACGTGGTGGAGGGCAAGGTCTACGACGGGCCGGTGTACACCTGGCTCGCGTCGGGCAACTTGCGCTTCGAGATCGGGTTCCTCATCGATCGCCTGTCGGCCACGATGATGCTGGTGGTCGCCTTCGTATCGCTGATGGTGCACGTCTACACCATCGGCTACATGGCGGACGATCCCGGCTACCAGCGCTTCTTCAGCTACATCTCGCTGTTCACGTTCTTCATGTTGATGCTGGTGTCCGCCAACAACTTCCTCCAGCTGTTCTTCGGCTGGGAGGGCGTGGGGCTGATGTCGTATCTCCTCATCGGCTTCTGGTACGAGCGCCCGAGCGCGACCTACGCGCAGCTCAAGGCCTTCCTGGTAAACCGCGTCGGTGATTTCGGCTTCCTGCTCGGGATCGCGCTGATCCTCATGTATTTCGGCTCGCTCGACTACTCGACGGTGTTCCGCGCCGCGCCGACGCTCGCCGGCAACACCATCGAGGTCCTTCCCGGGGGCGCCTGGTCGCTGATGACTGCGATCTGCCTGCTGCTGTTCGTCGGCGCCATGGGCAAGAGCGCGCAGTTCCCGCTGCACGTGTGGCTGCCGGACTCGATGGAGGGCCCGACCCCGATTTCGGCGCTGATCCACGCCGCCACCATGGTGACCGCGGGCATTTTCATGGTCGCGCGCATGTCGCCGCTCTACGAGCTGTCGGAGACGGCGCTCTCGGTGGTGATGGTGATCGGCGCGATCACGGCTCTGTTCATGGCGCTGGTCGCGATCGTGCAGAACGACATCAAGCGCGTGGTCGCCTATTCCACGCTATCGCAGCTCGGGTACATGACGGTCGCGCTCGGAGCTTCGGCCTACGCGGCGGGTATCTTCCACCTGGTGACGCATGCCTTCTTCAAGGCGCTGCTGTTCCTGGGGGCGGGGTCGGTCATCATCGCGCTGCACCACCAGCAGGACATGCGGCACATGGGCGGGTTGAAGAAGTACATGCCGGTCACCTACTGGACGCTCCTCATCGGGGCCGTGGCCAGCGCGGGATTCCCCCCTCTCGCCGGCTTCTTCTCCAAGGACTCGATCATCGAAGCGGCCCACCTGTCGCGGCTGGCCGGCTCCGGCTTCGCCTATTTCTGCGTGCTCGCCTGCGTGTTCGTCACGGCCTTCTACACGTTCCGGCTGGTGTTCATGACGTTCCATGGGAAGGAGCGCTTCCACGGGCCCGGGGAGCACGACAAGGCGCACGGAGACCACCACGGGGCGCATGCGCCCGCTGCCAGTCACCATGGAACGGGAGCGGCGTCGCACGCGGGCCTGGCCGCCTCCGGGGTCACATCCCCTGAAGAAGGGGCGCGTCTAAGGGCGGAAGAGGGGCCCCTCTGGGGATCTGACCCCGCAGACGCGCATGGGGCCGGTGGTGACGCGCCCATGGCCGGCTCCACGGTCGCATCCCCGCAAGCGGGGCCCCTGCTCAACGTTACGCCGGCCCCTGTTCCGCCCTCCGGCGCCCCCCACGAGTCCCCCGCGGTCGTAACGGTGCCCCTCGTCCTGCTCGCCATACCCTCGATCTGCGCCGGCTGGTTCATCGGCCCGATGCTGTTCGGCGGCTATTTCGGCAGCGCGATCCAGGTCGCGCCGGCGCACGACGTGCTGGCGCAGATGGGCAAGGACTTCCACGGCGTCGTCGCGATGATGATCCACGGCCTCGTGACGCCGCCGCTGTGGCTCGCGGTCGCCGGCCTGGTGACGGCCTGGTATCTCTACCTCCAGCGGCCGGACCTGCCGGGCGCCATCCAGCAGAGATTCAAGCTCATCTACGCGGTCCTCGACCGCAAGTACGGCTTCGACGAGGCCTACCAGTTCCTGTTCGGCGACGGCGCGGTGCGTTTCGGCACCGGGCTGTGGAAGGGCGGGGACGTCGCCGTGATCGACGGGGTGATGATCGACGGCTCGGCGCGCGCCGTGGGCTGGATCGCCTCCCTCATGCGCACCCTGCAATCCGGCTTCATCTATCACTACGCCTTTGCCATGATCATCGGCATCCTGGTGCTGTTGACCATGGTTTTCCTCTGGTAGGCCGCCGTGCTGCCCGACCTCCCGCTGCTCTCGCTCGCGATCTGGGTCCCGATCCTGTTCGGGATCGCGGTCGTTGCCACCGGCTCCGACCGCAACGCGCACGCGGCGCGCCTGATCGCGCTCGTCGGCGCGGTGCTGGGATTCGCCGTCACGCTGCCGCTCTGGACCGGCTTCGACCGCGCTGCGGGCGGCTTCCAGTTCGAGCAACGCGTGCCGTGGATCGAAACGTTCAACGTCTACTACCACCTCGGCATCGACGGCGTCTCGCTGCTGCTGATCCTCCTCAACAGCTTCACCACCGTGCTGGTGGTGATCGCGGGCTGGACCGTGATCCAGTCGCGGGTCGCGCAGTACATGGCCTCGTTCCTGTTGCTGTCGGGCGTCATGAACGGCGTCTTCTGCGCGCTCGACGCGCTGCTGTTCTACGTGTTCTTCGAGGCGACCCTGATCCCGATGTTCATCATCATCGGCGTGTGGGGCGGGCCGAACCGGGTTTATGCCGCGGTGAAGTTCTTCCTCTTCACCCTGGCGGGCTCGCTGCTCTCCCTGGTGGCGCTGATCTACCTCTACGTGCAGGCGGATTACAGCTTCTCTCTGCTCGACTACTACGAGCTGCCGCTGCCGCTGCCGGCCCAGGTCCTGATCTTCCTCGCGTTCATGGCGGCGTTCGCGGTCAAGGTGCCGATGTGGCCGGTGCACACCTGGCTACCCGACGCGCACGTCGAGGCGCCCACCGGCGGCTCGGTGGTGCTGGCGGCGATCATGCTGAAGCTGGGCGCCTACGGCTTCATCCGGCTGTCGCTGCCGATCGTGCCCGACGCCAGCCAGTCGCTTGCCTGGTTCGTGATCGCGCTCTCGCTCATCGCGGTGGTCTACATCGGCCTGGTGGCGCTGGTGCAGGCCGACATGAAGAAGCTGATCGCCTACTCGTCGATCTCCCACATGGGGTTCGTCACGCTCGGCATCTTCATCTTCAACGTCCAGGGCCTCGAGGGCGCGATCCTGCAGATGGTCTCGCACGGCTTCGTCTCCGGGGCGCTGTTCCTGTGCGTGGGCGTGCTCTACGACCGCGTCCATTCGCGGCTGATCGGCGACTACGGGGGCGTCGTCAACACCATGCCGGTGTTCGCGGCGCTGTTCATGCTGTTCGCGATGGCCAATTCGGGGCTGCCGGGGACCAGCGGCTTCGTGGGCGAGTTCCTGGTGATCATGGGCGCGGTCAATACCAGCGTCTGGTACGCCGCCGCGGCCGCCACGACGCTGGTGTTCGGCGCGGCCTACACCCTGTGGATGTACAAGCGCGTGATCTTCGGCGCGGTCGCCAACCACCACGTGGCCGGGCTCACCGACCTGAACGGGCGCGAGTTGCTGGTGCTGGGGCTGCTGGCGCTGGCGGTGCTGGTGATGGGCGTGTGGCCCAATCCCTTCGCCGAGGTGCTGCACGTCTCGGTCAACGACCTGCTCGGCCACGTGGCCCAGAGCAAGGTGCCGTAGGGCGGGGGAGAGGGACCGCATGAACTTCATCACCCCGCTGGCGCCCGCCTATCCCGAGGTCTACCTGCTCGGCATGGTGTGCGTGATCCTCGTCGCCGATCTGTTCGTGACCGACGACAACCGCGTCACGACTTACGCGCTGACCCAGGTCGCGCTGGCGGGCTGCTTCGCCATCACGCTGTTCACCGCCCGGCTGGAGCCGGAGACCACCTTCAGCGGCATGTTCGTGGACGACCTCATGTCGGACGTGCTGAAGCTGCTGGTCTATGTCGCCGTCATGGTGATGCTGGTGTATTCGCGCAGCTACATCGGGGCGCGGGGGCTGTTCCGCGGCGAGTTCTTCGCGCTGGCGCTGTTCGCGACGCTCGGCATGATGGTGATGATCTCGGCGAACCACCTGCTCACGCTCTACCTCGGCCTGGAGCTGCTGTCGCTCTCGCTCTACGCGATGGTGGCCCTGCAGCGCGATTCGGCGGTCGCCACCGAGGCGGCCATGAAGTACTTCGTGCTCGGGGCCCTCGCCTCCGGGATGCTGCTCTACGGCATGTCCATGCTCTACGGCGCGACCGGCACGCTCGGCATCGGGCCGCTCGCCGAGACCATCTTCACCGGCAGCGCAAAGGGCATCGTGCTGGTGTTCGCGCTGGTGTTCATCGTCGCGGGCCTGGGCTTCAAGCTCGGCGCGGTGCCGTTCCACATGTGGGTGCCGGACGTCTACCACGGCGCGCCGACGGCGGTGACGCTGTTCATCGGCTCGGCGCCCAAGCTCGCGGCGTTCGCATTCGTCATGCGGCTGCTGGCGCAGGGTCTGGGCGCCGACCCCCTGGTGGAGGCATGGCAGCAGATGCTGGTGGTGATGGCGGTGGCCTCGATCGCGATCGGCAACGTGGTCGCGATCGCCCAGACCAACTTGAAGCGCATGCTCGCCTATTCCACGATCGGGCACATGGGGTTCCTGCTGCTCGGCATACTGTCCGGCAACCTCATCGGCTACGGCGCCGGCATGTTCTACGTGGTGGTCTACGTGCTGATGAACCTCGGCACTTTCGGCATGATCCTGCTCTTGTCCCGCAGCGGCTTCGAGGCGGAGAACCTGGAGGACTTCAAGGGGCTGAACCAGCGCAGCCCCTGGTACGCCTTCATCATGCTGCTCCTGATGTTCTCGATGGCGGGGGTGCCGCCGACGGTGGGCTTCTACGCGAAGCTGGTGGTGCTGCAGGCGGTGATCAACGTCGATTACGTGTGGCTGGCGGTGGTCGCGGTGGCGTTCTCCCTGGTCGGCGCCTTCTACTATCTGCGGCTGGTCAAGCTCATGTACTTCGACGCTCCGACGGACACCGCGCCGATCACCCCGGGCGCCGACGTCCGCTTCCTCATGAGCGTCAACGGGCTCGCGATGCTCGTGTTCGGCATCCTGCCCGAGCCGCTGATGGCGCTTTGCTACTACTCGATCCAATATTCATTCTAGAAAGGACGTCCCAGGTACTGCGTCCCAGATAAAGCGTCCCAGGTACTGCGTCCCAGATAAAGCGTCTTTCGCAAGAAAACCAACACGCCTCATCTGGGACGATTCATCTGGGACGATTCATCTGGGACGCCTCATCTGGGACG
>JBIOVQ010000002.1:0-16410 GCA_044867805.1 Burkholderiales bacterium | reverse complement strand
AGCGTTCCTCGAGATCCGTGGGTCCGCCGGTGAGAACTACAGTCGCCCGGTGCGCCCGCGCGGCGTGATCGGCCAGCGCGGCATAGTTCTCGATGCTCCAGTTGCGGTAGTTGCGAAAGCGCTGGCTAGAGCACGGGCTGATGATCGCCGCGCGCTGGCCGGTGGGAATGCAACGCTCGGCAAAGGCGCGGTCTGCTTCCGATACCGGTATGTCCCACCGCAGCGTGCGCTCGCGGATGCCCAGTGCCTCGGCGAAGCCGAACAAGCCGTCCATCACGTGCTCGCCGCCCCGCCCGGCAATGCGCGCGTTCGAGAACAGCCACTGATAGTCGCGGGCCCGGGAGCGGTCGAATCCGAGCCGCACATCGGCACGGACGATCAGGCTGGTGAGGTTGGCGCGCATGGAGGCATGCATCATCAGCAGCAGGTCGAAGCGGCGGCCGCCCAGGCGCCGTCGCACGTCCAGGAGCCCGCCGGCTCCGGCGGACTTGTCGAGCTCGACCAGCTCGACGCCGTCGATGCCGGACATGAGGGACGCCTCGGCCTTGCCGATGACCCAGGTGAGCCGGGTCTGCGGCCACGCGCGCTGCAGCGTGCGCACCACCGGCAGCGCGTGACAGGTATCGCCGATGGCGGAGAGGCGCAGGATGCAGACCTGCGCGGGCGGGTGGCTGCGGAACTCCTCGATACGCGCGTTCACGTGCGCAGCGCTCATGGCGGATCGCCGACGCAGAGGAAGGTCCGCGGTGGTGCGTTCCTGGAGAGGTTCAGGCGGCCGAGAGGATGCGGTAAGGCGCGAATTCCGGCAGCCGGCAGCTGGCCAGGCGCAGCAGGAACGTGTTGACCAGCGCGTACTGCCCGGAAAGGCTCGCGTGACTGACCATGTCGGTCAGTACCATCCATGCCGAGAAGGGCGCGAAGCGGATCTCGACCTCGCTCGATGGGTCGTCGCGAAACGCGGGCTCGTCCTTCATGAAGTTGTGGAATTGCCGCATCGTACGGTCGTAGGGGCTGCTGTCGATCAGCATGGCCTGGGGCAGGCCGCAAGCCGCCAGCGTGCGCAGGAAGCCGGTGCGCAAATTATCCAGCGCGCCGCGCTCGAGCGATGCCTTGCGGCGTGTGTCCGGCGTGATGCGCGCGGCGTGCCCGAATCGCGCGTAGAGCTCGGGGAACGTCCCGCGCGTCGCCCAGACGCGATCCTCGACGGGATTGACGTTGACGAAGAAGCGCAGCACGCGGTCGCCGTAGGTGGGCCCGTACGCTCCCGCGTCGATGTGCACGAGCTCGTTGCTCGCGTGCGCCGAAAGATTGCGGCCTTTTTCCTGGATCGGGCGGAAGCTCGAGGTGCCGATGGTCCAGCCGCGCGTGAGCGTCGGCATCGTGCGCGTGAGAAACGCCTCGACGCGGGCGGCGTGCTGCTTGAGTATCCGTTGCGCGCGTTCCGTGCGAACGGGGTCGCTCTTCAGTCCCGGCACGCTGTCGGTTTCCGGGTGATAGCTGACGTTCTTGTTCCGCAGGTGCGCCGCCAGGTCCTCGCGCAGGAATTTCAGGTCGGCCTCGCCGGGAAGCTCGATCGGGCAGCGCGGGAAATGAACGATTTCGCCGCGCTCGAGCGCATCACCCAGCATATCGGGCGCGAGCCGGCTGACCTGGTCGAGGGAGTAGCTGGTGAGCATCCCGCCGAGTGTAGACCCGTTGTCCGACGCGTTCAAGGCAGCATGCGCCTAGAACGGCTTGACGACCGCCAGGATGACAACCGCGATCAGGACGACGACGGGGAATTCGTTGAACCAGCGGTACCAGACGTGACCGTGCGCGTTGCGGTCGTGCTTGAAGTGGCTCAGCAGCCGGCCGCACCACAGGTGATAGACGACGAGGACGACGACCAGAGCGAGCTTCGCGTGCAGCCAGCCGCCGCTGAAGCCGTAGCCCAGCCACAGCCACAGGCCGAACACGATGGTGAGCACGGCTCCCGGCGCCATGATGCCGTAGTAGAGCTTGCGCTCCATCACCTTGAAGCGCTCCCGGCTCGCGGCGTCCTCGGCCATCGCGTGGTAGACGAACAGCCGCGGCAGGTAGAACAGCCCCGCGAACCAGGTCACCATAAAAATGAGATGAAGCGACTTGACCCACAGCATATCGGTCCAGTGTAGCGCAGGCCGGGGAGATCGGCCGTCAGCCTTCAGCCGTCAGTCGTCAGTGCTGGGGCACGGGTCGGCCCTGGCGCGGCTCACAACTGACAGCTGACAGCTGACAGCTGACGCCTGACGGCTTACTTAAGCAGGTGGCGGCGGGTGAGGACCAGGGCGACGCAGGTGCTTGCGATTGCGTAGGCGGCAGGCCCGAAACGCGGAGATGGGGCATGCAGTGTCAGCGGCGAAAATGCCGCGCGACGATGTCCGAAAGAAGGTTGAGTCGCCCGTGGAAGAAATGTTCCCCGCCCGGCACCACCACGATGGGCAGCTGCTGCGGCCGCGCCCAGTCGAGCACCGCCGCGAGCGGCACCACATCGTCGTGCTCGCCGTGGATAACCAGCGTGCCGGGCGGCACCGTTTCCGCGGGGAAACGGTTCACGGCCGGGCCGACCAGGAGCATGCGCTCCGGCTGCAGCCGCTTCGCCACGCGCGTCTGGACGAAACTGCCGAAAGAGAAGCCGGCGAGGACGAAGGGCAGATCGCCGTATTGCCGCTTCACGTGGGCGGCCACCGCCAGCAGGTCGTCGGTCTCACCGCGGCCCTGGTCATGCTTTCCCGCGGATGCGCCCACGCCGCGGAAGTTCGGCCGCGCCGCGATATAGCCGAGCGCGAAGAAAGTCCGGGCGAGCGTGGTGACGACCTTGTTGTCCTTGGTTCCGCCCTCCAGCGGGTTGGGATGGGCGATCAGGGCGAAGCCGCGGCGCGCGCCGCCCGGGTCGTTGATGTCCGTTTCGATCGCCCCCGCCGGCCCCTGGATCATGACGTGCGCGAGTGACGAAGCCGGCATCGGCCGGATTTCGACGGGTTGCATGGGAATTAGGAAATAGGGAGTAGGAAATGACAAACGCGGCGCAGAGCGCCGCGTTCACCATTCACCATTCACCATTCACCATTCACTGCCGGGAGGCGCTAGATGCGCAGCCGCTCGACGATGCGACCGTTCTGGAGGTGCTCGCTGATGATCTCGTCGATGTCGTGCTGGTCGACGTAGGTGTACCAAACGGCGTCGGGATAGACCACCACCACCGGCCCCTCCTTGCAGCGATCGAGGCAGCCCGACTGGTTGACGCGGACCTTGCCGGGTCCGGAAAGCTTGAGGCTCTTCACGCGGTCCTTGGCGTAATCGCGCATCTTCTGCGAGCCGTTGTCGTTGCAGCACTGCTCGCCGTTGGTGCGCTGGTTGCAGCAGAAGAAGATGTGGCGCTCGTAGTAGCTCATTTCCCTGTTCCGGTTCTGTCCGGATTGAGCGGCGGCGACCTCGGTCGGCGTCCGTTCGAATCCGGTGCCGCGGGGGCGGACTTTCGCGACACCGTACAAAATTATATATGATGCCCGCGCGGCGCCTCGGCCGCCCCGCTCTTGCGTTCGCCGAACGCGAAGATCAGGTAGCTTACCGCGAGCAAGGGCCACAGCTCGGAGAGGGCCCGCGCGATGCCGGAAAAGTTCATGAAATGGCTCGCGCCCCGGGCGAGCAGCCGCGGCGGGGGACTGAGGTACGGATTGACGGGCGCGAGATTGATCGCGACCGTGGCAACGGCAATGCAAGCGGCGGCGGTGGCGAGCTGGCTGCGCCGTGGCAGGCGCACCGCCGCCAGCAGCAGGAGCCACCCGGCAGCGAGTCCCAGCAGTACCCCCGGCGTGAGCCATGACAGCGGCGCGGCTGCCTTCACCAGCGCCGCGGCCGTGTAAGCCTTGATGAGGAGCGCGGCGCCGACGACCACCGCGATCGCCCGCATGGAACGCTGGCCCTCGCGCATGCAGGCCGCGAGCAGCAGCCCGACACCCAGCAGGTTGAACAACACCACCATGGCTTCCCCGCTAAGGGCGAGCAGCGGGGTGTGGGCGAATTGCGCGGGCAGCTCGAAGGTTGCGCGGATCCCGCCGGTCCCGAAGAGCTGCGCGGTGGGATGAAATTGCGTGGCGAGCCACAAGGCGATCACCACCAGCCCGACATCGGCCGTCATCCCCTCGACGAACAGGCGGTGCCGCCAGCCGTGGAGCTTGCCACCGAGGATGCGCGTGGGCGCGAACAGCGGTGCGGCCATCGCGCCAATGAGCACGCCCAGGCTGTTCAACACCAGGTCCACGTTGGAAGCAATACGTGCCGGCAGGAACATCTGCACCGATTCCATCAGCAGGCTCAGGACCGCCGCGGCCAGGACGCTCGCAGCCGCCCCGCCGGCCGGCCCCAGGCGCGCACCGAATCCGATGGAAAGGAGAAAGCCGAGCGGCACGTAGGCGAGGACATTGACCGCCGCGTCTTCCAGCGTGATGTAGCGCGCCCACGGCGCGAACAGGAAGTTCAGGATTTCGGCGGGCGGGGCGCGCCAGTCCCGGAACGGCTGCAGGCTGGCGTAGACGACGACGAGCAGGTAGGCCGCGGCAAGTATCCATGCCAGCTTCACGCTGTGCTGCGAGAAGCCGCGGTCGGGTAAACTGGCCACGATGCAATTCTATGACATCTTCAACGGCGATGCCGATGGCATCTGCGCCCTGCAGCAGCTGCGGCTGGAGGAGCCGCGCGCGAGCGTGCTGGTGACCGGCGTGAAGCGCGACGTGCATCTGCTCGATCGCGTCAACGCGGCCGCGGGGGACGAGCTCACCGTGCTCGACATCTCGCTCAGGACCAACGCCGGCGACGTGAAGCGGCTGCTCGCGGCCGGCGCCCGGCTGCGCTATTTCGACCATCACGAAGCCGGCGACGTTCCCCGGGACGCCCGGCTCAAGGCGTTCATCGACACCGCGCCGGACATCTGCACCAGCCTGATCGTGGACCGCCACCTTGGCGGCCGCCAGCGCCTGTGGGCGGTGGTGGCGGCCTTCGGCGACAACCTGCCCGGGCCCGCGTTGCGCGCGGCGCAGGGGCTGGATCTCGACGAGCGCGACATCGCGCGGCTGCGCGAGCTCGGCGAATGCCTGAACTACAACGCCTACGGCGAGACCGTGGACGATCTGCACTACCACCCCGCGGATCTGTTCGAGACGGTGAGCCACTATCACGACCCGCGCGAATTCCTGGACGGCGAGCCGGTGCTCGAGGTCCTGAAAAACGCGCTGGCCGACGATATCGCGCGCGCCGTGGGAATCAAGCCGCAGGCGGTTGGCGCCAACGCCGCGATCTACGTGCTGCCGGACGCAGCCTGGGGCCGACGCATACACGGCTTCTACGGCAATCAGCTCGCGCTCAAGCACCCGCGGCGCGCCCACGCGCTGCTGGTGAGCGGGCACGGAGGCTACAGGGTCAGCGTGCGCGCCCCCGCCGAGAACCCCAGCGGCGCCGACGTACTGTGCCGGCAATTCGAAGGCGGCGGCGGCCGGCAGGCGGCGGCCGGGATCAACTGGCTGCCCGAAGCGGATTACCCGCGTTTCGCCGCTGAATTCGCCAAAGCATTTCCCGGTTGAAATCGCGTGTCGTCACGGGTCGTCCGCGGCGCGAGCGCCGCGGCGGCGGGCAGTAAGCAGGAAGCCTTCGAGCAGCAAGTAGGCGCAGCCGAGGAAACCGATCGCGATGACGGCCGCCACCCACCGTTGCGGGCAGGCGCCGGTGCAGGCCAGCTCCCGGTACGCGGCATAGAGCGCATAGGTCCAGGCGAGCGCGTTCGGTACCAGGAACCCGACGGCGAACAGCCGGAAGGTGGCGCGCGCCAGGGCGTGCCGCGGGATCCGGGAACGGAAGCGCCCGGTCGCGAACTGCCAGCAGCGCAGCGGCGCGCCGGCGAGCCCCACGACCCCCGCCGCCACCGCCAGCGCGACCAGTATCGTGTCGATCATGGCGCGGCAGGACCGTTAGTCATCACTCGCGAGCTTGGGCAGGAAGGAGATGTCCATGAAATACTTCTCCGGATTCCCGCGCTCGATGTAGACGGTGATCTTGCCGGTCTTGATGTGGGCGGTCGGGTCGTACCACAGGAGATCGCTGTGGAAGAGGTGTATCTCGCCGGTCGCCGGGTTCTGCCACTGGGTCACGACCTGGAACGCGTGGCGGCCGCCCTCGCTGTCGCGCTCGACGCCCTGGAAGTCAGTCTGTATCGACATTCCGGTGAGCTTGATGCCGGGATCGGCCTTCTTCCAGCCCCAGCCGAAGACCAGCGCGGCCCCGACGATAGAGAACCCCGAGCCCAGGCCGCCGAGGAGGATCACGCCCAGCCACAACGACATGAAGGCGTTTACTTCGGCATCTTCCGGGCGGTCCTGCCGATAGAGGACTTCCACCGTCTCGCCAACGTGGTAGCTCGGCGGCTTGCTGCTGACGCTGGAAGTGAACTGGATCTCGCGGCCGTCGTGCGCCCGGAACTTGACTTCGGGCGCACCCGACCTCAGCGCTACCACCGTGCCCGGGGCCCTGCGCGCGTTGGCCACGAACTCACTGGTGTTGGAATAGAGGTAGCCGGCGCCGGCGAGAAAGCCGATGCCGATCAATAAGAACAGGTAGCTCAGGATCCCGCCCCTCATGATTGTCTCCCCGCGCGCGCGCCATGATACGCCGCGTCGACCGGATCCGGCTCTTAGCCCGCTGGCGGAGCGCGGTCAGGGAAACCCTCGCGCGTGAATTTCCGCAGCAAGTCCAGTTCGATCGTCATGAACGCGACGAGCCACAACGCGGCATCGTAGGCGTCGAACCAGTCGCCCTGCCGCAGCCAGACGAGCACCAGGATCGCCAGTCCGGAGTAGAGGGCCGCGGCGGCGGCGATGAATCGCGCGCGCTGCCCCGCCACGAATGCCGGGTAGCGCACCTCCGCCTCGAGGAGCGCCACCACGCCGATCCACAGCCCGATATTCAAGGCATCGAGCCACTCGCGGTCGCGGACGTAGCCCGCCCCGGCGGCGAGTATCGCGGCCGTGGCGCCGATTCTCACGGCGCGCAGCACCGCGGCCGCGCGTCCAGCGGCGAAGCTGCCCCCCGGCCTGGTCTCGAGCTCGAATGACGCCAGAAGGAGCAGCCACGCGATGGAGTCGAGCGCTTCGCTGAGCGTGCCCGAAATCGCGTAGACCGCCGTGTTGCAAGCCAGCAGCGCGAACACTGCCGCCTTGAACCACGGATACCACGGCGCGACTCGAGGCACGGCGGTGCGACTATGCGGCTGCGCTTCCGGGCGCCTTGCCGTACCACTGCGGAAGCAGAGATCCCAGCACCATGCCGGCAATGCTGACCAGCAAGCCGGCGAGCTGAGGGGGGAATAGCCCGCCAGGCGCGACGATCTCCAGCGCAACCCACGTGACCAGCCCGCCCACGATGGCGGCCAGCGCCCCCTGGGCGGTCGCGCGCCGCCAGTAGAGACCGGCGGCGAGCGGGACGAACGCCGCCACCAGGGTGACCTTGTAGGCGCCGACCACCATTTCATAAATGGTCGAGTCGGAATTCAGCGCGAACACGGTCACGCCCACCGCGAATACGGCGACGACGGCGCGCATGACACCCAGGAACTCGCGGTCGCTCAGGTCCCTGCGAATGACCTGCTTCAGGACGTTCTCGGTGAAGGTCACCGACGGCGCGAGCAGCGTTGCGCTCGCCGTGCTCATGACCGCCGAGAGCAGCGCCCCGAAAAACAGGATCTGGGCAAGCAGCGGGGTGTGGCCGATGACGAGGCTCGGAAGGATCTGCTGGTGGTCCTTCTCGATCAGCCGCGCCACCAGGGCGGGATCGATGAGGCTCGCCGAGTAGGCGAGGAAGATCGGGATGAAGGTGAGCACGAAATAGAGCACGCCACCGAGGACCGAGCCCGCAACGGCGATTTTCTCGCTGCGGGCCGAGGTCACGCGCTGGAACACGTCCTGCTGCGGGATGGAACCGAGCATCAGCGTGACGGCAGCGCCGATGAACGCGAGCACGTCGCGCGCTTCGGCTTTCGGCCAGAACTCGAGCTTGCCCGCGGCCTGCGCGTGCGACACCACCGTGCCCACGCCCCCGGCCTTGCCGGCGATGAGCACGAAGATATAGAGCAGGCCGACGACGATGATGACCATTTGAACGAAGTTGGTCCACGCCACCGAATACATGCCGCCCCACAGGGTGTAGGCGAGCACCACGGCCGCGCCGATCACGATTCCCGTGCTCATGCTCACCGCGCCGCCGGTGACCACGTTGAAAACCAGCCCGATGACGACGATCTGGGCGGATAACCAGCCCAGGTACGAAACGACGATGCACAGGCTCGTCAGCAGTTCCGCGGTCGCATCGTAGCGAGCGCGGTAGTAGTCGCCGATCGTGAGGAAGTCCATGCGGTAGAGCCTGGCGGCGAAGAACAGGCCTACGAGCACCAGGCACAGGCTCGAGCCGAACGGATCGGCCACGATGCCGCGCAGCCCCTCCCTGATGAAGGTGGAGGAAATCCCCAGCACCGTCTCGGAGCCGAACCACGTCGCGCACACCATCGCGGTCACGACGTAGAGCGGCAGCGTGCGGCCGGCCAGGACGAAGTCGCGGGTGTTGTGGACGCGCAGCGCGGCGATGAACCCGACGGCGATGGACAGGACCAGGTACGCGATCACGAACGTGAGCAACATCGGGAACTCTCAGACATTACGCCGCCGGCGGCGCGCCCATTCTATATTAAGGACGGACGCCTTCGCGCCGCCTTGATTGCGCGCGTTGGAACGGACGGCACGGCCGCCGCTCAACGCGCGCCAATTGGTCGGGGAACGTCAGCGCAGAAGGAGCAGGGCGGTGATGAGAGCGAGCAGCGCGGCGATCAACGCCAGCAGCCGTGTCTGCGATTGCTTTTCACGCAGCAATCCGGCGGCGGCGGGGTCGAGCTGCGGCGCCGCGTGGCGCGCGAGCGCCTGGTGCAGGAGCCGCGGCAGCTGCGGCAGGATCGTGCTCCAGTAGGGAGCTTCCTGCTTCAGGCGTTCGAGGAAGCCGCGCCAGCCGACCTGGTCGGCCATCCAGCGCTCCAGATAGGGCTTGGCGGTCGCCCACAGGTCGAGCTCGGGGTCGAGCTCGCGCCCCAGCCCCTCGATGTTGAGCAGCGTTTTCTGGAGCAGCACGAGCTGCGGCTGGACCTGGATGTTGAAGCGGCGCGAGGTCTGGAACAGCCTCAGCAGCACGCGCCCGAAGGAGATTTCCTTGAGCGGCTTGGCGAAAATGGGCTCGCACACGGCGCGGATCGCGGCCTCGAAGTCGTCCACCCGCGTGTCGCTCGGCGCCCACCCGGACTCGATGTGGGCCTCGGCCACCCGCCGGTAGTCGCGGCGGAAAAAGGCGAGGAAGTTCTGCGCCAGGTAGTTCTGGTCGATCTCGGTGAGCGTGCCCATGATGCCGAAATCGAGCGCGACGTACTTGCCGTCCGCCGTCACCAGGATGTTGCCGGGATGCATGTCGGCGTGAAAGAAGCCATCGCGGAACACCTGCGTGAAGAAGATCTCCACGCCCGCGCGCGCGAGCCGCGGGATGTCCACTCCCTGGGCGCGCAGCGCCTCCACGTGCGAAACCGGGGTCCCGCGCATGCGTTCCATCACCATCACTTCGCTCGAGCAGTAGTCCCAATGGACGCGCGGCACCAGCAGCAGGGGCGAACCGTCGAAATTGCGCCGCAGCTGGCTCGCGTTCGAGGCTTCGCGCAGGAGGTCGAGCTCGACCTCGAGGTGCTTGGCGAACTCGTCCACGACTTCGTGCGGGCGCAGCCGCCTGCCGTCCGCCCACAGCCACTCGATCAGGGTGGCGCCCGCGTGCAGCAGCGCGAGGTCCCCGGCGATCACCCGCGCGATGCCGGGCCGCAGCACCTTGACCGCGACCTCCGTGCCGTCGGGAAGGCGCGCAAGATGGACCTGCGCCACGGAAGCGCTGGCGGCCGGGTTGCGATCGAATTCCCGGAACACGTCCTCCACCGGCCGGCCGTAGACACGGGTGAGCGTGGCGATCACCTGGTCCGCAAAAAACGGCGGCACCCGGTCCTGCAGCCGGGCGAGCTCGTCGGCGATGTCCGCCGGCAGCAGGTCGCGGCGCGTGGAGAGCACCTGTCCGAACTTGACGAAGATCGGTCCCAGCGCCTCGAGCGCCTGGCGCAGCCGCACCGCGCGCGGCGCGTCGAGCCTGCGCCAGAAGAGGGCCGCGCCGATCAGCGCGCGCAGCCCGCCCACCCGCTCGTGGCCGAGGAAGAATTCGTCGAGCCCGTAGCGGATGCTGACGCCGAGGATTTTCAGCAGGCGGAACAAGCGCATACGACGATTCTAACCGCCAAGACGCAGGCGAGACAGAATCAATTCAACCGCCAAGACGCCAAGAGAATCAACAACAAACCATAACTGACCACCTAGACCAAGAAGAACAAAGCCTGAGTCAACCGCGCTCGTTGTCATTCGTTAGCAGCGGCAAGGAGAGGTTGATGCTGGAACCATCACTTCGTATTGATGCGACCGCAAGGGCGGTAGTTGGCGCGGCGCTGGAAGTGCACCGCGTACTCGGCCCCGGTTTCCTCGAGTCCGTTTACGAGGAAGCGATAGCCGTGGAATTCGGACTGCGGGGGATACCCTTTGAGCGGCAGAAGCCGATAAATGTGTCGTACAAGGAACGACGGATCGGGGAAGGAAGGGTGGACTTTCTCGTGGAGAACTCGGTGGTTGTCGAGCTGAAAGCAGCGGAAAAACTGCTGCCGATTCATCAAGCCCAATTGATGTCGTACTTGAAAGCAACAGGATGCCGCGTTGGCTTACTCATCAATTTCCACGAGCGCCTGCTGAAGGACGGGGTGAAGCGTGTCGTGCTCACTACGATCGGGGCGCAACCGCAGGACAGTTCTGAGGAATCGCGGAATTCTCTGACCTGAATGTCAGGGGTTTTCAGGTAATTTGAAGTCCTTGTTTCTCTTGGCGTCATGGCGGTTCATCATTCGGGGTTGACGCCCTGGCGGCTGAAGCGCTCGATGCGCTTTTCGAGACGCGCGGTATCGTCGCGCAGCCGGTCGACGGCACGCCCGAACTCGTCCAGGTCGCTCCGGGCTGCGATCAGCGGCTGCTCCTCGGTCCAGTATTCGGCGAAGGACCGCGCGGTATTGTCGGCGGCCTGCTCGCCCCAACGCCGGAGCGTCCGGCCGGCTTCCGCTATGCGGTGCGCGGCGATGTCGCCGAAGACCCGGCTCAGGTCCTCCTCGAGGTCCCAGCGCAGGTTGCGTGCGACGCGATTGATGGCGGCCGCGAAATCGGTGTCGCCCGCGATTTCGATTTCGCGCCACGCGCTCTCGTCGCGGGCGGCGAGCCGCAGCATGAGTCCGGGCGTGAGGCGGAGCGTGACGACGGGGGCGGCACCGGCAGCGGCCGGCATGACCTCCCCGCTTTCCACGACGGTCAGCACCAGAGCGAAGGGGACGACTTCGATGCGCGCGGCGCGGCCGGCAAAGGGCCTGAGCTCGTCGCGCGCCCAGCTCGCGCCGCGCAGCAGGTGGTTGATGAACCCGGCCGCCGCGGCATCGAGTGCCGCGGCCGGGCTCGCGAAGCGGTCTCCGGGGTTACTGGTCACCGGTCACTAGAGCCTATCTCAATGATAGGCACGTGTGCGACGGAGGCGATGTGGGATGCAGCTTTAGGAGGATAAGCCGCAGCAATATGTCGATATTGCAAGGGTTACCGACAACGAGATGCGCCCAGATCGCCCCGTCCCTCCGGGTTGCGGCCAGGACGGGCGTCTGCGTTGTTCCACGGCTTGACCCTATCGACATAGGGCCTGCGCCGTGCGCCTAGCATCCATCCCGTCCTGGCCACAACGCATCACGCGCCTATCATTGAGATAGGCTCTTCACCGGTCACCGTTCTCAGGCTTGCTGTATGCCCGCGACCACCCAGCCGCCGCGGCCATTCACCGGCTTCTCGAGATGCCAGGTCTCGCTGAACGGTGCACCCTCGTGATCGGGCGCTTCGCGGATCAGTCCGGAGAAGCGCACGCTGACGATATAGGATCCCGCCTCCTCGGCGACATCGACGATCTCGGCTTCGAGCGTCACCACCTCGGTGTGCTGGGGTGCATCGCCCGCCGCCCGGATGTCGGCCTCGATTTCACGGTAGACCGCGGGCGCGAGGAAATCGCGCATCAGGGACAGGTCTTTCCGGTCGTGCGCCTCCTGCAACTTCACGAAGTTGAGCCGGGCATGCCGCAGGAACCCGGCTGCGTCGAACGCGGCGGGTGCGCGAGCGGTCGCGGTCGCGACCGAATTCGCGCCGGCGCCGCCCGGCAGCTCACCGAACGAGGGTTCGATGCCACCGGCGCCGGCGTACTGCAACGGTTGCTCCGCCGCCCGGCCACGCAGCGCGCGCGCGGCAAAAACGATCGCCGCCAGGAACAGGGCGATCAGCAGCAGGCCGGCCAGAACGCCGGCCCAGCCGTTGTTGAGGAACAGCGCGAAGAGGCCCGCGCCAAGCGCGAGGCCCGCCAACGGGCCGAGCCACTTCGATGCGCCGGTGGGCTGTTGCGCCGGCGTGGCGGGAGCGGCCTGCTGCTGCTGGGCCGGCGCCTTGGGCGCCGCCTGCTGTTGTGCGGGCGCGCTGCGCTGCATTCCGAGATTGCGGCCGCCGCCGAACCGGCGCGCGTCGGCATCCACGGCGACCAGCGACAGGCCAATAAGGAGGGTGATCACCACGGTCAATGGACGTTTCATAGCTCCTCCTGCATCCAGGGAATGCGGCGCGTGAAGAATCGCAAGCGGTGCAGCTAGTCTAGCAGGGATCGTGCCGCCGCCCCGCGGCTACGCGCGCGCTGGCGGCAAGACCGAACATCAGGGATTTCAGGTAGTTGCCGGCATCGCATCCGGCACGACCGTGCCGATCAGCGCACGGAGTAGCTCACCAGCTCGGAAATCAGCCAGTCGTCGCGCACGAAGCGGGGGCCGCCGTCCTTGCTCTTTGAGCCAACCTGGAGGAAGCCGGCAGAGCCGCCGCCCCCATAAAGAAAGCTCAGGTATCTGGCGGTCGCTTCGCGCCGCACCGATTGTTTCACCGCCGGGGCGTACCATTCATGCTCGACGATCTCGCTTCGACCCCGTATCGGGTCCAGGTATTCCAAAAACACGACCCGCCTGATCTTGAGCGCGTCGAACTCGCCGGCGGGCACCCTGATCCTCTCCCAGCCCAGCACGGTGCCATCGACGGTAAGCGGGAAGCGCCATCCGTTCGCGGGGTCGGTCGCGGTCAACCGCGCGCTCCAGGTCTTGCCCGGCGCAAGCGGAAAGGAGAATGCCGGGTAGGCGGGGCTGTAGTCGAAGGACTGCAGGTGGGTGGCGGGGTGCTTCAGCCAGTTCCACTCGCGGTCGAAAACCTGGGTTTCGACGGCGGCACCCTCGCGCGAAACCGCCACCTGGATGCGACCGTTGCCGGCTTCCGTCACGCGATAGTGCCGGTCGCCGCGCTCCAGCCCGGTGTAGGCGTCGCGCACGCGATAGGTCCAGGTGTCCCCGGCGGCCACCGACGGCGCGGTCGCCGTGGCGCTCGACTGCAGGGGCGTGCCCGGAGGAGTCCCGGCACAGGCGGCGCACGTCGCCACCGCCGCAACGGCGAGGAGATGCCTGGTGCGATGCTCGAATTCTCTCATGTCGTTCCTCCATTTCGCAGGGCAGTTCGCTGAAGGGTGCCCGCCGTGACTGCCGACGCGGCGACTTCGCCGCAACCCCGGTCATCGGACGCTGTAGCTTTCCAGTTCCGCGATGAGCCAGTCATCCCGTACCCAACTCATGCCAAAGTCGTGCGCATAAAGGGCACTCAAGTACTTCGAGCGGCCTTCGCGCCGAACGGCCTGCTTGATCGCCGGCGCGTACCACTCGTGCTCGACAATCTCGCTCCGGCCACGGACTTCAGACTCCCAGTAGTCGAAGAAGACGGCGCGCCTGATCTTCACGGCGTCGAACTCGCCCGCCGGCACTTTCACCCTTTCCCAGCCCTCCACGGTCGCGTCTATCCAGACCGGAAAGCGGCGGCCGTCGACCGGGTCGGTTGCGGTCAGCCGGGCGCGCCACGACTTTCCGACGGCAAGCGGGAAAGACAGGGCGCGATACGCCGGATCGTAGTTGAAGGACTGGAGATTCGTCGCCGGGCGCGCGAGCCAGTTCCACTGGGAGTCGTAAACCTGGGTTTCATCCTTGCCGCCATTGTCGCGCGACACGGTAACCCGGATGCGGTCGGCGCCCACCTCCGCGACGCGAAGGCGCTCGCTCGGCCGCACCAGGCCGGTGAAGCCATTGCGCACGCGGTAAGTCCAGCTGTCCCCGACAGCCAGTGTCGGCGCCGCGGGTGCCGGGGCACCCGATTGCGACGGAGATTCCGCGGGGATCGACGCGCATGCGGAGCCGGCCGCGGCGACAAGGGCGGCGACGAAATGACGCACACGACGCTCTGGCGTTTTCACGGCGCATCTCCCATATCCAGACTGCCATTCGGCGTACCGGGGCAAACACGCTGTCCCGTCCCGGTATTCCAGGGGTACGCCGGTGGCGGGGTCAGAATCTGTATCCCCGGTGCAGCGCGACCGCGCCGGCCGCCAGGTTGAAATATTCGACCCGCTCCAGGCCCGCCTGTTCCATCATCGCCTTGAGCGCTTCCTGGTCGGGATGCACGCGAATCGATTCAGCGAGATAGCGATAGGCTTCAGCGTCGTTCGCGACCAGCCGGCCGAGCCGCGGCAGCAGCCCGAACGAATAGGCGTCGTAGAGGGGGCGGAGCGGCCCCCACACCCTGGAGAATTCCAGCACCAGCAGCCGGCCACCGGGCTTGAGCACGCGCCGCATCTCGGCGAGCGCCGCCTCCTTGCGCGTCATGTTGCGCAGGCCGAACGCGACGCTCACGCAATCGAAGCGGTCGGCACCGAAGGGAAGCCGCTCGCCGTCGCATTGCACCGCCGGCAGCAGGCAGCCCTCGTCGAGCAGGCGGTCGCGGCCGCGCTGGAGCATCGCCGTGTTGACGTCGGTGAGCACCACCTCGCCGGCCGCACCGACGCGCCGCGCAAACAGCAGCGCGAGGTCGCCCGTGCCGCCGGCGACGTCGAGCACGCGCTCCCCCGGCCTCGCGCCGCTCGCTTCCACCGCAAAGCGCTTCCACAGCCGGTGCAACCCGCCCGACATGAGGTCGTTCATGAGGTCGTAGCGCGCCGCGACCGAATCGAACACGCCGGCCACGCGCCGGGACTTCTCGTCCTCGGGGACTTTCTGGTAGCCGAAGTCGGTGGTCTTCATTCGTCAATCGTCAATGGTAAATCGTCAATCGTGGACCGTGCGCGGTAACAAATGTTTCGATTCACCATTTACCATTCACGATTCACGGCTTTTGAGGAGGCTCGCGGCTCGCGCCCGCCTCCTCCATGCGCTTGAGATATTGGCGCCACATCTCGTCCTGGCGCACGCCGTAGTCGTAGAGCAGGTCCCACGAATAGATGCCGGTGGCGTGGCCGTCGGAAAAATGCAGCTGCACCGCGTACTGCCCGACCGGCTCGATCCGCGTGATCTCCACGTTGCGCTTGCCGCTCTGGAGCACCTCCTGCCCGGGGCCGTGGCCGCGCACTTCCGCCGAGGGTGAATAAACGCGCAGGAACTCGCACGGCAGCCGGAAGGTCTTGCCGTCGGCAAAGGCGATTTCCAGGATCCGTGATTTCTGGTGCAGCCGGATTTCCGTGGGCGACGGAACGCCCCTGTTGAGTCCTGCCATAATGGCTCCGGGTCGCCCATGATAGCCCACGTGCCGGAAAACGAAAACCCCTGATCCAAAAGGAGTTTTCGCCATCCTTCGCGCTGTCACGGGGCTGTAACCTTAGTTTCATAATATCGCCCCGGCCCTATTTGAGGACCTGCGATGGCGGCAACGATACTGGTGGTCGAGGACGAGCCGGCGATCCAGGAGCTCATTTCCTACAACCTCGAGCTCGCCGGACACCAGGCGCTGCGCGCGGAGAACGCGGAGCAGGCGCTCGACATGGTGCGCGACGCGCTGCCCGACCTGGTGGTGCTCGACTGGATGCTGCCCGGGATGAGCGGCATCGAGTTCGCGCGGCGGCTGCGCTCCGACAAGCGCACGCAGGGCGTGCCGCTCATCATGCTCACGGCGCGGGCAGACGAGCGCGACAAGCTGCAGGGGCTGGAAACCGGCGCGGACGACTATCTCACCAAGCCGTTCTCGCCGCGGGAGCTCAACGCGCGCGTGAAGGCCGTGCTGCGGCGGCGCGCGCCGCAGGCCACCGATGACGCAGTCGAGGTTGCGGGCCTGAAGCTCGATCCCGTGAGCCATCGCGTGACCGGCAACGGCAAGCCGC
>JBIOVQ010000001.1:0-4371 GCA_044867805.1 Burkholderiales bacterium | reverse complement strand
CGATGTCGATCTTCTGGAAGCGGCGCGACAGCGCATGGTCCTTCTCGAACACGCCGCGATATTCCTGGTAGGTGGTCGCGCCGATGCACTTGAGCTGGCCCGACTGCAGCGCCGGCTTGAGCAGGTTGGACGCGTCGAGCGTCCCGCCCGAGGCGGCGCCCGCGCCGATCAGCGTATGGATCTCGTCGATGAACAGGATGGCGTTGGGATTGTCCACCAGCTGCTTCAGCACCGCCTTCAGGCGCTGCTCGAAATCGCCCCGGTACTTGGTTCCGGCGAGCAGCGCACCCATGTCCAGCGCGTAGACGTGGCAGCGCTTGAGCACTTCGGGCACGTCGCTCTCGACGATCCGCCGCGCCAGCCCTTCGGCGATCGCGGTCTTGCCCACCCCCGCCTCGCCCACCAGCAGCGGATTGTTCTTGCGCCGGCGGCACAGCGTCTGGATGACCCGCTCGATCTCCCTCTGGCGGCCGATGAGCGGATCGATCTTGCCCGACAGCGCCATCGAGTTGAGATTCAGCGTGTAGTTCTCGAGCGCCCCGCCCGGGGAGGCTTCCTGCTCGGTCTCGACTTCGTGATCGCCCTTCGACTGGGCGGCCTGCGGCACCTTGGTGATGCCGTGGGAGATGAAGTTCACTACGTCGAGGCGGGTCACGCCCTTCTGGTGCAGGAAGTACACCGCGTGTGAATCCTTTTCGCCGAAAATGGCGACCAGGACGTTCGCGCCGGTCACCTCTTTCTTGCCCGATGACTGGACGTGCAGGATGGCGCGCTGGATCACCCGCTGGAACCCAAGGGTGGGCTGGGTGTCCGCTTCCTCGCCCGAGAGCACGGGGGTGTGCTCGGTCACGAACTCGGCCAGCTGCTTGCGCAGGTCCTCGATATCCGCGGCGCAGGCGCGCAGCACCTCCGAGGCCGAGGGATTGTCGAGGAGCGCCAGCAGCAGATGCTCCACGGTGATGAACTCGTGGCGCTTCTGCCGGGCCTCCATGAAGGCCATGTGCAGGCTGACTTCCAGTTCCTGGGCGATCATGTCACATCTCTTCCATTACACACTGTAACGGATGTTGGTGCTGTTTGGCGTACGACTTCACCTGCTCCACCTTCGAGGCGGCTACGTCCCTGGGGTAGACCCCGCAAACCCCGATCCCTTCCCGGTGCACCTTGAGCATGATCTGGGTGGCCTTTTCGCGGCTCAACGCGAAGAATCTCTGCAGCACCATGACCACGAAATCCATCGGCGTATAGTCGTCGTTCAGCAGCAGCACCTTGAACATCGGCGGTGCCTTGACCTTTGCTTTCCTGGCCTCGAGGACCGTGTCTTCGCGCTGCCGCGTCGCCATGGCGGAAACTGCAGTTAATCCCGCGCCTCGATTGATATTTTCACCATAATACGGAAATTATCAAGTAGCTGCCGTGACTTGCAGCACGCGGTATACTTGACTTCCCGGGGCTTTTGGCCTAGAAAGCGGGTGGGGTGTTTGGCTTCAAGCTTGTTCGCTGTACCGGTTCCGTCCGTACGCGATCTTGTTGAAACTCAAACAGCGTGCGGGCGCCTCGCCCGCTAAATTTCCAGCAGAGGTAGGGGTATGGCAACAGGCACGGTGAAGTGGTTCAATGACGCCAAAGGCTACGGGTTCATCACCCCGGACGATGGCAGCGAAGATCTGTTCGCGCACTTCTCGGCGATCCAGATGAGCGGCTTCAAGACCCTCAAGGAAGGCCAGAAGGTGTCGTTCGAAGTGACCCAGGGCCCCAAGGGTAAGCAGGCCTCAAACATCCAGGCCGCTTCCTGAGTCTTCCGCCGGCCCCGCCCGGCGACCTCCGCACAAACAAGAAAGCCCGCGCGACCTCCCGGTAGCGTGGGCTTTGGCATATGGGGCCCCGCTTCGCGGGCGGCCCGCCGTGAACCGGATCCTGTCCGGCCGCGGTCGGTTCATGCGCTCTCCCGCATCTCTGCCGTGCCATTTCCCGTGCAGGTGAGCGACCGCTTACTTACTTAAAATCCGCATCTGATGTAGGGGAGCATGAGGGGAGCTATCCCCTCATTCATCATTTACCCCACGGCCTGATCGCTTCCTTCAGCTTGTTGTAGCCCTCGATGTAGCGGGGCCGCTTGACGCTGTAAATCTTGTCGAAGGTCGCCAGTTGTGCATCGAGCCAGCGCGCCAACTCGGTGTTGCCCGGATTCGCCGCCTTGTAGGCCTCGTTGATCAGGACGAAGTGGATGCGCGGATCGTAGGGCTGCTTTTCGCCGCTCACCGTTTCGTCCCCGGCCAGCAAGCGCAGCAGCATCGCGTCGGCCGACCCCAGCGTCTGCTCGAATATCGGCTCGCCCTGCATGCGGTACATGACGCTCGTCATGTCCTTGCCGTTCGTCATCGTGAAGCCCATGTCCTTCCAGACCTTGCTCATGTCGGCGCCGGCCTTGACGTGGTCGAGAAGCTTCTGCCCCCAGCCACGCAAGACATCAGGCGCGTCCGCCATCAGGTCCGTCAGCCGGTCGCCGTCGAGGTCGGTCGCGTAAACCACGGCCTTGCGCTGTTGATACATGTCATGCAGGAGGATGCCGAAGTTGGTGTCGGAAATGTGTTCGTGGATTTCTCCGCCCCAGCTCTCCATGCCCGTCTTGAAATCCTTCGGGAGCAGCGCGACGATTCCATCCACGTTCGCTTTGTGCTCGGCGTAGGCATCGACCGCGTACTTCCGCTTCAGCTCGAACTTCGTGCCCTGCAGCAGCCAGCGCAGGATCCCCGCGTTGACGGCGTCCTCCTGGGCCTGCGTCGGCTTGGTGGCGACGCGCCCGATCTGTCGTGTTTCGTGCACCATTTTGAGGAACAAGCGCACGGCGTATGCCATCCTGACTCCGGGCGTGTTCATTTCGGAGTGGATGTTGCCGGTCTCCCGGCTGACCTGGAATTTCCTGCTGTCCTGCGAGTAGGGCAACCCGGGCATGAAGCGCACACTGGTGATGGTTCCGTAGGGCCGGACATTGCAGTAGACCCCGGCCGCGGTGCGCAGCGGCGCATTGGCGGACTTGCCGAAGACCACTACCTTCTTGCCGTTCTCGTTGACCATGAAGTCGCCGGCGGTGGACCACTTGATCGCGGTGTACTCAAGCTTGCCGAACCATTCGAGCGACTTGAGCTTGGTGTCGTGCCGGAACTGCGCCATCATCGGCACGCCCAGGAACGGCAGCCCCAGCACGTCGAGCGCCATGAGCGTGCCGTTCAGCGCGAACATGTCGGTGAACGCGTGCGCCACCGGCTTCACGTTGCCGTGCGGGTTGCCGCCCTCCCAGATGATCGCGTCGGAAATGCCGCGCGGCTGGATCTTGGACCGCTTGTAAACACTGTCCAGGTACTTGAACAGATCGCCGCTCTGCTCTTCCTTGGCGATCTTCAACAGGTCAAGTCGTTCACTCATGATGATCCTCTCCGCCGCGACATCCCGTAGAAGCGCATGCTTGCGCTGAAAAAAAATCCCGGGAAGGCGCGAATTATAGCAGCGGCCGGGCGGGCCCCGCCGGGCGCACCTGACGAGGCTCATTGCGCCGACCGGCATCGCGGCGCGCTCGCGCCGCCGTTCGATTTCAGCGCCGCTCTCCGAATGTTGTTGCGGCGACGCAACAAATAAATCTCAGGCCGGATTGATGCAGTGCATTAATTCAAAAGAAGTTTTCATCCGCATCATGGATTGGCTCCTATCAGGCTGAATCGATGGCTCTTCTGCAATGCTGCGCAGCATGAAGAAATTGTTGCACCGCAACTAACAAGCGCTATACTGCAATTCAAAGCACGTCCCGGTGAAGCCACCGCGGCGTCAAGAAAAAAGGGGCGTGAGACCCGTGCCTCGAGCGCGTGCACGGGGCAGCAAGCCGGAGATCTGCCGCCGGGCGCGGTGTTTCTCCAACCTTTCAACGTAACTAGAGGGGAGTCCGCATGAAGAATCTGGCTGCGATCGCAGCGATCCAGGAAGACTGGGAGCAGAACCCGCGTTGGCGCGCCGTGCGGCGCAATTACCGGGCCGATGACGTTTACCGGTTGCGCGGATCACTCGTCATCGAACACACCCTGGCGCATCATGGCGCCGAGAAGTTGTGGCGCCTGCTCGCCAACCGTCCCTACGTGAGCACGCTTGGCGCGCTCACCGGCAACCAGGCGGTTCAGCAGGTCAGGGCCGGCCTGAAGGCGATCTACCTGTCGGGCTGGCAGGTGGCCGCCGACGCCAACGATTCGCTGCAAATGTATCCCGATCAATCGCTCTACGCGGTGAGCTCGGTGCCGACCGTGGTGCGGCGAATCAATAACGCCCTGCAGCGGGCCGACCAGATCAGCCACGCGGAAGGCGACGGCGACATCGACTGGTTCG